>CAYZFD010000001.1:0-49081 GCA_964477735.1 uncultured Flavobacteriaceae bacterium
AAAATGTGGAAAACACCATTGCTAAAATCCTAGAACAAAGCCCCATTCTCAGAGCATTGAAAGAAGCGGGTGACATAGACATTGTGGGCGGCGTTTACCAGCTTCACAGCGGCGAAGTGGAGTGGCTTTAAACCACACACAGAGACATTCAACAATAGGGGGCATAGCCCCCTTTTTTTGTGGGTTTTTTGGTCGGAAGAAATTTTTTTGTAACTTGTAGGCACCTAAATGCTTACACGATGAAAAAAAGCTACTTCTTTTCCCTTTTATTTTTTTCAACACTTTTTGGCTGGTCTCAAACCAAAGTTTATTTTCAATACGACAAGTCGGGCAATCAGATTCAGTATTATTATAACTGTGATAATCCGGCCCATTGTCCAAAAGAATCTGTGACAAAGCCTTCGGCGGCAGTTCAAGAGCACTCTTTTAAATTACAAGTAGAAAATCAATTTTCTGTCTATCCAAACCCTACAAAAGGGTGGGTGGTATTGAGGTGGACGGCAAAAGTTTCGGATCTTCTTTCACACATACAAGTCGTGGGCATCAACACCAACTATGCAAAACAGGTGCCCTTTAACCAGGCACAAAGAATAGCGTTTCTTCATCTTAGTCGCGCACCATCGGGCTATTATGGGGTTCGATTCTATTTGAAAGACAATACGATGATAACGAAAAAGATTTTAAAGCAATAACCCATGAATTGACAAGCTATGAACCCCAAAATCTTACTCATTTATATAGGATTCTTTGCCATTGCTCCCCTGCTGGCGCGAGCCTGTCTTGCCGCTAGGCAGAGCTGTGTCTCGTGCCAATAAATAAACGTTCTTGAATTGAAAAAACCCCAACAGCTCATGCCATTAAAATAATTTTGTTATCTTTATACAGACCAAATCATTAAACCATGAACACACTCAAAACTTTTTTGGTCATTGCCGTTTTTGGCATGACCTTTCCCACTATCAAAGCACAAATTGTTTACCCAAAAGGCATTTATGCCACATACGAAGACTTTGCAGCTCGTAAGCCTTCAGATACTTCTACACAATTTATATTAAAACCCAGTGCCCATCAAGACAATGTAGTTCGTGTTTTTAAAAATGACCACAAAAAACGCCTTAAACGTAATTTTGCAGTCAGTGACGGACAAAACCTATATGTCCGTATCAAACAAGTTAGTAAAAAATTCACATCCAGAGACCGTGGGCAACTGAAAGACGATGGCAATTATTGCATCAAAGTGGAGCAGTTGGGGCCTAACTATCTGTATTTTGAAGATTATTTTACGCCATCTGCAGCTGCATTTTTTGGAGGCATTATTGCTGGTTCAGCTTCAAGACGGCTAAAAGGAGTGGTTTTTGACTTAAAATCATTGCAATTCGATTTGTTTAGAAACGCCAAAGATTTTAAGCAATTTGTTAAGCAAAACCATCCTGAAAAACTACCCCTCATTGAGGCTCAAGAAAAAATAGATGGAAGAAAAAAATCCCAAGAAAACATCGATTTGATCCGTGAAATCATTTACGAACTCAATGCGAACCATTAAACTCCCGACCAACACTTTTAATTTAAATATCCAAAACCCTTACAAATTCTAAAACCTTAAATTTATGAAACCCCTAAAACCTCTTTATTTTTTACTTTTTACGACGCTTTTTTTTGCAAACGCACAAACCAACTCTAGCTTGAACACCAACGAAATGAACAACCTGGTAGTACCTAATTCGAAATTCACCATCGATGTTTACTATGGGTTTGGTTATCGAACCGCAAAAATTGACGCCTCACTTTCAGGCGACATTTACAACTTAGTGAAAGACCTGAAAAGTGGAGACAACATCACCCTAGAAGCGGGCTATATGTTCCACGATGGGTTATCCGTTGGGCTCACCTATGATCGGTTTTCTGCATCGGCCTCAAACATATCTTATAAAGGATCGAACAGCATTTCCTATCTGGGGATTAACGGCAACTACAGACTATTCCTTTTTCAGAATCGAGCCGAGTTGCGTTTTGGCACTGGGTTGGGCTGGATGGGCTTTGAAAGTGATGTAGCCGATAAGCTAACAAATGACCTAACATCTACAGGAAACACTTTAGGGGTTGACATTTCGAGTAGTCTTCAATATATGATTTCGAAAAGTATAGCCCTTGGAGCTCGTTTTGGTTTTGCCTCTGGGGTGTTGTCAAAATTTAAAGTGACCAATAATAAAAATGGAACTACAACAACTGTAACTTTAGAAGGAGACGACAAAGAATCCTTGGCCAACCTAAGCGTTTCGGCAGGAATAAGAATTTACTTATAGCAGCGAAATCTATAAAACTAAAAAACCCTCAGCCAAAAGCTGAGGGTTTTTTTGGTATAAAGGGTTGCCCCAATAAAGTTAGAAATTATAGCGAAGTGCTAGGTTCCAAGTTCTTCCAAACCCAAACCAAACATAGTTGGTTTTATCGATGCCATTCCAAGTTTCGGAACTTGCCGTGGCATGAATGTTTGAGTTAGATTCGGCGATATAAAGCTCGTCTAACAAGTTGTTGATGTTTAGGCGCAGCGAAGCGTCGTTTCCAAACAAGCTGAAGTTATAGGTTGACCCCAAATCCATTAAGTTATAGGAAGGCAACTTCACAGCACCTTTGTTGTTGGGCTGTAAAAAGTCAGAATCTGTGATGCTATAGTTTGCATACAAATCATCGACAAATCTCCATCCCAAATCAAAGTTGAAACGGCCTGTGCGGTAGTCGGCTTCTACATAAGAAACGAATTGTGCAGCATCACCCACTTTGGCATCTTTGGTATAGAGTGTTCCAGTACCAATTTGCACTTGGTTGTCATCAAAAACGGCGGCATCAAAGTCTTTAGTATAGCGCCAGTCGCCAATAGAAAGCATTCCTTTAAGGCGAAGGGCATCACTTACACGGTAGCTCCCTTCAACTTCGAGCCCTTTGTGTAGCACATCAACATCCTTAAATTGTGCTGTACCTGAAACACCTCCTGCAAGCGGGATACTTCTAGAAACAAAGCGGTTACCCCAAGTGGTTGAATAAACGTTTACGTTTAAACGTAGTTTATCACCAATAAACCCATATCCAGCTTCTAATGAGCGAATTTCTTCGTTTTGCAAATCTGGATTCACAAGGTTGGCAAAGTTAGGGAACACAGCGTCGAAGTTGGGCTGACGGCTAATGTAACCTGCATTGAAAAACACATTGCTGCTTTCGCTGAGGTTATAGTTGGCTCCTGTTTTGAGGTAGCCTCCACCCACATTCTTTGTTACACTTTCTGGGTTACCAGGTTGGTCGAAATAATCCACTCTTTTAAAAGATTGGTTAGAAACACCAGCCTGAACCACAGCGGTGAGTGTTCCGCCATCGCTATATTCTGCCAAGAAGTTGACCCCTTGCCATCCCACATCACCAGTGTTGTAGTAGTCGATTTTTGGACCATTAAGACCAGTATCTTTAAAGGGAGAAGCCTCGATGGTTGATTCTATGATTTGACCAGCAGAATTTTTGTTTCCAGTAGAATAATAGCCATCTAGACCCATAAGGTTTTCGAGGGCGCGGTAGTGATAACCTTTATATTTTCTGAGGTCAACTCCGATGCTGTAGCGCATGTCACCAGATTTGATATCAAGATTAGAAATACCACCAATCCAGTCGTGAGAGTTCATGGAGGCTCTACGCACAAGAATTTCTCTGCTCACGCCGTCGTTGCGGAATCCGTTAGAACCGATTAAAGATCCTTCAAAGTTGCCAATGCTTCCTGTGTAAGGAGTAATTGATTTGTTGTGAGCCACAACGGCGTCAAAGTTAATAAATCCATTGGCGTCTCTTGTACCTCTGCCATTTTCTAAATAATGCTCTGTAAGATCTTTGTTGAAAGGATAAAGGTCAATGGCAGCAGCACGATAGTTTGCGCCACGTCCCCCTGTTCCTCCACCACGACCTGCAGAGCCATATAGTGAGGTGGCTAGACTTACATTTTCTGAAATTTGCCAATCCCAGTTAAAAGTGGCCAAAGGTTTGTTGTAGAAGTTACGGCGCAAGTTAAATTCTTCACCATTAAGCGTTCCACCGTTGGTGTTCCAACGCACATCGATGCCTGGTTCTCCAAAGTTTTCATAGTCACGAATCGAAACCCAAGCGTCTCTCTGGTGGTGCCATTGGCCCGCCCCTAAGAAAGAGAAATTGAATTTGTGTGCAGATCCTGCAGGAGCATAACCCACTGCACCAAAATAGGTAAGACCTTCACCGCTAGTGTTATACACATATCCATCTCCAGACCACTTGCTGATGAGGATAGAAGCTGCCCAGCCTTTTTCATTTGCTCCTGTGTTATAGGCAAATGAGGTTTTGGAGTAACCATCATTACCAACCATTTGGGTTAACGATCCCCCTTTTTCTTTATCAGTTGTTTTGGTGAGAATCGATACGGTTCCGCCCACAGAAGGCACAGCCAATCGAGAAGCTCCTAAACCACGTTGAATCTGAATTCCAGAAGCCACGTCGGTGAGTCCTTGCCAGTTCGACCAATATACCCAACCATTTTCCATGTCATTTACAGGCTGACCGTTGATGAGAAAAGAAG
This sequence comes from uncultured Flavobacteriaceae bacterium, assembly GCA_964477735.1. Lineage (GTDB taxonomy): Bacteria > Bacteroidota > Bacteroidia > Flavobacteriales > Flavobacteriaceae > CAYZFD01. Next base: position 4,586 of record CAYZFD010000001.1, read on the forward strand.
TGTTTCTTTGGTCAAAACCTCTCAAAGTAATGCGAGAATCACCATAACCACCCCCTTGCTTGGTGGCGTAAACACCGGGTGTTTTGTTCATGATTTCAGGAAATTCTAGGTTTCCTACCTTCAAAGCAACTTCCTGAGAAGTAATCTGACTCACAGCAAAAGGCGTTTCACGTTCCTTTGCAATGTCAATAATTCCTGAGGTCAATACAACTCCCTCAAGAAGATTTTCTGAAGCCTGAAGCCCAATAGACCCCAAGTTGGCAGCACCTGCAAAAGAAACTTCTGCCGAGTCAAAACCCAAGTAAGAAACAACCAAAGTTCCAGCACCACTAACTGACAAGCTAAAATTGCCATCGAAATCGGTTGCGGTACCATTGCTAGTTCCCTTAACGAGTACGGTTGCCCCTGGAAGCGGCGCACCTGTTGTTGCATCAACGACAGTTCCCGATAGGCCTTGTGAAAAGCCAACAGCACCAACCATTAATGCGGTCATGAATAAAAATAATTTTTTCATTAGTGTAGTTATTAATTAATTTGCATCAAAAGTATAATAAATTACTTTAACATAACATTAACAAATGGTTTGGTTTTACCAACAATTGAGGCTGAAATGCTTTTTTAAACCTATAAATAGAGTGCTTAGGTGTTCATAAATTGTTGAAGCAGGCTGGTGGTGGAAGCGTCGTGCTTGTCCACCTGACCACTTTCGAGGTCATTTAAAATGTTATTGGCCAATACCTTACCCAGTTCTACTCCCCACTGGTCATAGCTAAAAATATTCCAAATCACGCCTTCTACAAAGATCTTGTGTTCATAGATGGCAATGAGGGCGCCCAAATTATAGGGTGTGAGTTTTTCAATCAGCAAAGTGTTGGTGGGTTTGTTGCCTGCAAAAATTTTGAAAGGGAGTAATTGTTCAATCATTTCTTTATCCATTCCCTTTACTTCTAGTTCATGCCTCACTTCACTTTCACTTTTTCCTTTCATCAAAGCTTCGGTTTGGGCAAAAAAGTTGGCCATAAGTTTTTGGTGATGGTCTTTGTCGTTATACAAAGACTTTTTAAAGCCAATAAAATCTGCTGGAATCAATTTTGTTCCTTGGTGAATGAGTTGAAAAAAGGCATGTTGAGCGTTGGTGCCTGGTGCCCCCCAAATGATGTTGCCTGTTTGGTAGGCAATGGCTTTTCCATTTCGGTCGGTGCTTTTGCCATTGCTTTCCATAATACCCTGTTGAAGATAGGCTGCAAACGCGTTTAGTGCCTGGGCGTAGGGAATGATGGCATGGCTTTCGGCCCCCCAAAAATTGTTATACCAAACACTTAAAAGGGCTAAAACAACAGGAATGTTTTGGTCGAATGAAGCCTCTTTAAAGTGGGCGTCCATGGCGCCTGCTCCGTCTAATAGTTTTTCGAAATGATCTGGGCCCACTGCTAAGGCAATAGACAGCCCTACGGCACTCCACAGCGAAAAACGTCCCCCCACCCAATCGTTCATCGGAAACACTTTTTGGGGGTCAATTCCGAAGGCTTCAATATTGGGGAGATTTGTAGAAACGGCGGCAAAATGATGGGAAGCGGCATCTGCTCCAAGGGCATCACACAACCATTTTTTGGCCGAAAGGGCATTGGTGAGGGTTTCTTGGGTGGTAAAAGTTTTTGAAACCACCACAAACAAGGTGGTTTCAGGGTTGAGGTCTTTTAGGCTTTGGTGGAGGTGATCGCCATCAACATTCGAAACAAAATGAACATTCAAATGATTTTTATAAAAAGCCAAGGCTTCAGTGACCATGGCGGGTCCCAAATCGGAGCCCCCGATGCCAATGTTGACAATGTCAGTGAATGGCTGGCCTGTTTTTCCCTGGTGTTGGCCGTTAATTACGGCTTCACTAAAAGCTCTGATTTTCTCCCTTACGGCATAGACTTCTGGAATGATATTCTTTCCATCGACAAAAACCTGTGCCTTAGCAGGTGCCCGAAGGGCGGTATGCAAAACGGCCCTACCTTCGGTTTCATTGATGGGCTGCCCTCCAAAATAGGAGCGCATGCTTTTCTCGAGACCACATTCTTTTGCCAGTTCAACAAGCAGGGCCATCCCTTCTGGGTCGATTCGGTTTTTAGAGTAATCAACATAAAAATCTTCCCATTTGATTCGCATTTTAGAAGCACGATCGGGCGCATTTACAAACTGCTCTTGTAGGGTTGTTGTAGCGGTTTTTTCAAAATATACTTTAAGCTTTTCCCATGCTTTTGTGTGGGTAGGATTAATTTTGGCTAAACTCATAAACTATTGAATTGATGCGTATAAATTGGTTGAAGTGTTTTGAAACTCGATACAATCAAGGGTGTTTTTAATGGGCTCCATAAAGTTTAAATAACGTTCTTTAAGCGACGCGGCAATGGGTTCAGCGTCGGGAAGTTTTTGCCGAAATGGATCGACTTGTTTTCCGTTTTTCCAGAATCGATAGCAAACATGTGGGCCAGAGGTATAGCCCGTCATCCCGACGGTTCCAATAACATCACCTTGTTTAACATGCTGCCCCACTCGAACACTTCTTTTTTTCATGTGTAAATATTGGGTCTGGTAGGTGCCGTTATGCCGAATGGTGACATAGTTTCCGTTGCCCCGTGTATAGCCCGATTTCACCACTGTGCCATTGGCGGTACTTCGAATGGGGGTGCCTACGGGGGCAGCAAAGTCGGTGCCCAAATGGGGTTTTACCCGACCATAAAAGGCAATTTTTCTTTTAAGGTTATAGCGTGACGAAATGCGGCTAAACTGCACCGGAGCTCTTAAAAACGCTCGCCTTAAATTTTTGCCGTTTTCATCGAAATATTCTGTAATTCCTCGGGCTTTATCTGTTTCAAAAGCGATGGCATAAAAGGGTTCGCCGCGGTGTTCGAAATAGGCGGCATGGATGCGATCATGTCCCACATAGACACTGTCATTGACATATTTGGCACTGTAAATCACCTTAAAGCGATCCCCTTTTTCTAACCTAAAAAAATCGATGGTCCACGCATAAATATCCGACATTTCGAGTGCAATCAATTGGCTCAGATTTTGCCTGTCCATGGTTTCTGATAATGAGCTTCGAATATCGCCTTCAGCCTCGAAGGTTCTGATGGTCACTTCTTTTTGGCGCATTTCGGCCCAGATTGAATCTTGTAGTGAAACCACCAAAAAATCGATGGGGTTGGGTTGATAAATTAGAAACTTGGCCTGGGCCAAAGAATCTTTACTTTTTAGTATTGTAAAGGGCTTACCCACGTTGATGGCACGTATGTTATAGGCTTTTTTGGTTTGGGCAACTATCTCACCAACTTGAGGATAATAGATGTTATTTTCCTCGAGAAGGGTTCCAAAAGTGTCGCCGTTATGCACAGTGTCTCTAACCACGTTGTAATCGTTTAAAACAAACCCAAACTCCTTAATGATGGGCACTTTTTTTACGGCTTCAGGGTTGGGTTCTTTGTTGGATTGGCAAGCCAAAAACAATAAGCTCAGCGGGAAAAGAACCTGAAATAAGAAAGCTTTATTCATCATAAAATTCAATTTCTAAAGGGTGATTTAGGCCTTTAAAAGCATGTAAATCTGCGTCTAATGAGCCCACGGCCAAATCGGCGACTATGCGCACAGGCATTTTGTTTTTGTCGGCAGAAACCCAAAGCGTGAGGCTTTCACTTTCTTTAAAAACACGCCCCGACTGCACATAGGGTCTAAATTTTAGACATGGAATATGGCCAAATTTTGTTTCTATGGTTTCTCGACCCAAGTAGGCCAATTTGAAATTGTAGTTTTCGGCATCAAAAAACATGTTGATACTGACTGACGAGCCTTTTTCTAAATTTTCAAAATCTAAATGGTTTCTCAAATAATAAAAAGACGAAAGCATATCTTGTGCGTCTTCGGCCGTTTTAACTTCCCGAAAGCTGTTGTTTTTGATATCTCGGATTTGGGCTATGTTGTTATGCTTGTTAAAATCGATGCGAACGTTTTTGGTGTAGCCACCCTCATCAATATCTCGTATAAAATATACAGGACTCACGGATGCTGATCTAAAGTAGGTTTCGTATCGATCATCGACTTTGTAGAAAAGCCGAGCTAGACCTACAGTTTTTCCAATCCCAATGGCATGGTATAGTGTATCCCCACGAAAAACAGATTTTTGAAGTTCAATGGTCGCAAAGCTAGCGTTTAGAAAGCCATAATGGATTCTAAATTGAAACCACTCGCCAGGTTTGAAGGCAGAATCTTGAGGGGGTGTGTTTGATGAAGCCGGTTGTGCTGTAGCATAAGAAATGCTTAGGAGGAGCGAAAAGATGAGTAGCGCCGTAAACTTTTTCACTTTGCAAAAATAGAAATTTGAATGGTATGAAGCCATAGGTTTTTGGCCATACATTTCAAAAAGTATGCCTAAAACCACCACCCTAGATTTAGATACCAGATGGATTGGCTCAGCTCAGGTGTGTAGGCATAGGTGAGTTCTAATGGCCCCAATAATGTTTCGAGCCCATATCCAATTCCGTAGCCCGTTTTTCGAATCTTAAGCCACTCTTGATTCATAAAAATTCCGTCGCCTGCATTGGCAAAGTTGGCTTTGAGTTTTAAGTGTTGGCTTTTGGTGAAGTTGTAGTCTATAATCACATCGCTTTTCACAAAACTATCTCCTCCAAAACTTAAGGGCTCATAGCCTATAAAAGCCTCATAATTGTTGATAAAATGATTGCCATAACCTCCCAAAATAAAATCCAAGCTGTTGTTTTGAGGAGGGTTGATGGTGAAGCCGCCTTGGGCAGTGAAAAGCAGGGAAAACATATTGCCCATTGGTAGGCAAATGCCCATTTGGGCTTTAGCAATAGAAAAGGGTTTAAATGTTCGGTCAAACCGCTGTGATTGACCATCGAAATACCAAGAAATGTTTCCCGAAATATAGGCCCCTTTTGTTGGAAAATAGCTGCTGTCTAGGGTGTCAAATTTCATGAAACCATATCCATTCCAGTATGAAGCATCCTCTAAATATAAAAACTGATTGCTACTGGCCAACAGTGCGTTTGACTTTTGCACAATTTTTTTGTGTTCGATGCCAGCACCTAGGGCGAATTTTTCTCTGAAAAGGGTTTCTGCATAGAGGCTATGGCTCCAATCACTTATGGAAACAAGAAAAGTATTGAATTCAACGCTTGGAATTCCTGCGGCGATGGCGTATTGCTTGCTGAGGTTGGTATTGAATTTGTTAAAGCGCGACCGTAACCCTACACTCCAATAAAATCCATTATCGATATAATAATCGAATTTGTAACGCAGCTGATCTCCAAAAATGAAGTCAAGTGAAGCCACGTCGTTATTGGCCAACAGTCTTTTGGAGGTGAGGTTAAACAGGGCTGCACTCTTATAAAGCTCATCATAGTGAAGGCTAAATCTAATTTGACTTTGATTTGAATTTTCAGTAAGGTTGAGGTGCATGTCAACGCCTTCATTTGCAGGTTCTAGGGTGTAACGAAATTGACTAAAATTGGAAGTTGAAGCTAAGTTAGACGTTCCTTCGTGAAGTTTATCGAAGTTGGTTTTTGTGGGTGGTTTTAGGCGCAATTTTCCCATCACATAGGCACGGCTCAGCCGAGTGTTGCCTTTAATGTGTACTTGGTTGAGCTGAATAGAATCTCCTTTTATAGCTTGTTTTTTGTTTGTTGTTGTCCTTTGTTGTTGTTGCGCTACAGTGGTGAGTTCATTTAGATGTTTTCGGGCTTCGGTTTCACCCAATGCGACAATGTCTTCTGCTTTTCCAAATGACAAAACTGAGTAATCCTGTAGATTGGGGTGGATGTACAGGTCTGTTTTTTCTCGCTTCTTTTTCATTTCATTTGATCGAGGAAAGGAGCTGATTTGCAGCAATAATTCTGAAGCAGATTTTAGCTGATTCCTGTCCACTAATCTTGTTTGCACATCCACCCCAATAATAAAATCAACTTCTTTTTTTTGTAGTTCATATAAAGGATAATTGTTGATTACGCCACCGTCTATAAGCAAGTTGTCTCCAATAACAACAGGTTCAAAAACACTAGGAAGCGCTGCACTAGCATTCATGGCTAGGGGCAAAAACCCTTCTTCGAGCAATAGAGAGCGACCTGTTTCGGCGTCTGTGGCTACACAAAAAAATGGGATGGGGAGCTGGCTAAAGTCTGTAATTTGGTGGACGGGTGCGGTGAGTTTTACAAGCAAATCATAAACCTGAATTCCTTTAGAAATAGAGGAGGGGAAGCGAATTTTAAAATCGTCGAAGGGAAGTGTTAAAATATAGCGCTCTAAGTCTTCTTTTTCATAAAAAGATTGGCTAGACCTGGGAAATTGATCGGTGATAAGCGCACTCAAGTCGGCATTGAGCATCATCGTTTCTAGCTGATCTGCTGTGTAACCTGCTGCATAAAGTCCCCCCACCACTGCACCCATGCTTGTGCCTCCGATATAGTCTATTCTTATGCCTGCCTCTTCAATGATTTTGAGCACTCCAATATGGGCCATTCCTTTGGCTCCGCCACCACTCAATAGAAGTCCAACCTTTAGATCTTTTGATGGGGTTTGGGCCAGGGTATAGTTAAAGAAAAAGAAGAGTAGGAAATATATTTTTTTCATGACTTCGGAGGACTGGGATTGAAATGTAAAAATACCAAATTTGCTTTGCTTTTCCCAACCACTGTCGCTAATTCTTTGATAGAAGCAGCTTTTATGCGTTTTACGGATTTAAAATGTTGAAGCAAATGCTGGCTGGTTTTCTCGCCCACGCCATCAATGCTCTCCAAAGAGGATTGAAGGGCAGAGTTGCTGCGTTTGTTGCGGTGAAAGCCAATTCCAAAACGGTGGGCTTCGTTTCGCAATTGCTGAATGATTTTTAGTGTTTCAGATTTTTTGTCAAGATAGAGTGGTAGAGGATCGTCAGGAAAGTACAATTCTTCAAGACGTTTGGCGATGCCCAAAACAGCAATTTTTCCTCGGAGACCTAGCAATTCTAAACTTTTTACTGCAGCAGAAAGTTGCCCTTTTCCACCATCGATAACAATCAACTGAGGAAGTACCTCCCCTTCGTTGAGCAAACGTTTATAACGCCTCAAAACAACCTCTTCCATAGAAGCAAAATCATTGGGGCCAATCACGGTTTTGATGTTAAAATGTCGGTAGGATTTTTTTTCGGGTTTTCCGTTCCTAAACACCACACAGGCCGCTACTGGATTCGAGCCTTGTAAATTAGAATTGTCGAAACACTCAATGTGTCGAGGTTCTTCCGAAAGTCTTAAATCTTTTTGCATTTGTGCCATGATGCGGGCAGTGTGGCGATCGGGGTCTGTGATTTGGATTTGTTTGAGCTGTTCTAGGCGCATCATTTTGGCGTTTCGAAGCGACAAGTCTAGTAGCTTTTTTTTGTCTCCTATTTTTGGAACTGTGACCACTATTTTTTCGCCTAATGCGATCTCGAAAGGTAAAATAACTTCTCTAGCTTTCGACTGAAATCGAAGTCGAAGCTCCACCACTGCCATGGCCAACAATTCAGCATCGGGCTCGTCGAGTTTTTTCTTGATTTCTGTATTGTGGAAGCGAACAATATAACCATTCGAAATTTGTAAAAAATTGATGTATGCGGCACTTTCATCCGAAACAATCGAAAAGACATCTACCTTATGGATGCTGGGGTGCACCACCACCGATTTAGATTGATATTGCCTAAGTAAATCTAATTTTTCTTTGGTTCGCTGGGCTTTTTCAAATGCTAATATTTTGGCCTGTTGTTGCATCAACAACTCAAATTCGGTTATGGCGGTCTTGAAATTGCCGTTGAGCAACTCTCGAATTCGCGTAATTTGCCGCTCATAATCTTCATGTTTTTGGAAACCTTCACAAGCCCCCAAGCAATTCCCCAAATGATATTCTAAACAAACTTTGTATTTCCCAGATTCAATTTTTTCTTCATTGAGATCATAATGACACGTGCGCAACGCATACAAATTGGAAATTAAATCCATCAGCAAGCGTACAGTTTTGAAGTTGGTGAATGGCCCAAAATACACAGAACCATCTCTTACAATTTTTCGGGTAACGAAGACCCTTGGAAATCTTTCTTTTTTGATGCAAATCCAAGGATAGGTTTTGTCGTCTCTGAGCAGAATGTTGTAACGAGGTTGATGCTCCTTAATTAGGGTGTTTTCTAAAATTAGGGCATCGGCTTCGGTGGGCACCACCACATGTTTGATGTGGTGAATGTTGCGCACCAAATTCTTGGTTTTCTTTGAGGGGATGTTTTTTTGAAAATAGGAAGCCACTCTCTTTTTCAGATTTTTGGCTTTTCCGACATATATAATTTGCCCTTCTTTATTGTAATATTGATACACCCCGGGCAAGTCGGGCAATGTTTTTACATGAAGAATTAATTCGGAATGACTCACTCCACGAAAATAATTATTTTCTTTGTGAAAGACTCTAGTTAGATGCGAAAAGAAGAACTTCGAAAACGCTATAAAAATCAACGCCAAGGCCTTTCAAGCGCACTTGTTCATGAATATAGCTTGGCCATTGCGGAGCAGTTTTTGTTGTGGCCAAGACCTCAGGGGATAGTGTTGGCCTATAGTGCCATTGTTCACCAAAAGGAAGTGAATCCAAAATTTATTGTGGAGCGATTACAAACTCAAAACACTAAAGTAGCCCTGCCCGTTGTGGAACCCCAATCGAAAGACTTGAAAGTTATGTTGGTAAATCAAGAAACGAAATATACGATCAACACATGGGGAATAGCAGAACCTTTTAATGGACAAATCTTAGAACCTAGCAAAATTGCTGTTGTTTTGGTGCCGCTTTTGGTCTGTGATCACTATGGCCATCGGGTTGGATATGGTGGAGGTTATTATGATCGTTTGCTGGCTAAATGCTCAAAATCGTGTTGGAAAGTGGGCCTTTCTTTTTTTAATCCAATTCCCAAAATTGAAGACATTAACGCCAATGATTTTCCTCTTGACGCCTTAATCACTCCCGAAAAAACCTATGCTTTTTCTTCTAGGGCAAAAAGTTTTTTTTGAAACACCAACAAGATGCCCACACCCGTGCTAATGGCCATATCTGCAATATTAAAAACAGGCTCAAAAAAGGTGAAAGATTTTCCGCCAATTAGTGGAAGCCAGTCGGGCCAAACCCATGTAAACATTGGAAACTGCAACATGTCAACCACATGACCATAAAACAAATTTTCATAGCCTTTTTCGGGCCAAAAGGTGGCCACTTGACCATAGCTATCAGAAAATAACACGCCGTAAAATACAGAGTCAATAATGTTACCAACGGCTCCAGCAAGAATAAGACTCACAGTCACGACCAGCAAATTGGGTTTGTTTTTTTTGATGATATCCGCAAGCCAATAGGCAATTGCACCCACTGCCACAATTCGAAATGTGGTGAGAATGAGCTTGCCCGCTCTTTCAGAGAGAAATGGGAGAAAGTCGTTCAGCTGAGCACCCCAAGCCATGCCACTATTCTCTACAAAAAGCAATCGAAACCAACCCCAATCCAAAACGGCATCGGATCCATAGAGGGTTAGCGGGTAGTTGAGCTTAAAATAAAGTTTTACAGACTGATCTAAAATCAATACAGCTACTACCCAAAAAAAAGCCAATCGCAACTTCATGTAAGTTTTATTTGAAGTGACACAAAAGTAGGGATATTATTTTTGTAAAACCGCACGAATGTCTCCACTAAGCGTTTGCAGTTTAACAACCGGTCCGTCGATTATGTTAGCGTCTAGAAGGATCAATCCGCTTTGGGTTGTTGTTTGAATCGTAGCTGAGGAGGTTTGAAGCCAAATATCTCCTTGAGTTGTTTGAATATCGGCAGCACCAAAATGATTGTATATTCTACAATCACCATCGCCAAGCCGGGTTCTTAAATATTCAAAAGGGCCATAGATGTTTAATTGAGCTAGGCTACTTTCAACATGAATGTTTAGATGCTTTGGAATCCAAAGTTGAAGTGAGACCGAATAAACCTTATGCGCACTAAGTTTGTCGTTGGGAGGCTGAAAGCTAGGTTGGGGAACCATGATCAGTTTCAACAGACCTCCGTTTCTCATGGTAGCAACCCTAAACGCATCGGCATACTCGCCCTCCATGCTGTTTTTTATTCGAATTAGGGTGTCATGGGTTGAAAATATCTCTATAGAAAAAGAGGCATTGGCCAGTATTTCTACACGATTTACTCCATCAATAGGGAGTGTTTTTTGGGTTTCAATTTGCGCAAAACAAAGGAGTCCGGTCAAAGGAAATAAGACCGAAAAAAATTTGACTCCCACGACAGTTTGTTAGGACTGCATGTTTTTGGCCTCAATACTGAGGGTAGCGTGTGGAACAAGCTTTAATCTTTCCTTCCCAATTAACTTGCCTGTTACCCGGCAAATGCCATAGGTTTTGTTTTGAATGCGAATCAAAGCATTTTTAAGATCCCTAATAAATTTTTCTTGCCTAATGGCCAGTTGGGTATTGGCTTCTTTAGACATGGTTTCGGAGCCTTCCTCGAAAGCCTTAAAAGTAGGCGAGGTGTCATCGGTTCCATTGTTTCCATCGTTCATATAGGCTGAACGAATAAGTTCTAAATCTGCTTTTGCTTTTTCAATTTTTTCTTCAATCAACACTCGAAACTCTTCTAGTTCCGCATCAGTGTATTTGTTTTTAATTTCTACACTCATTGTTCATCATTTTTCTTAATTTCAATTTGAGAATGAATGGAATCAAACTCAATTTCTATACCACTTTCTATCTTTTCAACCATAGAAACTTTAGTGGCTAAGGTCTCAGCCTTGATGTAGGTCATGTGTGCATCAACGGCCCGTTCTAGCTGAGCTTGCGATTGAATGTTAAGCTCAATAGTGTCTGTGACTTCAAACCCACTGTCTTTTCTAAGGTTTTGAACACGATTGACAAGCTCACGAGCCATGCCCTCCAATTGCAATTCTTCGGTGAGGGTAATGTCCAATGCTACTGTTAACCCCCCCTCTGAAGCAACTAACCATCCAGCAACATCCTTAGAGCTAATCACCACATCCGAAGGGCCTAAAGTAATGTTTTTTTGGTTGATTTCAAGACTTATCGAACCATTTTGTTCTAGGGTCTGAATTTCAGCCTTTCCGAAAAGGTTAATTTGTGTAACAATGGCTTTTAAATCTGCTCCAAATTTTGGCCCCAGGGTCTTAAAATTGGGCTTGATTTCTTTCACCAAAATATCTGAAGCATCATCAATTATAACGACTTCTTTTACATTTACTTCAGATTTAATTAAGTCTGAAATGGCCTCAATTTCTTTTTCTTCGGCCAACGACAACACAGGAATCATTACTTTTTGCAGGGGTTGTCTCACTTTGATTTTTTCTTTTTTACGAAGTGAAAGCACCAAAGAGGAGATCGTTTTGGCCTTCTGCATTTTTTGTTCAAGTGAGGGGTCTATCATGGCAGTGTTGACCACAGGAAAATCGGCTAAATGCACACTCTCAAAGCGTTCTTTTAACGTGTTTTTGTTTAGATCTTTATAGAGATGATCGGCATAGAAAGGTGCAATTGGGGCCATTAGTTTCGACACTTCAACCAAGCAGGTATATAGGGTCTGGTAGGCCGCAATTTTATCGGTTTCATAACTTCCCTTCCAAAAACGCCGACGGCACAAACGCACATACCAGTTGCTTAAACTCTCTTGAACAAAATCAGATATGGCTCGAGCAGCTTTGGTGGGCTCATAATCGTTATAAAATTGATCAACCCTATCAATTAGACTATTCAGTTCTGAAAGGATCCATCGGTCAATTTCGGGTCTTTCATGAACATCAATCGATTCTTCCTTGAAACAAAAACCGTCGATGTTGGCATATAAACTGAAGAATGCGTAGGTGTTATAGAGTGTTCCAAAAAACTTTCGACGCACTTCAGCGATGCCCTCCAAGTCAAATTTTAGGTTATCCCATGGGTTGGCGTTGCTAATCATATACCAGCGTGTGGCGTCTGGCCCATAAGCCTCTAGAGTTTCGAAGGGGTCAATGGCATTGCCCAGTCTTTTTGACATTTTTTGGCCGTTTTTGTCGAGGACTAAACCATTCGAGACTACGTTCTTGTAGGCCACACTATCAAAAATTAAAGTACTGATGGTGTGTAGGGTGTAAAACCACCCTCTTGTTTGGTCAACTCCTTCAGCAATATAATCGGCAGGAAAGGCCATGCCTTGATCAATTTTATCCTGATTTTCGAAAGGATAGTGCCATTGTGCATAGGGCATGGCGCCAGAGTCGAACCAAACGTCAATGAGATCTGTTTCGCGCCTCATGGGTTGGCCACTTTCAGAAACCAATACGATCTGATCCACAATATTTTTGTGCAAATCGATTTGGGCATAATTTTCGTCCGACATGTTCCCTATTTCAAAATTTTCGAAGGGATCTTTTTCCATTAGTCCAACCTTAATGGCTTGGGCTATTTTTTCTTTTAGCTCTGATATCGAGCCCACAATGCAAGTTTCTTTTCCATCTTCGGAACGCCAAATGGGTAATGGAATGCCCCAGAAGCGTGACCTCGAGAGATTCCAGTCGTTGGCATTGGCAAGCCAGTTGCCAAAACGGCCTTCACCAGTGGCTTTGGGTTTCCAATTAATTTCTTGATTGAGTGTAACAAGCCGGTCTCTTTTTTCGGTGACTTTAACAAACCATGAGTCTAGTGGGTAGTAAAGAATGGGCTTGTCGGTGCGCCAGCAATTGGGATAGCTGTGCACGTATTTTTCAACCTTAAAAGCTTTGTTTTCTTCCTTTAATTGTATGGCAATTTCTACATCAACCGACCGCTCTGGCTCCTCACCTTCATTATAATAAGCATTTTTCACAAATTTTCCGCCTAAGGGTCCGAGTTCAGGGCGGAAACGACCTTGCAAATCGACCAATGGGACGGCTTGTTGGTTTTCATCCAACACAAGCATGGGAGGCACTTCTGGGGTGGCCAGTTTGGCCACAACAGCATCGTCGGCCCCAAAAGTGGGAGCCGTGTGCACAATTCCAGTACCATCTTCTGTGGTGACAAAATCTCCAGCGATGACCCTGAAAGCATTTTCGGGGTTTTGGTAGGGCAATGGCGCGTCAGACCATAGTTGTTCATAACGAATTCCTACTAGCTCAGCACCAACTACGGTTTGAGCAATATAAAATGGAATTTGTTTGTTTTCGGGAGTATAATTTTCTAGCTCCCCAAGTTGATCAACGACGAGATATTTCCCCGAAAATTGTTTTCCCACTAAGGCCTTGGCGAGTAAAACCCTGATGGGTTGAAAGGTATATTGGTTGTAGGTATGCACAACCACATATTCAATTTTTGCACCCACCGTAAGTGCCGTGTTAGAGGGCAGCGTCCAAGGGGTGGTGGTCCAAGCTAAAAAATGAAGGGGCCATTCGTGTTTAAGTTTTTCGGGCAAGGAAGAATCTAAGGCCTTAAATTGCGCAGTAACCGTAGTGTCGGTTACATCTTGATAGGTGCCTGGTTGGTTTAGCTCATGCGAACTTAGGCCTGTGCCCGCTTTTGGGGAATAGGGCTGAATGGTGTACCCTTTATAAATAAGCCCTTTGTCATAGAGTTGTTTCAGTAGCCACCAAACACTTTCCATATATTTGGGTTCATAGGTCACATAGGGGTTTTCCATATCAACCCAGTAACCCATTTTTTCGGTGAGACTGTTCCAAACATCAGTATAACGCATCACCGCTTCTCGGCAAGCTTCGTTATAGGCCGAAATCGAAATCTTGGTGCCGATATCTTCCTTGGTGATGCCTAAAGCTTTTTCAACGCCCAACTCAACGGGGAGCCCGTGTGTGTCCCACCCCGCTTTTCGCGCTACCTGAAAGCCTTTTTGTGTTTTATATCGACAAAAAATATCCTTAATCGCCCTGGCCATCACATGATGAATTCCAGGCAACCCATTGGCTGATGGCGGCCCTTCAAAAAAAACAAAAGCGGGCTGCCCTTCGCGTGTTTCAACACTTTTTTGAAAGATGTTTGCCTCAGACCATTCTGCTAAAACAGCCTCGGCGATCTTTGTCAAATCCAACCCCTTGTATTCGTTAAATGGCACCGCTTGTGGTTTTAAATTAAGTTGCGAAAATAAGCATTTCTGTTCGAAATGAAATCCCGATAACTTCTTAATGAAATGTGAATAAAAACTAAAAAATTAGTTAAATAACTATAACTTTAGTTGATTTATCAAAAACCTTATTATTTTTGAACTTAACTTTATGTTATCGTTCATGCAAAAATTGACAAAAAAAGAAGAAGAAATTATGCAGTTGTTGTGGCAATTAGGGCCCTCTTTTGTGAAGGAGGTTCAGGCGGCTGTGGACCCTCCCCGTCCTCACTACAATACGGTTTCAACTATTGTGAGAAACCTCGAAGAAAAAGGCTATGTGGGGCATCATGCCTTTGGCAAAACACACCGTTATTTTCCTTTAATTTCTAAAGACCATTATCGAAAGGGGTTCATGAGCACAGCCATTTCTCAATATTTCAACAACTCATATAAAAATGTGGTTTCTTTTTTTGCCGAAGAACAAAAAATTAGCATTAAAGATCTCAAGGAAATCATTGAGCTCATAGAGAAAAAATAAAGCCATGGAAAACCTACTTGTCTATAGTGCAAAATCTGCCGCCATACTTAGTCTTTTTTGCCTTGTGTATCGACTATTCTTAAAAAGAGAAACTTTTTTTGTGGGGCATCGTTTTTTTCTGCTATTTGGCGGACTGACGGCATTGTTCTTGCCGATTTTCAAGCACACCAAATATGTATCTTACATTCCACAAACTCAATCACCTTTGGCGATCTCTAGTGGCGACATGTTGATGTCTTTGCCCTCACAAACCACCACAATTTCGTGGGAAATATTGGCAATTTTCACCTATGTTACGGTGGCCATTGTTTTGTTTATCAAACTGTTTTTGGAAATGAAAGCGTTATTTCGACTTTACGCTACTTCTCCTCGTAGCACTGAGCGCGGTATAACAAAGGTGCTTTTAACAAGCCCCCAATCACCTTTTTCATTTTTTAACTGTATTTTTTTTCACCCTAACACTCAAGACAAAAGCCTATCGCTTATGTTAGCTCACGAAGCAGTTCATGTGCGCCAATGGCACTCTATAGATGTGATTTTTGGCCGACTGATCAGCATTTTTCTTTGGTGGTTTCCGCTTAGCTGGGTGTACAATAACGAAATAAAGCAAAACTTAGAGTTTTTGGCTGACTTGGGTGCCATTCGAAAAACAGCATCTGTAAAAGCCTATCAAAATGTGCTTCTCGAAACATCGTTAGGGTTTCAGCACTATCCATTGTCTAATTATTTTCACAAATCTTTTTTAAAAACTCGAATTATGATGTTAAAAACTTCTCCTTCCAATCGTTTTAAGGCTTGGAAATACAGCCTTGTTTTTCCTGCACTCTATCTTTTTGTGATTCATTTTAACACAAAATTGGTGGCTCAAGTGGCACCACCACCACAGGCTGTAGGCGTAGCTCAAACTCCCAATCCTGCACCTCAGCTGCATTTAGGACACGAACAAACCGATCTAAAAAGTCCGGTATTCGAAATAAATAGTGAAACCACTGAGGAGACCCTAAATAATTATAAAAAGAAGGCCGCCGAAAAAGGTTACTCACTTTCTTTTTCCAAAATAAAAAGAAATCAAGCAGGCAAGATCATCAGAATCCGAATCAAATACAGTCGAAATAACGAAGAAACAGTGTTTTTTGTCGATGGGAAAACACCCATTCAACCCATCAAAATTGGTGAAAACAGGGCAGGCGATCTTTTTGTGAAACAGGGAAAGCCAAAAAAAGCACCTCATGTGATGATGAAAAAAAGGGTTAACAAAAAGAAACCCCATGCTTCTCATCATGGAAATTATGTCTTTTTCTCAGATTCGGACAATGACAGCCTAACAATGTACCACTGGAATGATAAAGAAAAACCGATGCACATTGAAATGGAAATCGATGAACTAACCGACTCTTTGTCGCACGGTTTAAACATGTTTTTTTCAAAAAACGAACATGCTTTAGACAGTCTTATGACGAAAGCAAAGTTCAAAATTCAATCATTAGACATGGATCTAGACACTCTGGATTTAGGAAATGCCATTAGGATCGAGGCACTTGAAGATTTGGCATTCGAAGAGCTAGACGAACTCGTCATTCACATGGATTCTATTCAGCCAAAAATCATGAAGCAAATGAGGCTAAGAAAGCCTCGTTTAACATGGATTGAAGAAGACGATTCAGCGCCACTACAAGTGAAGACTTCAGGGCGGTTAATTTTTATTGATGGCAAAGAATCTACTGAAGAGGCCTTGGGAGCTTTAAACCCCGATAAGATTGAAAAAATGGAAGTCTTAAAAGGGGAAATGGCCAAAGAAAAATATGGCGAAAGAGGAAAAGAAGGGGTAATTCTCATTACCACAAAATCCTAAAAGGCATATGCTACACGAAGAATTAGAGTGCGGCCTGGGGCAGAAATTCCAGAAGCAAATGTTCGATAATGCAGATCTGTTATATTTTCCAAGCGACAAAGAATATTCCAAGATGTGTTTGGGCTATATCGAACTGAAGCTGTGACTGTTTTCCAGGCTGGGGTTCCTGCATAACGTTCAGTGTTTTTCATGGCATTGGGCTGAACAAGCGGGGTTTCTTCTAAGCCATCTTCGCCACCAAAACTATAGTCTTCAGGAGACTTTTTTTCTGAAAACTGAAAAAGTAGCAATGCTTCCCATTGCTGTTTTTTCCAGTCTATGGTCGCTTGTCCAAAAAAAGGCGAAATCGAAGGTAATGGATAGGTGCTGTCGAGGGCAAACCCTTTTGTAATGGTTAGGTTTCCTGTGAAAGAAAATTGTTTGTTGAGTTGCGATTTCCAGTCAAATGTACCGCCATATATATTGGCATTACCAAGGTTAACATTAGCGATTGTAAAGACTTCCTCTCCTGCATAGATAATGGTGTTCGGGTTGGCCGTTGACAGGTCATTGTCGATCGAATAACTGGCGCGCCCAATAAAGTTTCGAAGCCAGGTGTAATAGCCGTTGAGCGAGAGACTACTTTTACGGTTTTTGGAAAAATAAATCAGTCCAAGTTCAGCATTATAGGCATATTCGGGTTTAACTTTTGGGTTGGGTACTGACAGGTCCCCACCATTTTCGCGAATTTTTCCAATATCGTCTATGTTCGGAGATCTAAATCCGCTGGCCAATATGCTATTAATTTGCCAACGATTGTTGGGCCTAAACACATAACCTGCTGTAGCCGTGATTGAAGAGTTTTGGGATTTTACAGATGACAAGTTGGCGTCAATAAGCGCCTTCTCTTTCCAAGCAGCATTTAATCTTGTGTAGGTATATCGAATCCCAGTGTTTAGGGTACTTTTGGCGTTGATGTTGTGCCGATAATCGGCATAAAATGCTGCGGTGCTATATTGACTCCCATCGCTAGGATATCGGGTGGGGGCTAATTGTTTGTTTTCGAAGGTTTGAACAGCAGACTCTTTCACAACCAAGTCTTGGGTGAAGGCTTTCGAGTTTACGTCGTTGTGTGTTAACTCAAAACCATAGGAGAGGGTTTTTTCTGAGGAACTTATGGGGAGGAAAAGATCGGCATTTAAACTATAAACACTCACGTTTTCAATTTGTGATTGAAGGGATAAGCTTCCAAATTTTCTTTGGTTTCTCGATTCCTCAATTTGCTGAAAAGCAGCAGTAATTGTTCCTTTAGACACCCACCATTTGTTGGAGGAAAATTTATATTGAGGAGAAACCAATAACCTTTTTTGGGGCCCATAATACCATTGTGCAAAACGCAAGTTGCCTTGGCGTCTTTCAACCAGTTTGTCGAACCTAGGAATATCAGAGGATTTTGAAAATTGAAGGTTTAGGTTTAGACGTGAGGATGAATTGATTTGAAACCCAAATTTTTGTAAGACATCAACCTGAGCATACCCTGAATTTTTTTGTAGATTCGGATTTGAGTTTTGTTGAGGGATGTCTTTAAAAAAGGTATCAGAATTGTTAGAAAAAGCTGTAACCAGTCCCCAGTCTTCGAACCCATGCACACGGTTTTTCCCCATTCGAATATCTGCCACATTGGTGAGCGAAACACTTGTGAAACTGGCCCATGAGGATTGGCTGTATTCTGTTTGAAAATGATGAATATTTGTTCCTTGTCCAAAATGATAGGCAGTACTAAAGCCTTGCGACCATTTTTTTTTGTTGTTGATGGTGGGGCTGTGGGTGTAGTAATGCACCACTCCACCAAGCGCATCAGATCCATAGCCAACTGAAGCGGGCCCAAAAATGACTTCGGTCCGTTCTAAACTGTTGGGGTCAATGGTTAGCGCATTTTGTAAGTGCCCAGTTCGATAAATGGCATTATTTAATCGAACACCATCCACCACTAACAAAACCCGATTTGCTTCAAATCCTCTCAAAACAGGACTGCCCCCCCCTCCTTGTGATTGTTGAAGCCTCACGCCGCCCGTAGAGAGCAATGCCTGAGCACTGTTTGTGGGCGCCCAGCGCTCCATTTCTTGCTTTGTGATGACGCCGACCTTTTTGGCTAAACGATCCTTGTTTTCTTTTGTTCTGGCTACTGAAAGCACAATTTCTTGTAGTTGTTGTGTGTTTGGGATCAAATACAACACCCGTTGTTTCATAGCCTCATTCCAACTGGTTTCAGAGGATTCATAACTTAAATGACTAATTTTAAGAGCGGATCCTTTCTGAAATTTATCAAGTTGAAATGCACCATAAACATCACTAGTTTCAAAAGCATTATCATCAGGATTGAGGATAGTGGCCCCCGTAATGGGCTCGGAAGTATTGGCATCTACCAAATAAACAGTTTGTCCTTTTGCAATGGCAACAGCAAACAATAATCCACCGAAAATAAGTTTATTTAAAAACTTCATAAAAAACATCTAGCGATCGGGGAGGGTAAAAACCTTGCAAATGTATTTGAAAATATGCTAATAGCAATTGTAACAATTCCTGACGAACAGTAGGTTTTATCCGAACGCTTTCAATTTCATCAAATTTTGTGCCTAAAACTATTTTCAAAGCGTCTATTTTGGCTCCTGTGTGGCTATGATAGCCTAAGCTTTGATGGCTAAAGGCCCCTTCTTCTAGGTCGAAAAATGTCGCATCTGAATGGTTTTGGTTGGGAAAAAACCCAAGGTATTTTGACAATTGTAATAGAAATCCAACATGAAAATTGGCAAATTGATCATGTGAATCGAGCCAAGTGAGTGCTTGCGCGCTGAAATCAAAAAGGGCTTTGTTGGGGGTTTCATCTTGTAGGGAATTATGAAGAACTTCAGACAAAAACAAGACCATAGCCGCTTTTTGGTGGTTGAGGTGAATTTCATTATAGGGCTGAATGATCTTGGCTGATTTTAAAGTTTCTAGTGTGCCTTTTCCTCTGTTGTTGGCCACAATTTCTAGTTGGGTTAGCGGCTGAAAAAGCCCCATTCGCAGGCCTTGTTTTTTGCTTTTTCGAATGCCTCTCAGCAAATAGGATTGTGGCCCTAAGGCCTCGGTAAAACAGCGAACAATAATACTTGTGTCACCATATTTAACCGTTTTAAGCACCAAAGCAGGAGTGGTAACAATCATTAGCGAACAATCATAAGTTTGGTGACTTTGGTTTCGCTGGCATCCTGATTAGAAATAAAAACCAAATAAACGCCAGAGGCTACTTTGTGTTGCCCAAAGGCTCTAGTGTCCCATTGCAAACTTCCACCATCGGAAGTGGATTCAAACACCAAATGCCCAGCAATGTCGGTAATTTTAACATGACTATTTTCCTGAAGACCTTTCAGGGTCACTACGCCAGAAAATTGAGGACGAACAGGATTGGGGAAAACAACGACTTGGTCATAATTTTCTTCTGGTGCGAAAGCATTTCCTTGAAAGGACACCAAGCCTCTTGGGGTTGCAAAATAAACTTTTCCAGTTTGGGGGTCTAGTGACACGGCATTGACACCATTGTCGGGCAGTGGACTGTTTTCTTTTGTAAAATGATGGATGGTTTCTTGTCCGTCTGGCGAAAACAGAAATACGCCCGCCGTAGCGGTAGTAACCCATTTTCGATTGTTGCCATCAACCGCAATATCAGTGATAAATTGTTGGTAGAGCAGTTCACTGGCAGCGCCTTCATCTTTGATGATAATTTCTTGAACTTTTGGATTTTCATCGTTTAAGAATCCAGCCGTATTGTAAAGCACACGCAACCCTTTTGAAGTTCCAATCCACAAAACCTCGTTTAAATCTAAGGCCAATGCCCGAACATCATTGGTGGGGAAATTGTTTTTTTCGTCATATAAACTTTTGCCAACACCTTGGTTTCCTTGGGGTTTAAAAGCGGTGATTCCATAGTTGTTGCTTCCAAAAAAAAGTGTGCCATCGTTTAGCTGAACGATATTGGCATAGGCCGCCACAAATTCAAAATCGGGAATGGCCGACCCCAAATCATAGGCCACCCAAGAACCTGAAGCAGTTCTTTTTTTAAGTGGATCTTTAGCAAAGGCTGTGAGTGTCCATAAATCTCCACGATCATCAAAATGGGTACTTCTTATGCGAATGCTTTTGTAATCGGGGCCTAAAAAGGTTAGAGACCTAAGTCCGCTGTTAGATTCATCGTAAAGTATTTTAGGCACGTTGTCCTCGATATGCAAGAGTCCGGAATGAAAGGAACCAACAAAAACTTGCTTAGGGTCTGCAGGATCAACATTGACATGCACCAAGCTTTTGGCACCAAAAACCTCTGCATAAGGAATGTTTATCCAGCCCTCTTGAGTTAGATGACTCACACCATAGCTGTCTAAAGGGTGGGGATTATAATAAATTGAATAATCTCCATACACGACCCAAAGTTCATTGGGGATGGCCTTAATATTAAAAAGTTGATTTGACATGGGCCCCTCAGGGGAGTGTTGCGCTACCAAATTGGTGTTTTTATTCAGCACCAAAAAACCGTGATTTTGGGTGCCTATGTACACATTTTCGGCATCCCCTACAGCACAATTGAATGTGGCGTTTTCAAAATCTTTCAAAGGGGCATATTTATTTTGTCGCTGGGCGCTAGAGTTAATCTCTTCAATCGCATTTATAGAAGTCAGCCACAGGCTATTTTCAGAAGCATATACAGTTTTGATAGGGCTATTGGTTTTGTAGAAAGGTTGAAGTGTTTGGCCCAAAAGCACAAATAATTGGGTGTCGTTGTTTCGGCTGGCATACAATTGGTTTTCGAGTACTTCGATCGTTTTCCAGTGTCCAGAGGCTAAAAGTTTCCAATTAGATGAAACAACCAAATCAGTGGATTTTGCGTTTGCAACAAACAAACCTGTTTCTGTGGCGGCGTAAATGTTCCCTTCGAAAACGAGGGCTTTATTAACAGCAATCTGACTGCCACCAGGACCAAAAAAGTAGCTGTCGCCAAATTTTCTTTCGGTCACATTATAAACAGAAATTCCAAATCCACAAGCCAACAAAACTTCGTTTTCGTTTAGGGGCTGAATGGCCCGAATCTCTTTTAAATCATTGGGGATGTTGGTTTTGTTGACGATAGAAACATCAGCATAAAATTTTTGGTTTTGGGGGTCATAGGGGGCCAAAAGTCCGTTTTCGTGCCCCAACACAATATGCTTGGTTTTGGCATGTAAATAAGCGGCCGTAATTTCAGTTCCCGAAAGGCCTTGGATGGTGGTGAGGGTTTCTGTTTGTTTGTCCTGAAGATGGTGTAAAATGAGACTGTTGTCTGAAATGGCCAATACCTTTTCGCCCTCAAAGGATAAGGCACTAATAGATTGAAAAGAAAAATAGCCTTCCCAGTGTTGTGCATTCAATATAAACACACAAAAGCAAGCAATAAGCACTTGGAATGGCCGAATCATTTTACAAAAGTACATGATTCTAGAACGAAATTTTTTTTAAAATGGTATCAAACAACCCCTTGGGCAAGCATCGCATCGGCGACTTTAACAAACCCAGCGATATTGGCACCTTTTACATAGTTGATATGATCTTTTTCTGCACCATATTGAACGCATTGGTCGTGAATGCCTTTCATAATGTTTTGAAGCTTTAAATCCACCTCATCACGAGTCCAATTGTAGCGTAAGGAGTTTTGCGCCATTTCCAACCCAGAAACGGCAACCCCACCGGCATTAGAGGCTTTTCCTGGGGCAAAAAGAATGCCTTCTTGCTGAAAAATTTGGATGGCTTTAGGAGTAGAGGGCATGTTGGCCCCTTCACTAATACACATACATCCATGATTCACTAAGGCTTTGGCGTCTGTTCCGTCGAGCTCATTTTGTGTGGCGCATGGAAGCGCTATATCTGCTGAAATTTGCCAAGGTTTTTTCCCTTTGTGGAAACTGGCTTTCGGAAATCGATTCACGTATTCGTGAATTCTTCCACGACGATTGTTTTTTAAATCCATGATGAATTCTAACTTTTCAGCATCAATCCCATCGGGGTCGTGAATGAAACCCGAAGAGTCGGAAAGGGTGAGTACTCGAGCGCCTAAGTGAATGCATTTTTCTGCGGCATATTGCGCCACATTTCCAGAGCCAGAAATAACAACAGTTTTTCCCTCCATGGAATCCCCTTTACGTTCCAACATGTTTTGTGCAAAATATACGGCACCATAGCCAGTAGCCTCGGGTCGAATGAGTGAACCACCCCAAGACATTCCTTTGCCGGTGAGCACACCCGTAAATTCGTTTTTGAGACGTTTATACTGTCCAAACAAATAGCCTATTTCCCTACCGCCAACACCAATATCACCAGCCGGAACATCTGTGTTGGGGCCAATGTGTCGGAAGAGCTCAGTCATAAAACTTTGACAAAAGCGCATCACCTCACCATCTGATTTCCCCTTAGGGTTAAAATCTGAACCTCCTTTTCCGCCTCCCATTGGGAGGGTTGTTAAACTATTTTTGAAAACTTGCTCGAATGCCAAAAACTTGAGAATACTCAAATTCACTGTTGGATGAAAGCGGAGCCCACCTTTGTAGGGGCCAATTGCAGAATTCATTTCGATTCGATAACCGCGATTGACCTGAATTTCACCCTGGTCATCAACCCATGCCACTCTAAACATGAGCATGCGTTCGGGTTCTACCATGCGAAGCAAAATATTTTTTCCATGATAAATATCTTGTTGTACAATGTAGGGGATAACCGTTTCGGCCACTTCATGCACCGCTTGCATGAACTCTGGTTCGTGTGAATTTTTTCGATCCACTTCTGCCATAAACCCATCTAGAATCGTTTTCATTGAAAAGTTTTTTAAAGGTTAAATTTTAAATTCAAATGTAGCCCTAAATTGAATATTTACTAAAAGAAGACCTGTTTTTTTATTTTATCCGATAGCTTGCTTCAAATCTTCTATAAGATCATCGGCATCTTCGATGCCCACACTAAGGCGAATCAAGCCATCAACCACACCTGTTTTCTCGCGCTCAGCTTTTGGAATAGAAGCATGGGTCATGCTCGCGGGGTGACCGGCTAAACTTTCGACACCACCGAGCGATTCGGCCAATGTGAAAACTTTAAGATTCTCAACGATTTTTATAGCATCCTGTAGCAATCCACCCTTGGCTACAAATGAAATCATTCCGCCAAAGTCTCGCATTTGTTTCTTGGCGATTTCGTGATTGGGGTGATCTTCAAACCCAGGCCAATAAACGGTTTCAATTTTGGGATGTTTCCTAAGAAATTCTGCCACAATTCGGCCGTTTTCACAATGTTGTTTCATGCGAACACCAAGTGTTTTAATGCCCCTTAAAACCAAAAAACTATCCATTGGACCACAAACGGCCCCACTGGCATTTTGAATAAAAGCCAGCCGTGCTGCCAAAGCGGCATCTTTTACAACCAAAGCACCAAGCACAACGTCACTATGACCACCCAAATATTTTGTGGCGGAGTGCATAACAATATCTGCACCCAAATCTAGCGGTTGTTGAAGGTAGGGCGAAGCAAAGGTGTTATCGACTGCAAGTAGCAAATGATGTTTTTTAGACAATTTTGCCATGGCCACAATATCGACCACATTCATCATTGGATTTGTGGGGGTTTCAACCCAAATCATTTTTGTTTTAGTCGTAATGGCAGCTTCTACTTTCGAATGATCTGTCATGCCAACAAATCGAAAAACCAACCCAAGAGGCTCAAAAATTTTGGTAAACAATCGATAGGACCCTCCGTAAAGATCATTAGTTGAAATGATTTCGTCACCTGGCTTTAGAAGCTTTAAAACAGCATCCATTGCTGCTAAACCTGAAGCAAAAGCCAACCCATGAGTGCCGTTTTCTATGCTTGCTAAAGCTTTCTCCAAAGCAGAGCGTGTGGGGTTGTGAGTACGAGAATATTCATATCCCTGATGACCGCCAGGGGTAGATTGGGCATAGGTAGAGGTTTGATAAATGGGAGGCATCACGGCTCCGTAGCCTTTTTCTGGAACCTGCCCACCGTGAATGACCTTGGTGTTAAACTTTATATTTTTGTTTGACATGCGGCAAAATTTTATACCCCACAAAGGTAGGGCAACTTATGGTATCGAATGAGGCAACTCTAAAAAAATCCCCATCTTTGTAGTGCTAAAGAAGCCAAATGAAAAAAATCTTCTACCTCTCTTCTTGTTCAACCTGTAAACGAATTCTTAAAGTTTGGCAACCCTCTTCGGATGTTGATTTACAAGATTTAAAAAAAACACCTCTAGACGCTCATTCATTGGCCCAACTCTATGAACACACAGGTTCATACGAAGCATTAATAAACAAGCGTGCCCAATTCTTTAAGCAAAACAACCGATCTTCAAAATCGCTGTCCGAATCTGAGAGTAGAGAACTTCTGCTAACCCACTACAGCCTGCTCAAGCGACCTGTATTGGTATTGGGGGCGCAAATTTTTATTGGAAATAGTCCAAAAACAGTATCTGATGCTCAAAAGGCCCTACACAAGTAGCCGTGTACTAGCACTCTTGGCAGCCTTGGGCGCAGCAACCATTTATGGTCTTAACCACACCATTGCCAAAGGAGTGATGCCCACCCATATAGGTGCGTTTGGGTTCATACAACTTAGAATTGTTGGTGCCACAATTTTATTTTGGCTCATCTCTTTTTTTATTTCAAAAGAATCTATTGATAAAAAAGACTGGCCCAGATTCTTAATCTGTGCCTTCTTTGGAATGGGGATAAATATGCTATCCTTTTTTAAGGGTTTAGAGTTATCGACTCCAATCAATAGCGCCGTTTTAATAACAGCTTCCCCTATTCTAATTTTTATTTTTTCAGCACTATTGCTCAACGAAAAAACCTCATTTCGTCGAATTTTCGGTATTTTATTGGGACTTTTAGGGGCACTCACCCTCATATTTTTTGGTCCTAAATCCAGTGTTTACGCACCAAATGTAGTTCTTGGAAACGCATTGTTTGTGGTCAATTCCGCTACCTATGGCCTGTATTTGGTGCTGGTGAAACCGCTCACCAAAAAATATCATGTCATCACCATCATGAAATGGCTTTTTCTAATTGGGGTTTTTATTGTAATGCCTCTTGGGCTTGAAGAGTTTTTGGCTGTTCGATGGACGCAGTTACCCCTAAAAGAAGCGGTATATAAAATGCTATTTGTGGTAGTGGGCACAACTTTTATGACCTATTTGCTAAACATGTTTGCATTAGAAAAACTGAAAGCCTCAACAGTGGGCGCCTTTATTTATTTACAACCGCTAATTGGTGGTGCCTATGCCGTTGTGGTGGGTGCAGACACACTCTCTATTTTACAATTCGTATCGGGATTGGTCATTTGTTTGGGCGTATATTTGGTGGGAAGTAAAGCTTCATCACAATCAAAAAATGATTAAATTTGAATTCAACTTCAATCTTATGAAAGCAACTATTTTAGGCCCTCTCTTTTTTATAAGTGTTTTATTGAGTTCTTGCGGAAGCAAACCCAAAAAAACTTCCGAATTTTCTTACGAACGCACCAAAACTGAAGAAAAAAAGGCCTACACAATACCCCCAAAAACACCGGTTGATTTGAAAAACGATGGCTTAGGACCTATAAAACGCTTTGACTTTGATAGCGAGATCGACTCCGCAATGGCCGCAGAAGGGGAACAAGTTTTTGGGCAATATTGCACAGCTTGCCACATGGAAGATGCTAAACTTATTGGCCCTGCTATGGTTGGGATTTATGAAAGAAGAAGCCCAGCCTGGGTTATGAACATGATTCTTAATCCTACGCAAATGCTTAAAGAAGATCCAACAGCAAAGGCTTTATTGGAGGAGTATAACAATGTGCTGATGCTCAATCAAAATCTATCAGAAACTCAAGTGCGAGCTCTTGCAGAGTATTTCAGGACTTTATAGGTTAGAGCGACCAAGCCCTTCCACCCGTGGCCTCTGAAACAGAGATGCAACCTTTTTGTTGTCCTGGAATGGGCGCATAGGCCAATACTTTTTCTCCTACCAATTCAGCGTTTTTATAGGCAGAAATGCATAAGTCTCTAAGCCCTTTTAAAAATGCGTAATGAAGAATTGTAGAAGAGGAGGTTTCATCAGGAGCTTTCTTATAGGCCCTAAGCTCTTCTTCAATCTTTTGAAGAGCTTCCTTAGGTTTAACTAGGGTTTCTTTTAGCACGGCTTCTATAGCGCTTTTTTTCAGACTTTCATCAACAGAACGACAATGCTCCAAAAAACTTCTCATGGTGTCGCCAAACAAGTGCTGTTCGTCAGGGGTCATCACTTCAGCGACATATTTGTCTATAAATTCAGGCACATGGACGTCCAAGGCTCCAGGGGTATCTGAGGAAGGAAGCATGATGTCGCATAATGTTGAAATAAAAGCGGCTTCTTCTAAAGAAAAGAATACGGGTGTCCAATTGGGCCCAGATTCACAACTTTGTAATAGCCGTAGAGCCAGGGGTGCAGAAACTGTGATGCCCATTGTCCAACCAAGATTTTTAATTGCTGCTCTTCTTTTCATGTTTGTTATAGTTTTTTGTTGTTAAATTGCTTAGCAGCATAATTGGCTGCTCTGGCGGTGAGGGCCATGTAGGTGAGCGACGGGTTTTGGTTGGCCGATGAGGTCATGCAGGCACCATCAGTAACAAATACGTTTGGCACGGCGTGAATTTGATTGTAGGCATTGAGTACAGATGTTTTAGGGTCGCGACCCATTCGAGCGGTTCCCATTTCATGAATCCCTAAACCTATGGCTGTTTCGTTATCGAAAGCAATAATATCCTTAAACCCTGCTTTTTTTAACATTTCATAGGCTTGTTCCTTCATGTCGATTCTCATTTTATATTCGTTTTCTCTAAAGATGGCATCGAAAGTTACTGTGGGCAAACCCCATTGATCTTTTTTGTCGTAATCTAAATACATTTTGTTGTCGTGGTAGGGAAGAATTTCTCCAAACCCACCAAGCCCCATCGTCCAACCACCGGGCTTCAAAATGGCTTTTTTCAATGCCTCGCCATAGGCCATTTCTTTGATGTTTTCGGCCCAGTTAGAACGGCTTCCTCCTCCTTGATAACCATAGCCACGCTTAAAGGAAGTTACATTGGTTTTCCCTCCAATATTTCTAAACCTTGGAATATAAACTCCATTGGGTCGGCGCCCAGTATAATATTGATCTTCAAAGCCCTCAATGTTTCCGTAGGCTCCAACCCCAAGGTGATGGTCCATAATGTTGTGACCCAATTCTCCCGAGTCATTACCCATTCCATTTGGAAAACGATCAGATTTTGATTGCAACAAAATTGAGGCCGAGGCGATGGCAGAGGCACATAAGAAGATGATTTTGGCGTTGAACACCATTTCTTCTTTTGTAACAGCATCTATTACTCGAACACCGGTAGCTTTTTTTGTGTCGGCATCATAGAGGACTTCGGCCACAATGGCATTTGGTCTCAATGTCAGGTTTCCTGTAGCTTCTGCCATGGGGAGGGTAGAAGAGTTGCTGCTAAAATAGGCGCCAAATGGGCATCCCCTTGCACACCGATTTCTGTATTGGCAATTTGATCTTCCCGCTCCAGGCTTGCTGCCTTCAGTGATGTGTGCCACACGCCCAATGGTAAGCAAGCGATCCTCATAAGTTTCGGAAAGGGAGTCTTTTAAATGCTTTTCTACACAATTCAGCTCCATGGGCTTTAAAAACTCACTGTCGGGCAGTTGTCTGAGTCCAAGTGCTTCTCCACTAATACCCACATGTTTTTCTACATAGGAATACCATGGTGCGAGATCTTTATAGCGGATGGGCCAGTCTACACCGTGTCCATCATTGAGGTTGGCCTCGAAGTCGATATCACTGAGCCTGTAGGACTGACGCCCCCACATAATGGAGCGCCCGCCAACATGATAGCCACGCATCCAATCAAAACGATTGTCTTCGTTATAGGGGTGTTCTAAGTCATTGACAAAAAAGTGACTGGTGGCTTTGTCTGTAGTGTAGCCTGTGCGATGTTGTTTGGATTGTTTTTTTATATCTTCTTGGGTAGGCTTTCCAGCGTTTTCCATGTCCCAAGGATCGAGATGCATAGTAGGATAATCTTTTACGTGTTCCACCATTCGACCTCGCTCTAGCACCAAGGTTTTAAGTCCATTTTCGCACAATTCCTTAGCGGCCCATCCACCGCTAACACCCGAACCTACAACAATGGCATCATAGGCGTTTAGATTGGTTTTAAGAATATTCATAAATTCAAAAAATTGTAGTGTTGTTTCAAACTTAGAGAAAATAGGGCTCAATTAAAAACATAATACGTAGATTTTTTATAAATTAGGGGGCTAAACAACCCAAATATGAAACGAAGACAATTTATTCAAAACACCACTTTAGCAACAACTGCGGTGGGCTTAGTGGGGCTAAAAAGTTGTATGACAAAACCTTACAAATCTGACATTAAAATTTCATTGGCACAATGGTCCTTGCACAAAGCCATTCTAAACGAAAAAAGCTTAAATCCCTTAGACTTTGCCCTAAAGGCTCGCGAAATCGGTTTCGAAGCCATTGAATATGTAAGTGGTTTATATGCTAGTGAACTAGAAAAAAACAGTTCATTATCAGCCTCGATGATTTTGCTGTCTAACACACTAAAAACAAGAAGCGAAGATGCAGGGATTAAGAACCTTTTAATTATGGTTGATGGCGAAGGTGCGCTTTCCAGTCCCGATGATGCCGTTCGTGATCAAGCGGTTGAAAATCATAAAAAATGGGTAGACATGGCCGCCGAATTGGGGTGTCATTCCATTAGGGTGAATCTTTTTGGCGAAAAAGAACAAGAGGCTTGGATTGCGCAATCGGCCTCTGGTCTTAGCCAATTGGCCTCTTATGCAGCCCCTTCGAATATTAATGTGCTTGTTGAAAATCACGGTGGATTTTCTTCTAATGCAGCCCTTTTGGTTGAGGTGATGAAGCAAGTCAATATGGACAATTGTGGCACCCTTCCCGATTTCGGTAATTTTTGCATTCGAAGAGAAACTTATGAAAATGATTGGGGCAGTGGGGCTTGTGTTGAAAAATATGACAACTATCAAGGCGTTCATGAAATGATGCCTTATGCAAAAGCAGTTAGCGCCAAATCCTATGATTTTGATGCCGCCGGAAATGAGGTAGATTTAGATTATAAGCGGATTTTACAGCTCGTAAAGGATTCTGGTTATAATGGTTATATTGGCGTAGAATATGAAGGCAGTCGTTTAGGTGAATATGAAGGCATCGAAGCCACCCGTAAACTCTTACAAAGCGTCGCCAATGAAATAGGGTTTTAATCTTTTTAAACACATCATTAATTATGAAATCAACCACACAATTTCAGCTTTCTGTCATGATGTTTGTCGAGTTCTTCATTTGGGGAGGATGGTTCGTGACTTTGGGAACTTTTATGGGCAATAATCTTCAGGCCACAGGCGCCCAAACAGCCATGGCCTATTCCACGCAGTCGTGGGGGGCTATCATCGCTCCTTTTATCATTGGGCTCATTGCAGATCGGTTCTTTAATGCCGAAAAGATTTTAGCACTGCTACACCTGATTGGAGCCTTTTTGATGTATCAAATGTCCCAAGCTTCTAGTTTCGAGGTTTTTTACCCTTATGTATTGGGCTATATGATTGCTTATATGCCCACATTGGCTTTGGTGAATTCAGTTTCTTTTAATCAAATGAAAGATCCGGCAAAAGAGTTTTCTATCATCCGAGTTTTTGGCACCTTAGGATGGATCGCAGCAGGTTTGGTGATTAGTTATCTTTTTCATTGGGATACAGAAGATGCGATTGCACAGGGAGTACTAAAAAACACCTTTTTGATGACAGCCATTGCGTCTGCTTTTTTGGGTGTTTATAGCTTTTTTCTGCCTAAAAACCCACCAAAACTCGCCTCTGAATCCGCCCTAAGCCTTTCAGACATTTTGGGACTTGATGCCCTAAAGCTACTTAGAGACCGAAACTTCCTGACCTTTTTTGTGGCGTCAATTCTCATTTGCATACCATTGGCTTTCTACTATCAACTGGCCAATCCCTTTTTGGTAGAACTGGGGATGCAAAATGCTGCCGGAAAAATGACTCTCGGACAGGCCTCAGAGGTCTTGTTTATGTTGTTATTACCCTTTTTCTTTAAGAGATATGGGCTCAAAACCACCCTCTTGGTTGGTATGTTTTGCTGGGCTTTGCGCTATTTGCTTTTCGCCTATGGCGATGTAGGCGAGCGGTCATTTATGCTAATCTTGGGTATTTTGCTTCACGGCATATGCTATGACTTCTTCTTCGTTTCAGGCCAAATTTATACAGACTATAAGGCTGGAGAAAAAATTAAAAGCGCCGCCCAAGGCCTTATTACTTTGGCAACCTATGGCCTTGGCATGCTCGTAGGGTTCTGGGCTGCTGGAAAAATAGCAGATCAATTTACGCTCAGTGCCAACACCCATCAGTGGGAAGAAATTTGGCTTTACCCTGCTGGATTTGCCTTAGCCGTTTTCCTGCTTTTTGCACTTCTTTTCAAAAATGAACAGGTAGAAATTAAACAATAAATGGCAAATAAAATTAGACTTGGCATTCTCGGTGGCGGGGGAGATTCCCTAATTGGAATTCTGCACCGCGTGGCCGCACAGATGTTCGATCGATATGAAATTGTGGGAGGCGTTTTTAACCCCAACTTTGAGCAAAACAAAGTTTTTGCGACTAAACTTGGGCTAAACCTTCAAAGAATTTACAAAGATTTGGATCATTTTATTGAAGCCGAAATGCAGCGTCCAGAAGCAGAACGCATTGAGGTTGTTTCGGTACTCACCCCCAATTTTTTACACTACCCAATGGCCAAAACTTTAATCGAAAACGGCTTTCATGTCATTTGTGAAAAACCTTTAACCACCACCTACGACGAAGCCCTTCATTTGCAAAACCTACATCAAAAACACCAAAAAGTTTTTGCCGTAACCTACACCTACACAGGCTATCCAATGATTCGCCAGCTTAGAGAGATGATTGCTCAAGGAACAATTGGCGCCATTCAAAAAATTGACATTCAATATTATCAAGGTTGGATTAACCCCATCATTCATGATGAAGCTAGCCGAAAAAACACTTGGAGACTAAATCCCGAAAAGTCTGGAAGCAGCTGTTGTATTGGCGATATTGGCACCCATGCTTTCGACATGCTCGAATATGTATCAGGTCTAAAAGTGAATCAGTTACTGGCAGACCTTAACTATCTCTATGACGACAATAGAATGGACATCGATGGCACAGTACTTTTACGCTTTTCAAAGCACGTGAAAGGGGTTATTCGAGCCAGCCAAATTGCTACAGGAGAAGAAAATAATTTTAGGGTAAGTATTTACGGACAAAAAGGAGGGTTGCGATGGGAACAAGAAAACCCAAATTATTTGTATTACCTCACCGAAGACAAACCCCTTCAAGTTCTAAAACCAGGACAAGCCTATAACAGTGCGGTTTCATTGGATGGTGTGAAAATGCCTCCCGGACATCCCGAAGGGATTTTTGATGCTATGGGCAACATTTACAAAGGAGTGGCACGTGCCATTAGGAATGAAAATCCGCATCCCTCAGAATTTCCTTCACTACATGATGGTGTTCGTGGAATGAATTTCATTGCAAGTGTATTAAAGTCGCATGCGCAAGGAAACGTTTGGATATCAATGGATAGAAATTAAATCGGGCTCGTCACGCTCAAATCTAAATCAAAAAAAACTTTTGCGAACATATAAAAGATTTAAAATAACTCATGAAAACAATCAAAGGGCCAGGGATATTTTTAGCACAATTTGTCGATAAAAAAGCTCCTTTTAATTCTCTTGAAGGCATGTGCCAGTGGGCTGCCGATTTGGGCTATAAAGGCATTCAAATTCCAACATGGGAAAAGTTTTTAATTGACCTTGACAAAGCGGCCTCAAGCCAAACTTATTGCGACGAACTTAAAGGGAAAATCCAATCCTATGGGCTGGAAATCACAGAGCTTTCCACTCACCTTCAGGGGCAGTTAGTAGCGGTTGCCCCTGCCTATGACCTCATGTTTGATGCCTTTGCTCCAGAACCCTATAAAAACAACCCCAAAGCACGCATGGAATGGGCCATAGAAACAGTAAAAAAAGCGGCTGTTGCCAGTCGAAGACTTGGCCTAAAAGCCCACGCCACCTTCTCTGGAGCGCTGTTGTGGCACACAGCTCATCCATGGCCACAACGCCCCAAAGGCTTAGTAGATTTAGGGTTTAAGGAGTTGGCCAAGCGGTGGCTGCCCATACTCAATGTTTTTGATGAAAATGGCGTCGATGTTTGCTATGAAATTCACCCAGGCGAAGACCTTCATGACGGGGTTACTTTTGAGCGCTTTTTAGCTGCCACAAACAACCACAAAAGGGTGAATATTCTTTATGATCCAAGCCATTTTGTGCTTCAGCAACTCGATTACATCACTTATATTGATCACTACCACGAATTCATTCGCGCTTTTCATGTTAAAGACTCAGAGTTTAATCCCGATGGAAAAAGAGGCGCATTTGGCAGTTATGCCGACTGGGCCGATCGTGCAGGCCGATATCGCTCACCAGGAGATGGTCAAATAGATTTTAAAACCATATTTTCTAAACTAACCCAATATGGGTGTGACCTCTGGGCAGT
Source organism: uncultured Flavobacteriaceae bacterium (assembly GCA_964477735.1). Classification (GTDB taxonomy): domain Bacteria; phylum Bacteroidota; class Bacteroidia; order Flavobacteriales; family Flavobacteriaceae; genus CAYZFD01. The sequence continues at coordinate 37,803 of CAYZFD010000001.1, forward strand.
AATGGAATGGGAGTGTTGCATCAAAAGCCCAAACCAAGGCGCTCGAGAAGGCGCACCATTTATTCAAAAGCACATCATAGAAGCCACAGAAAAAACCTTTGACGATTTTGCTGGTGGTGATGAAAACCTCACACATTTAAACAACATTTTAGGCCTTAAATAATGAAAACACCAATTTTCTTTCTATCCTTTTTTGGATTTATTTTATCGAGCAGTTGTGCGCAAAACCCAGCTCCATCATCCGAAGAACCAACCGACCCCAAAGACACCGAAGTTTGGGAACCCATTCCTGTTGTTGTTACGCCAGCATACGAAAACACACCACCTAGCGATGCCATTGTGTTATTCGACGGAACCTCTCTAGAAGGATGGAAGCGAAGCGACAACAATGGCCCTGCAGCCTGGATTTTAAATGGTGACGGCACCATGACCGTTGCCGTTGGGACAGGCTATATGGAAACCAAACAACATTTTGGCGATGTTCAGCTACACTTGGAATGGAAAAGTGACGAAAAGGCCTTGGGCGACGGTCAAGACCGATCAAACAGCGGGGTGTTTTTTCAGAAAAGATATGAAGTCCAAATCCTTGACAATTTCGAAAACAAAACCTATCCCAATGGCCAAGTTGGAGCGGTATACAAACAACACATTCCGTTGGTAAACGCCAGCCGTAAACCAGGAGAGTGGCAAAGTTATGACATCGTTTTCAAAACCCCTGTTTTTGATGAAAATGGTCAAAAAATCAAATCTGGGATTTTAACTGTTTTTCACAATGGAATTTTAGTTCAAGACCATGTAGAAGTTTTGGGAACTACAGAATATATTGGTTGGCCCAAAAACGAAGCCCACGGACCAGACGCCCTGATGCTTCAAGACCATGGCACCCCCATCATGTTCAGAAATATTTGGGTGCGCCCTTTGTAGGGGCTGAACTTTAGTTTTTTGTAACTTAGCACCCAAAGATATTGCATGATTCAATCCATGACAGGTTTCGGCAAATCCAGTATTCAACTCGGATCCAAAAACCTCACCATTGAAGCCAAATCGCTAAACAGCAAAAGCCTCGATTTGAATATGAGAATGCCTTCGGCCTATAGATCACACGAATTGTTGTTTCGCCAAATGGTTTCAGACAAAATTGTTCGAGGCAAAGTAGATATAGGCTTTCAATTAGAGATTACGGGTCAAGAAACTTCAGCGGTGGTCAATGCGCCTATCGTGAAGGGTTATATGAAACAACTCAGCACCTTGGTAGAAGCCGATGAATTGGAGTTGCTCAAAATGGCACTTAGAATGCCCGAAACACTCATCACTGACAAAAATGATGTTGATGAAAAAGAAGTTCAACAGATTTCAAAGGTTTTGAATCAGGCATTAGAACAACTCATAGCCTTCCGAGAACAAGAAGGAAAAGCGCTAGAAAAAGATCTTCTTTTAAGAGTAGATTTGATTGGAAAGCTCTTGATTGAAGTGCAAACAGTCAACCCCAAGCGCATGGAAGCGACTCGAGCAAAAATTTTGCAAGCCATGAATGATTTGTCACTCAGTGTTGATGAAAACCGCTTCGAACAAGAGATGATTTATTATCTCGAAAAACTCGACATCACTGAAGAGATTACGCGACTGAATAACCACCTCAACTACTTCAACGAGGTGATACAGTCCGAAGAACTTTTAAAAGGCAAAAAGTTAGGGTTTATTACACAAGAAATGGGTAGGGAAATTAACACCATTGGTTCGAAAGCCAACTTTGCTGAAATGCAGCAAAGTGTGATTCAGATGAAAGATGAGCTCGAAAAAATAAAAGAACAACTGCTGAATGTGCTCTGATGGAAAATCAAAAGTGTATAGTGCTTTCGGCGCCTTCTGGTAGTGGAAAAACAACTCTAGTAAAACATTTGATTGGGCAGCCCGAATTGGCCTTAGGGTTTTCAATTTCGGCTACTTCAAGAGCCCCAAGAGGCCAAGAAAAGGAGGGGGTAGACTATTATTTCTTGAGCCAACATGATTTTCGAAACAAGATCGAAGAGCACGCTTTTATAGAATATGAAGAAGTTTATAAAGGAACTTTTTATGGAACTTTAAAATCCGAAATTCAACGAATATGGAGTCAAAATCAAAATGTTGTTTTTGACATTGATGTGGTGGGAGGATTGAACATTAAAAAACAATTTCCTGATAAAACACTCGCTATTTTCATTCAACCTCCAAACCTTACTACTTTAGAAAAACGCTTGCGTTTACGTCAAACCGATAACGAAGAAACAATACAAAAACGATTGGCCAAGGCCAAAGAGGAATTGGGATTTGCCAATCAGTTTGATTGCACAATTGTGAACGACGATCTAGATCAGGCTAAAGCAGAAATATTGCAAGTGGTTCAACAATTCTTAGGTCTTTCATGAAAGAAGTTGCATTGCTGTTTGGGTCATTCAATCCAATACATCTTGGGCATCTGAGTGTGGCCAAAGCTGTGCTCAATGATAATCGAGCTGAGGAAGTTTGGCTTGTGCCCACACCTCAAAGTCCACATAAAAATAAACAGCAGTTGTTGCCTGATCATCACCGCTTAGCAATGGCTAAAATAGCTGTTGAAAATCACCCAGAAATTTCGGTTTGTGATATAGAATTCAGCTTGTTGCCACCCTACTACACTGCTCGCACCCTAGAGGTCTTGAAGGAGGTCTATCCCCAAAATCGTTTTGTTTTAGTGATGGGCGAAGACAATTGGCAAAGTTTGTCCTCCTGGCATCGCCATAAAGAAATCATGAAGTTTCCCATTTGGGTATATCCCAGAAAAACAAGCTTAAATGTCCCTGTAGCGCTTCCAAAAAAGGGTGGCTTGCTCAACATGCCTAAAGTAGCCATTTCCGCTACCGAGATTAGAAAATCATTTTTGAACGATAAAAAGATGGCTAAAGACCTATTGCCAAAAGAAGTGATGGCCTACATTACAACCCATAATCTTTTTGCAGCATTCGTGGGGTAGCGATCCGCCTCAAGGTTATTGGTTATATTTCACTTTTCTCAACACGCGCATACTGTCTTTAAAAGCTTGATAGGCTTCGTCTCCAAACTTGTGTAGCAAAGGTTGAGCGAGGTCGAGTTTTTCTCTAGCTTCCTCAAATTGGTTGAGATAACAAAGAAGGTAGGTTGATGGGATGTGCATCACATCGTCTTTTTCTTGAGTGGTTAAGGGTTGGTTTTTTTCAAGCTTTTGGAGAAGAGTATTGTTGGCATTGTAAATGTGGTGAAGCAGTTTTTTTTCAAACACAGGAGGTTCAAAAACCAGATCTGATTCTATTGAATAGCGCCCATTGTTTTCAAACCTAATGTTCACTTTTTCTAAAGGATAGTAGCGATAGACTTGATTGAGTCCCAAGCGCACATATTCCAACAAACAGCAGGAGTTTTCATTCATTGAAATCTCAACCTCATCAAGAGCAGAATAAAATAATTTTACTTGTTCATTGATCAATTCAAGATCTACCCTAGAATAGTATGTTTTCGACTTCACTTGCTTTTTGATGCCTGCCCAGCACAACACAAAAGATTCTTTAAAAACCTTATAGCTTGGATCAAGGCTTTGATGTTGTTTCATAAAATCAAAAACACCATCGAGCGTAAGTTTGATATTGTTTAGGGAGTTTTTTTCAATATCGGTTACAATTTTGGCGTTGAGGTCTTTCATTTCTAAATCGAAAACTTTTGAAACCGAAGTGCTACCATCTCTAAAAAAAATGGTGCCGCCATAATATTTCCAAATGTTTTTTCTTAATGAGGTGAATTTTTTTGTGGGTTTAATGGTCACCAACCCCACAACTTTTCCTTGAGGCAAATCGGGAAAATGAATGTTTTCGTACAACACAACAGGGGGATTTTCTAGGTAGGCGTTTATGAGATTTTGAATTTTGCTATCATCAAAAAAATCAACCCCAACAATGCTGTTGTCATTATCGCTTACACCCACCACAATATAAGAATTGTTCTTAGGATTGCTGTTTGATAGGGCACAAACATGTTTTAAAAATTTAGCTTTACCTTCTTTTGTTCCGATATTCAGCTGGAGTTTTTTGTCATAAAAGCTATTTTCATCATTGTGTGCCAGTAAATTTTTAACCAATAAGCGCTTATTAATCATTCCTATGGAACTTTGTGACCTTGGCTTTCGACGAGCATTCTAAACCAATCTTCTGTTTTTAGCTGAATTTTTTGGGCTTCTATTGCCAATCGGATTCTTTCAATTTTGCTTGTGCCCACCACAGGGATGATTTTGGCAGGATGCCTAAATAGCCAAGCCAAAAGCAGCTGATCTTCGCTGGCATTATAGCTTTCTGAAAGCTCTTGCAACAGAGGTTTTAGGCGTTGGTTTTGTGGGGTGTCAGGGCCAAAATAATGGCCTAAAGGGCTCCAGGCCATCGGACGAATTCCCTGTGCTTGCATTGCTTCTAAGCTTCCGTCATGCATGGGCTGATGATGCGTCAGAGACAGTTCAATTTGGTTGAAAGCAACCACATTGTTTTTGGCGATAAGGTTGGTTTGAGCTGTATTGAAATTTGAAACGCCAAGGGCGAGAATTTTGCCTTGTTTCAATAAACTTTGAACAGCTTCTGTGACTTCTTCGATGTTTAACAATGGGCTGGGCCGGTGAAGCAGTAGCAAATCTAAATAATCAGTTTTTAAATGAACCAGCGACTGCTCCACAGATTTGATGATGTAAGACTTGGAATAGTCATAATGACCAACTTTTAGGGGACGGTTTTCACACTGATATTGGATGCCACATTTAGAAATAAGTTGAATGTCTTCTCTACGCACGCCACTTTGCCCAAAGGCTTGGCCAAAACGCGCCTCAGTTGTGTAGCCACCATAAATGTCGGCGTGGTCAAAACTGTGTACGCCACATTCAACACATTGTTCGATGAGTTTAGACATTTCGTTTGTTTGAAGTTCGGCGCCCCAATGTGCCCATCGCATAACACCTGCAATGATTTTTGAGAAATGGGAATTCATGTCAAAATATTTTTTGTAAATTACAAAATTATAAAAGAAAAACTGTTCGATATTTTAACCAAACATTAACAATTGTCTTTCTTTTTTTTTGGCAACTTGCAGCCCTTATTTATGTTACGTATTTTAACAAAGTTTAAAAATTGAATATGGAAAATCACCAAGCGATTGACATTAAGGCCATTAATGAAAAAATTGAGAAGGAAAGTGCCTTTATAGACTTGCTAAATCTAGAAGTAAACAAAGTTATTGTTGGTCAAAAATACATGATCGAGCGCCTGCTGATTGGTTTGTTGGGCGAAGGACACATTTTGCTCGAAGGGGTGCCCGGGCTGGCCAAAACTTTGGCCATCAACACCCTAAGTAAAGCTGTAAAAGGCAGTTTTAATCGCATTCAGTTTACCCCCGATTTACTTCCTGCAGATGTCATTGGAACCATGATTTACAACATAAAAACCAGCGATTTCAACATCAAAAAAGGACCAATTTTTGCCAACTTTGTTTTGGCCGATGAGATTAACCGAGCTCCTGCAAAAGTGCAGTCTGCCCTACTAGAAGCCATGCAAGAAAGGCAAGTAACGATTGGCGACAGCACCTTTGAACTCAAGCCTCCATTTTTGGTCATGGCCACTCAAAACCCCGTAGAGCAAGAAGGAACCTATCCCTTGCCCGAAGCACAAGTCGATCGTTTTATGCTCAAAGCCGTGATAGACTATCCCAGTCTTGAAGATGAGCAATCGATTGTGAGAGCCAACCTTAAAGGACAATTCGATGCCATTAAGCCTGTAGTGACTACTGCTCAAATTGTGAAAGCTCAACAAGCGGTTCGCGAAGTTTATATGGATGAAAAAATTGAAAAGTATATTCTCGATTTGATTTTTGCCACACGCTACCCATCACGCTATAAGCTCGAAACGCTTAAGCCTTTAATCAGCTATGGGGCTTCCCCAAGGGGAAGTATTAATTTGGCCACAGCGGCCAAGTGCTATGCCTTTATTAAGCGAAGAGGTTATGTGATTCCAGAAGATGTTAGGGCTGTGGTTCACGATGTGTTAAGACACCGAATAGGAATCACCTATGAAGCAGAGGCCGAAAACGTTACTAGTGTTGATATCATCAATCAAATTGTAAATGAAGTTGAGGTACCATAGTTAGTGGGCACCATTTTTTCGTATCATTTTTCATCAATAATATTGAATGGACACTAAAGAATTGCTAAAAAAAGTCCGTAAAATTGAAATTAAGACGCGGCGCTTAAGCAACCACATTTTTGGAGGGGAATATCATAGCACCTTCAAGGGTCGTGGGATGACATTTAGTGAAGTAAGGCCCTATCAATATGGGGATGATGTTCGAAACATCGATTGGAATGTAACGGCGCGCTATAACGAGCCCTATATTAAAGTTTTTGAAGAAGAAAGGGAGCTTACACTCCTGCTCATGGTAGATGTTAGTGGTTCGGAGTACTTCGGCACCCAATCGGAGTTTAAAAGAAATATTCTCACAGAGATTTCGGCCACACTGGCCTTTTCAGCTTTGCAAAACAACGACAAAGTTGGACTTGTGTTATTTTCAGATCAAATAGAGTTATATATTCCTCCAAAAAAAGGAAAATCACACATTCTAAGAATCATTAGAGAGTTGATTGAGTTCAACCCAAAAAGCAGCCAAACCAGCATCGATGAAGCCCTAAGGTTTCTATCGGGTGTGATGAAAAAGCGCGCTATTGTTTTTATGCTCTCAGATTTTATGGATTCGGGTTATGAGCAAACACTCAAAATCGGAGTTAAAAAGCATGATCTAACAGGGATTCGGGTATATGACCCCATAGAAGAAGCCATTCCCAATATTGGCATGGTGAACATGATCGACAAGGAAACTGGTCGCCAACAATGGGTTCACACCGGGTCAAAAAATGTTCGAAGAGCCTATGCAAAACATTATGACAATTGTGTGGATGAGTTTAGACAATCTTTTCGCAAAAGTGGCGCAGGAACTATCGATTGTCGTATTGATGAAAGTTACGTAAAAAAATTACTCACTTATTTTAAGCAACGTGCCTAAAAAACTGCAAACATTTTTGGGAATTATGTTGATGGCCACCACTGTGCTTATGGCCCAAAACCCCCCTACAGTTTCGGCAGAAATTGACACCCTGAACGCCCAAATTGGCCAAGCGATTTCTTACCGATTGAAAGTGGTCACAGACACCTTAGCAACTGTAAAATTCCCTGAAGGTCAAACCTTTGCTCCTTTCGAAACCTTGGAGGCTTTTGATGTAGACACATTGAGGCAAGAAGCACAAGTTTCGCTCATGCGGCGTTATGCGCTCATCCAATTCGATTCGGGAACCTACACTTTGCCCCCTCAAACAGTTTTAATCAACAACAAAATTTTTAAAACAAACAGTTTCAAAGTTCAGATAAACAGCATTGAGGTCGATACAGTAAGCAAGCAGTTCTATGACATCAAGCCCATAGTGATGACCTCTAAAAATAATATAGGCTGGTGGAAACCCTATGTTTTTTCATTTTTAGCCCTTTTGGCTATAGGTTTGTTGACTTGGATAATTCTCAAAAGGAAAAAAGTTATAGAAGCTCGAAAGCGCAACCTACCCCCTTTTGAGCGCGCCATTCAGGCCCTTCAAAACATAGAAGCAGTAAACCTAAGTGCTCAAGAAGACTATAAGGTTTATTATTCTCAACTCACAGATATTGTGAGAACCTATATTGAAGACGATGTGCATATCGACGCCCTTGAAAGCACCACCGAAGAGCTGATCCAAAAAATGGAAATGCTTTGTGATGCAGGAAAACTGAGTTTAAAAAAAGAAACAGTTGCCAATTTCAAGTCAGTATTACAAACAGCCGATCTGGTGAAATTTGCACGAGCCAACCCAGGCCTTGGAGTGGCCCAGGCAGATCGGAAAGCCTTAGAAACTGTTATTGTTGAAACGAAAGAAGCACTGCCCGAACCCACAGAGGAAGAGTTGCGACAAAACGAAGAATATTTAGAAAAGCTCCGAAAACAACAACGAAAAAACCGTCTTAAAATGGCCAGCATTCTTTCAGGAAGTGTGTTGGTTTTAGCTTTAATCATTGGCATTTCTATTTTTGGTTTTGAACAAGTCAAAGACAGCTTGTTTGGTCATCCAACCCGAAAACTCCTAAAACAAAATTGGATTACGAGCACCTATGGTGCACATCCTACAACTTTGAGCTTCCCCGATGCGTTGGTGCGCACTAAGCAAGGAACGCCCACACGTCAGGAGTTTGAGTGGGGCTCGCTCGAAAAAACTTTTTATGCAAGGTTAAGTGTGGAGCAATTTCCACAAGAAGCCGAAAAGTTTGATTTGCAAAAAGCGGTTGATGCGATCATTGGACAATATGAAAAAATAGGAGGTAAAAACATTATTCTTAAACAAGACGAATTCACAGCATCTGATGGTTCTGCAGGACTCAATGCCTACGGCTCTTTCGAATGGAGTGAAGCAGGATTACGAAAAGAATATTCGATTTTAAACTTCGCCCAAGGAGGCGGATTTCAACAGCTCGAATTGGTTTTTGACCAAGAAGATCAATACGCCAAGGCCATTGTAGAACGCATTCAAAACAGCATCACTTTTAAAACCGAAAAAACCCCCTGATATGTTCGAAGCTTATAGTTTTGCGGACCCACAATTTTTTTGGCTATTTCTATTATTGCCATTCATGGGGTTTTGGTTTTGGTGGGGAAGGAAAAAAGAAACGCCATCACTTCAAATGTCTAGCCTTAAAGGCTTTTCGAAGCCTTCCTACTTGGCCAAAACGAGACCAGTTTTATGGATACTTAGACTGTTTTCTATTGCGGCACTCATTGTTGCCCTAGCCAGACCACAAATTGCAGAAACCTCTACACAAACGAAGACCAACAAAGGTATCGACATCATGATGGCCATTGACATCTCCTCAAGTATGCTTGCCCAAGATTTAAAGCCTAACAGACTTCAAGCCCTTAAAAAAGTGGCTGCTAACTTTGTGTCTGACAGACTCAATGACCGGATTGGTTTGGTTGTTTATGCAGGAGAAAGCTACACCAAAACTCCAATTACCTCAGACAAACAAGTGGTGCAAAGTGCACTTAGGGAAATAGACTATGAGGGCGTGATTAGCGACGGCACAGCCATTGGAATGGGGTTGGCAACTTCCGTGAACCGAATCAAAGACAGTAAGGCCAAAAGCAAAGTGATCATTTTGCTCACCGATGGCGTCAATAACTCAGGATTTATTGATCCTAAAACAGCAGCCGATTTGGCCGCTTCTTTTGGAATTAAAACCTACACAATTGGTTTGGGCAGTAATGGAAATGCCAGAGCTCCGATTGCCTTAAATCCCAATGGGAGCTTTAGGTTTGGAATGACAAAAGTTGAAATTGACGAACCCCTATTAAAATCTATTGCCACGCAAACAGGGGGTAAATATTTTAGGGCAACAAACAACAAAAAATTAGCAGAGATTTATGACGAAATCAACAAGCTTGAAAAGTCAGATGTCGAAGAGATTCGTTATGCTACCTATGAAGAGAAATTTAGATTTTGGGCTATATTGGCAGGGGTTTTGCTCCTATTAGAATGGCTTTTGAGACAAACCCTCTATAAAAGCTTTTTGTAATGTATCAACTCGAAGCACCTCAATATTTTTATTCTTTAGCAGCCTTAATTGTTGTGTTGCTAGTTTTTTTGTGGTCACAATATTGGAAGAAAATAAGACAAAAGCAGTTTGCACACCCAATGGCACTTGAAAGTTTAAGTCCAACACGGTCTGTTTTTAAACCTATTTTAAAGCTTATAGTTTTTTTGTTAGCACTTCTTTTTTTGGTTTTCGGTTTAGTAAATCCAAAAATTGGAACCCAGCTCGAAACCGTAAAAAGAGAAGGTGTTGATATTGTTTTTGCTGTTGATGTCTCTAAAAGCATGCTGGCCGAAGATGTGGCTCCTAGCCGCCTTGAAAAAGCCAAAAGAATAGTTTCAGAACTCACAAACCAGCTTGTGAGTGACCGTGTGGGCATTATTGCCTATGCGGCTACGGCCATTCCACAGTTGCCCATAACCACCGATTACGGTGCTGCAAAAATGTTTTTACAGGCTCTGAACACCGACATGCTTTCTTCTCAAGGAACCGCCATTGGTGAGGCCGTTGCCTTAGCTAGCACATTTTTTGATGATGCCAACCAAACAAACAGAGTGCTCTGCATAGTGTCGGATGGTGAAGATCACGAGTCTGGGGCGATTGAGGTAGCCAAAAAAGCAGATGAAGCAGGGATTACAATAGTGAGTATTGGAGTGGGCACAGAAAAAGGCGCTCCCATTCCCGAAAAAAGAAGAGGTGTGACGGATCGCTATAAAAAAGACCAAAATGGAGAGGTTGTCATTACACGTTTTAACAAAGAAGTGTTGTCAGCCCTAGCCGAACAAACCAGCGGCCTGTTTTTGGAAGGAAACAACACTCAAGAAACTGTTGAGGCCGTTGTTGAGCTTTTAAAAAAAATGGACAAACAAGAGTTCGAAGCCAAGCAATTCGTATCTTACAAAGATCAATTTCAGTGGGCTTTGGCCATAAGCTTGTTTTTGGTGTGTTTAGACAGTCTTTTTTGGGAGCGAAAAACCTCTTGGATTCAACGTTTAAATTTGTTTGAAGATCGTATGAATAAAAAAAATGGAGTGAGATGAAAAAATTCAGTGTTCTTATGGTTTTGCTCACTAACGTGCTTTGGAGTCAAAACGAAAGCACCAAGGAATCAGACAACCTTTTGTTTGAAGGGAATCAACAAATGATTGCCAAGTCCTATGCCGATGCCGAAACGCCCTATCGAAAGGCCGCAGCCCTCAACGCTCAGGGCGCAACAAACCAATACAATATGGGTAATGCCCTATACAAATCTGAGCATTCAGCCGAAGCGTTTAATCAGTATAAAAAAGCAATAGCATTAAGCACCGATAAGGCTAGTAAACATCGTGCTTTTCACAATATGGGGAATGTTTTTATGAAATCACAGGACTATGAAAAAGCTGTAGAAGCTTATAAAAACGCCCTCCGAAACTTTTCCCAAGACCCCGAAACACGCTATAATTATGCTTTGGCGAAGGCACTATTGAAAAAACAACAGCAAGAACAAAAAAATCAGGATCAGAACAAGGACGACAAAAAAGACCAGAAAGATCAAAAAGATAAGGGTGATCAAAAAGAAGACCCAAACCAAGATAAAGAATCGGACAAAGGCGACCCAAAGGA
>CAYZFD010000001.1:49181-75952 GCA_964477735.1 uncultured Flavobacteriaceae bacterium
ATCAAAAAGAAGACCCAAACCAAGATAAAGAATCGGACAAAGGCGACCCAAAGGATGATCAAAACGACAAAGGAAAACCCGAAAAAGAAGAAAACAAAAACCAACAACCCAAGCCTGGTCAAATGTCTCCTCAGCAAATAAAAAACTTGCTCGAAGCGATGAACAATGAAGAAAAGAAAGTTCAGGACAAAGTCAACGAAAAAAAGGTTAAAGGCATTCCTGTGAAAGCCAAAAAAGATTGGTAAATTTACCTGTCATTACAACCCCCATTTATAAAATGATCGCACAAACACAAAGCCGTTATGTTCTCTCATTTTTAATAGCTTGTTTTGCTATAAGCTTTGGTTGGTCTCAAGTCACTTTTGACGCTTCGGTGAGCAAAAGTAAATTAGGGCTCAATGAGCGGCTAAGAATTGATTTCAAAATGAACGGAGATGGGGATAACTTTTCACCACCATCTTTTGAAGGATTTAAGGTCATTGGCGGACCCAACCAGTCTGTGAGCCGATCTTGGGTGAATGGTCAACGAAACTATTCAAAGAGTTACAGCTATTTTTTGGCCCCCACCAAAAAAGGAACCCTTCAAATTGGGCAAGCTTCGGTTGAAATTGATGGAGAGGTATATAAGACAAACCCACTAACCATTGAAGTCACTTCAGCGGTTTCTCAACCCAACAATTCGAATGTAGCTACAGATGCTTATGATGTCAATGAAAACCTTCATCTCGAAGTTGAAATTTCTGACAGTCAACCTTATCTTAACGAAGCTGTAGCGGTACTTTTTAAATTGTATATTCATCCGCAAATCAACGTGACCAATGTTTCTGAAATTGAGAGTCCTCAATTTAAAAACTTTTGGTCACAGAACATTCCCATTAATCGCTTGGCGGTTGAAAGAAGCACCTACAAGGGAGAGGCCTATAATTATGTGACTTGGAAAAAATGGATTGTGTATCCACAAAAAGAAGGGACACTGAGCATAGAGCCCATGTCACTCGATGTCACTGTAGATGTTCCCACCAACAGAAGAGATTTTTTTGGTAACCGAATATACACCCAAGTTCCTGCCACGGTTTCCACCAAGGAGCGTCGTTTTAAGGTTAAACCATTGCCAACACAAGGCCGTCCCGATAGTTTTTCGGGAGCGGTGGGCACTTTTGATTTCGAACTAAGCACCACTAAAAACAGCTTAAAGGCTTCTGAATCTTTGCAAGTTGAGCTCAAGGTGAGCGGCCAAGGAAACCTAAAACTCTTTTCTTTACCTGAACTTGATGTCCCCAGCTCATTAGAAAAATATGACCCTGAACACATTGAAAAGGTAACTACCAACATGTCTGGAATGAGAGGCGAGGTGAAAGACGCCTACACCATAGTCCCACAATTTCAAGGGCAATACCCAATCCCAGCTATAGCCTTTTCATATTTTAACCCTGACAAAGAAAAATATGTTACCCTATTTTCAGAATCCTTAACAATAGATGTTACTGAGGGCCCTGTAAACAGTTCGAACAACCCTTCAACATCTAACACCCAAAGCATTCGAAATACTGTGCCCAATTTAAACACACAGTTTCGTTTTATTGAACTTAAAACAAGTTGGCAATCTATTTCCAGCCAAGCATTTTATGGGTCGCGTATGTTTTATGGCTTACTGCTATCGCCACTGTTCTTAGTTTTTATTGGAATCCTCATAAGAAGAAAACTAGAGTCACGAATGGGAGATCTTTCGGGGAACCGATTGCGGAAAGCCAACCGATTGGCTCGAAAGTACCTTTCAGAAGCCAAGCGAAATCAAAAAAACTCCGAAGCTTTTTATATCTCCTTAGAACGTGCTTTACACAACTATTTGAAGGCTAAACTTTCTATTGAAACATCAGATTTAAGCAAGGATAAAATCAAAGAATTGCTACACAACAAAAAGGTGGGGTTAGCAGATATTGAAGCCTTTGTTGCTCTGATTGGAAGTTGTGAATTTGCGCGTTACACACCAGCCACCAAGGGCACTATAGCGCACGATTATGAACGTGCAGCACAAATCATATCAAAATTAGACAAACAGCTCTAGAATGCAAAAGATAAGATTTACAGGGATTTTTATTTTAACAAGTGTTTTCATGGTTTGGTCGCAACCCAATGACGCCTTTGTTCGCGGGAATGATTTCTATAACCAGGGCCAATTTGTGGAAGCTCTAGAGCAATATCAAAGCATCATTGATCAAGGAAGCCATTCGGCAGAATTGTATTTCAACATGGGGAATGCTCACTACAAATTAAACCACGTGGCAGAAAGTGTTTTCTACTATGAAAAAGCTTTGCAATTGGATCCTAAAAACCAAAACATTCTAAACAACTTAACTTTTGCCCAAAATATGACCATTGATGCTTTCGACACCTTGCCCGAAAATCAGCTTCAAAGTTTTTTTGAGTCCGTGACTTCGAAACTTCAATCCGATCAGTGGTCGGGAGTAACAATCGGATTTGTTTGGCTGAGTGCTTTGTTTTTTCTGGCCTACTTTTTCTGGCAAAAATCGTTCTACAAGAGAAGCTTTTTCGTTGTTTTTGTATTGGCGGCACTTTTGGCAATGATTAGCTTTGGCCTAACCCTAAACAGGCAAGCTAACGAAAAACGTGTTTTTGCAATTGTTTTTGAGAAAACAAGTTTCAGAAATGAGCCAAACTTGAGATCAGAACAACTCTTTGACCTTAATTTGGGGACTAAAGTAGAGGTGAAGCAGTCGCTAAATGCCTGGACCCAAGTATTGCTTTCAGATGGGACACTTGGATGGACACCCACTGAAGCACTTCGAGAAATTGAATAACTTTAGGTTTGTGGCAAAACTTCACCCCATTGGGGTTGCTGCTCGAGAATGGCCCCAAAAATAAATTGGGAAAAAGTGGCAACAGGTTCAAACAAAACAGAAGTTTCCACCACACCTTCATCAACTAAACCCAAGTTTTGATTGGCTTTTAGTAAATAACTCATCAGAACACCTGTAATCAGAATCATTTTAAGCACTCCAAAAATTCCTCCCAGCATCCGGTTAAGCAGGCCTAAAGCTGCCAACTTGGCTACTTTGGTGAGCATTTTCCCCAAAAGGGTGACGCCAAGTAACAACAAAATAAAAGTACCAATCACCGCAACAAGCCTTAGGTTGTTGGGGTTCCAATTGGTGTATTGTTGTAAAAAATCACCCAAAATATGTGAAAAATGAAGCGCCCCATAAATGCCCACAATCAGTGCCAAAAGTGATGAAAGTTCAAGGATAAGCCCTTTGAAAAGCCCACGAATGAGCCCATAGGCCAAAATACTTCCCAAAAAAATATCCAAATAATTCATGTGAATGTGGTGATACAAATATAAGGTTTTGATAAGCAACTTAGCTTACCTTTGCAAAATGGCAAGAGATCCAAAGCTAAAGGAACGTTGGGAGACCTTGGTTGAAAAACTATCGGCAAAGTTTTCAGATCACGATAGGCTCGACCTAGAGAGTATTTTATTTTTAGTGGGGGTTCAAGAGCTTGGGCAACCAGATCGAAAGTTTAAAAAGGACGAAAAAATAAACCTCATGCACATTGCCATTTGCCAACTATTGGTGCCCTATGGCTATTACACTTTTGACTATGTTGACGCGCAAGGCTGGCCACATTATAGATTACAAGAGCCCTTGCCAAATCTAAAAGCTGGCGAGCAAACCCTTTTAATGAAAGAGGCTTTGGTGCAGTATTTCTTAAACCGTGGCCTTATCAGTTGAAAAACCGTATTTTTGTGATCCTAAAATCAAGATTTTATGATTGATTCTATTGAAAAGCACCTTCAAGAAGTGGAATCTTTTGCGGCTGAAAACCCAGAAGCATTGGAGGTTTTTCGTATCAAATATTTGGGTAAAAAAGGATTGTTAAATCAGCTTTTTGCAGACTTTAAGCAAGTGCCCAACGATCAGAAAAAAGCCTATGGCCAGGCACTCAACAATCTAAAAACGGCGGTAGAATTGAAAATAAAATCAGGAAAAACCAACCTGGATCAAAATCAATCTTTCAAAAGCCGATACAACGACCTCACCCGCCCTGCACAACCTTTTGATTTGGGGGCTAGACACCCAATATCGATTGTAAAAAACAAAATCATTGACATTTTTTCTAAAGTTGGATTTACGCTTTCAGAAGGACCTGAAATCGAGGATGATTGGCATAATTTTACAGCACTCAACTTACCCGAGCATCACCCAGCTCGCGACATGCAAGACACTTTTTTCGTGGAAACCAATCCAGATGTTATGTTGCGAACTCACACTTCCTCAGTTCAAGTTCGCTACATGGAGCGTCATGAGCCTCCCATTCGCACCATTTCCCCTGGAAGGGTGTTTCGAAACGAGGCCATTTCTGCTCGCTCACATTGCGTTTTTCATCAGGTTGAAGGCCTGTATATCGACACCGACGTGTCGTTTGCTGATCTTAAACAAATGCTACTTTATTTTACCAAAGCCTTGTTCGGAAAATCTAAAATTAGGCTTAGACCTTCATATTTTCCTTTCACCGAACCAAGTGCCGAAGTGGATATCTATTGGGGGCTGAATTCCGAAGCCGATTATCGGATCACTAAAGGAACAGGATGGTTAGAAATCATGGGTTGTGGAATGGTTGACCCTGCTGTTTTAAAAAATTGTAACATAGATCCTGCCAAATTTACTGGCTATGCTTTTGGAATGGGTATCGAGCGCATTGCTATGTTGCTCTACCAAATTGAAGATATTCGTATGTTTTATGAAAACGATTTGCGCTTTTTATCACAATTTAAAGCGACACATTAATTCATTTTTTGACTTAATTTTTTCATGACTTTTTTGGGAGATTTGCCCTCATACAAAATGTCATAAATGCCTTTTATAATTGGAGTTTTTGCCTTGTTTTGCGCTCCAATCAAATAAGCACTTTTAGTGGCGTAGTATCCCTCTGCAACCATCGTCATTTCCATCATAGCTGACTTTACGGTATAGCCCTTTCCAATCATATTGCCAAACAAACGATTTCGACTAAAAACGGAGTAACCCGTAACCAATAAATCACCCAAATAGGCCGAATTATTAATGTCGCGTTTCATTTTGTGTACTTTTTTAATAAAGACCTTCATTTCGCGAATGGCATTGCTCATCAGCACACTTTGAAAATTATCACCATAACCCAGTCCATGCGCAATTCCCACCGCAATGGCATAGATGTTTTTCAGCATGGCTGCATATTCAGTGCCAATGATGTCATCCGACACTTTGGTAAATAAATATTCACTTTGAAGGTTTTTGGCCACCAAAGTGGCTTTGCTAGAATCTGCACAGGCAATGGTCAGATAGGAAAGTTTTTCTAAGGCCACTTCTTCGGCATGACAGGGCCCCGTGATTACGCCAATGTTTTGGTAGGGAATGTTGTGGGTCAGGTGTAAATGTTCTCCAACAATTTTTTTAGACTCAGGAACGATTCCTTTAATGGCCGAAAAAACCGTTTTGTTTTCTAGCGAAACCGTGATTTTTTCTAACTCTTCTTGTAAAAAAGCAGAAGGAATTGCCATAATGATCACATCGGCCTCTGCCACGACTTTGTTAATATTGTCAGAAAGAATTAGCTGCTCAGGATCGAAAGAAACTGCGCTTAAATAATTAGGATTATGATGATGTGTTTTAATATGATCAATGGCAATAAGGCTTCGCATATACCACCAAACCTTTGATTGATTTTCGCTAAGCATTTTCACCAGCGCTGTGCCCCAGCTTCCCCCTCCGAGGACGGCAAACTTAACATCGATATTTGTATGTTTCATGAATGTTTTTTTTGGATTGCGCAGGGGATAAAACTTTAACAAAAGTTTATGAACTCTGACAACAATCTTGCACTAACTTGCACGTTATAAATGTAAACTTAGTTAGTTTTTCATAGTTAAATTTGGTTGGTTATTCAGAAAGAACACCTTTCGTTCATCAGGGGGGTGTTTTTTTATGGCCAATTAGCCCAAGGAATTCTGCTGAGCAATAAAAGAAGTCCCAAACCATAGAAAAGACCAATTCGCACAAACTTTTTTCGACTTTCACTTTGTCTTTTGTGTAGCGACCATCCCATGGTGATTAGGAGCACAGCAATGAGGTTGGTAAGAGGGTGTTCAACCAAATAGAGGCGATACAAACTATTTTTCATGACACGACCCACACCTTCTTGCCACCAAGCAAATTTGGGGGACACAAAATATAAAATGAGCCCAATGAGCAGCTGTAAATGCGTGAAAATCAGTCCAAATAGAGAAATTCTAAAATCTTTATGTGTAAACGCTCTATTTTGTAGAATTCCCATAAGTGCATTAACAATCCCAACAACGAGCAAGATAAGAACGCCGTAGGCCCAGTAGGAGTGAACTGTTTGTATCATGATTAGTTTGTTTTATACAAATATATAAAGATTCGTTGTTTATAGATTAAATTCAATGCCTTGAGCCAAAGGCAGGCTGTTACCATAATTGATAGTGTTGGTTTGGCGGCGCATATATATTTTCCAAGCATCAGAACCACTTTCTCTGCCTCCGCCAGTGTCTTTTTCACCCCCAAACGCGCCTCCAATTTCTGCTCCTGAGGTTCCAATGTTTACATTGGCAATTCCACAATCAGACCCAGCTGTTGATAAGAATAGCTCTGCTTCTCTTATGTTTTGAGTCATTATGGCCGACGACAATCCTTGCTTCACCCTATTCTGAATGCTGATGGCTTCATCTAGGCCACCCTTGTAGGGAATGAGGTAAAGAATAGGCGCAAAGGTTTCTTTTTGGGCCATTGCAGAATTGGCTGACACGAGCGCAATGGCAGGCTTCACATAGCACCCACTGCTATAGGACATACCCTCTAAAACACTTCCTTCAACCACAAACCTTGCCCCTTCGCTCCTGAGTTCGTTTAGTGCCTTGGTATATTCTGCAACGGCTTGTAGGTCAATTAGTGGCCCCACGTGCACTGATGCATCTAAAGGGTTGCCGATCTTGAGTTGGGCATAGGCCAGCGCCATTCTCTTTTGAACCGCTTCGATTATGGATTCATGAACAATTAAACGTCGAGTGGATGTGCAGCGTTGGCCACAGGTGCCGACAGCCCCAAAAACAGCCCCAATCACAGCCATGTCTAAATCAGCTTCGGGGGTGATGATGATGGCATTATTTCCGCCCAATTCCAACAAACTTTTCCCTAAACGAGCTCCAACTGTGGCCGCAACTTTTTTCCCCATTTTGGTAGAACCTGTTGCGGAAACTAATGGAATAATTGAGCTTTGAGAAATCCATTCGCCTACACGGAAATCGCCATTTACCACACACGAAACCGCCCCGGGCATTTGGTTTTCCTCTAAAACTTCTGCAATAATTTTTTGACAAGCTAGGGCACACAAGGGCGTTTTTTCACTTGGCTTCCAAATACATACGTTTCCACAAACCCACGCGAGGGCCACATTCCAGCTCCAAACAGCTACTGGAAAATTAAAAGCTGAAATAATGCCAACAACTCCCAAAGGGTGATATTGCTCATACATTCGGTGATTTGGCCTTTCAGAATGCATGGTTAAACCGTGCAACTGCCTCGACAATCCAACAGCAAAATCGCAGATATCGATCATTTCTTGTACTTCTCCTAAGCCTTCTTGAATTGACTTCCCCATTTCGATAGAAACAAGCTTGCCAAGGTCTTCTTTATGCAATCTAAGTTTGTCTCCAAACTGCCTTACAAGCTCACCGCGTTTAGGGGCAGGAATTAAACGAAATGCTTCGAAGGCTTGTTGTGCTTCCTTGAGCACCATGTCGAATTGTGTTTTTGTTGTTGTGCCAACCGCTCCAAGGGGTTGACCATCAATGGGCGATTGACATGAAATATAATCGTCACTTTCCAACCATTTTCCGCCAATGGCAGTTCCAGCATTTTTGTGCTTTAACTGAAGTGATTGTAAGGTCGATTGATAGACACTTGAACTCATATAAAAAGGTTTAGTTAGAATAGGCTTCTTTTGGCACGGCCTCCCATAAAGTTTTGGTGTATTGGTGTGCTGGATTTAAAATCACAGTGTCTGCTTCTCCTTGTTCCACGATCTGTCCGGTTTTTAAAACTACCAACTGGTCAGACATATAACGCACTACAGATAAGTCATGAGAAATAAACAAATAGGTGAGGTTGTATTGTTTTTTTAATTCGTTGAGCAAGTTGAGCACTTGTGCTTGCACTGAGGTGTCGAGAGCCGACACAGACTCATCACAAACAATAATTTTTGGACTGACGGCAAGGGCACGAGCCAACCCAATGCGCTGTCGTTGACCTCCCGAAAACTCGTGGGGAAACCGATCTATAAATTCGGGAGAAAGCCCCACGCTTTCTAACAAACTTTCTGCTTTTTGGATGCGTTCAGCTTTAGTTTTGTAAAGACCGTGAACCTTCATGGGTTCGGTGAGTGTTTCTCCGATCTTCAACCGTGGGTTGAGCGTGGCGTAGGGATCCTGAAAAATGAGTTGAACATCTTTTCTATAATCCATCAAGTCTTTTCTACTAAGCGAAAAAATATCTTTTCCTTTATATAAAACATGCCCTCTTTCTGGTTTTTCTAGCAAAAGCATGACTTTGCCCAAGGTGGATTTTCCACAACCTGACTCCCCCACAAGCCCAAGTGTTTCACCTTCGTATAATTTTAAAGAAACCGAGTCGAGGGCTTTAAATGACCTTGGAGTTTTGAAATAACCACTTTGAGTTTGGTAATATTTTTCAATCCCAACAATTTCTAATATGGGTTTTTGGGCATATATTTTTTGATGTCGCGCTTCTCTTTGCTCAGGAGCTTCTTCGAGAGGCAAAGGTTGTTGCGTCATAAAATCTTCAACAGTAGGCAAAAACAGTTTACGACCACCACTCGTTGATGGACGGGCTGCTATTAGGGCATTTGTGTAGGGGTTTTTAGCATTTTTAAAAATAGTGTCTGCACGCCCCATTTCAACCATTTTTCCGTTTCGCATCACCATCACCTTGTGGGCAATTTGGGCGACCAAGTTTAAATCATGAGAAATAAAAATCATCGCCATCCCGTTGGCTTTTTGAAGTTGTAACAATAAATTTAGAATCTCTTTTTGTACTGTTACGTCTAGGGCTGTAGTGGGTTCATCGGCAATAAGTAAACCTGGCGAGCAGGCCAAAGCCATGGCAATCATGATGCGTTGCTGTTGACCGCCACTGAGCTGATGGGGATATTTTTGGTAAACTTCTTCGGGGGTTGGAAGTTTAACTTTTTCGAATAAATCTAAAACATTTCCAACAACCTCTTTTTTTGTTGTTATGCCATGTTGTAGGAGCACTTCAGCCAACTGTTCGCCACAGCGCATGCTTGGATTTAGGGCGCTCATTGGTTCTTGAAAAACCATGGAAATGTGTCGCCCTCTAATTGAGCGCAAGGCTGCGTCGGAGAGCCTTAGCAATTCATTTCCTTGATAGTTTATTTGTCCTTTAATTTCAGCCGAATTGGGCAGCAAACCCATAAGCGCCAGTGCAGTGAGCGATTTTCCACTTCCAGATTCCCCAACAATTCCTAAAATTTCATTCTTTTTTATATCAAAAGTTAAACGATTGACGGCCACTTGACTTCCAAACCGAATGCATAAATCTGAAACGCTAAGTAGAGGTGTATCAGTCAACATGTAAAATTTCTTCGTCATTGAGCAAGGGCTCAGTTTTAAATTGTAATAGCAGTTGTGCTACGGCTACAACGTCTGATTCGCAGTAGCGAACAATTCGTTGGACATCGTTTTCTTTGTAGAACACCTCTCCAACTTTGCTTCCATCAATATCGGTTTTTGGGGAAGGGATGCCAAACAAGTGTGTGAGCAGCTTCAAGGAGCTGTAATGTTTGTAGTCGCCAAATTTCCAAAGTTCGAGCGTGTCTAAATGAGGCACTTCCCAAGGTTTTTTGCCAAATAAGTTTAGTTTTTTGGGTAGCGCAATATGGTTAATCAGCATTCTTCTTGCGATATAGGGAAAGTCGAATTCTTTTCCGTTGTGGGCACACAATAGGTGATAGGTCTTAGAGAAATGAGTTTCTAAAAGAGTTTTGAATTTTTTTAAAAGCACCGCTTCGTCTTCGTCATAGAATGAGGTGACTCTAAAAGCTCTATTTTCAAGAAAAGTGAAATAGCCGACAGAAATGCATATGATTTTCCCAAATTCAGCCCAAATACCAGCCCTTTCATAAAAGTCTTTGGCCGAAAATTCATCTTTTCTCTGATAGCGTGTTTTGTCTTCCCAAAGCAATTGCTCGGTTTCGGGAACTTCCTCAAATGAAGCATAAAGGGGCACGGTTTCTATGTCTAAAAAAAGAATGTGCTCTATTTTAAGACGTTCTATCATGATGAACCATTTTTAGGGCTTCTTCGATGTAGTAGTAGCAGTCTTGAGGGTGCGGGGCACCATTTTGGTTTTTCAGTTTTCGATGCCCCAAACGCACAACAATCACGTCTTCTTCAGGGATAACAATGACATACTGTCCAAGGTGTCCTTGCATGCTATAAAAT
Source organism: uncultured Flavobacteriaceae bacterium (assembly GCA_964477735.1). Taxonomy (GTDB): domain Bacteria; phylum Bacteroidota; class Bacteroidia; order Flavobacteriales; family Flavobacteriaceae; genus CAYZFD01. The sequence continues at coordinate 59,740 of CAYZFD010000001.1, forward strand.
CTGCGTCCAGCACGTTGCCCTAACCACCAGCCATATCCATATTCTGGACTTTCTTTGAACCGTGGGGTGATGGATTTGGCTACAAAAGCGCTGTCAATGAGTTGCTCACCTTTCCATTTTCCATTTTGTTTAAACAATTTGCCAAACCGAGCGAAATCTCTTGCATTGCTATTAAAGCAACAATAGGCTCTTTCCAAGCCTTTTTCTTCAGAATCTAACTGCCATAAAACATTTTGCTCTGCACCCATGGGATCCCAAAACCATTTTTTCACTAAGTCAGCAATGTTTTCTCCAGTAGCGGCTTTGAGGGCCATAGCCAAAAGTTGGGTGTTGCCACTAAGATAGCGAAAAGCCACCCCAGGCTGACTTTCAATGGGGATGGTGCGCATCAGTTTATCTAAATCTTTTTCTACGTAAACCCTTGGCGTGATGGTGAGTAGGTTGGTATAGCTTTCTTCCCACTCTAATCCCGAAGCCATACTGGCCAAATCCCCCATGGTCAGTTGAGCGGCATAGCCCGAATTGAACTCGGGTAAAAAATCTCCAACAGCTTGGTCTAAGCTTTTCACAAAACCTTCATCTATCGCTCGCCCAAGCGCTGCGCAAACAATGCTTTTGGCCATAGAAAAGGAGTTGCTCTTTGAAGTTTGGTCATAGCCATCGTAATAGCTTTCATGCCAAATAGAGTCGTTTTTGATGATTAGAAACGCAACCGTTCCTAATGAATCATGGAGTGCCTGAAGTTTTGGTGTTTGAGGGGTTTGGTTAAAGTCGTTGTGAAAGTTCCAAGGTTGTGGGGTTGGACTTTTTTCTAATGTTCGGTTGTCGTAAAACAAATAATCATCAATGCCCGCTGTTGTGCGCCCAGTTTGTGAAATTTTCACCACCAGATCAATCAAATAATCATAGTCGGTTATGTATAAGAATGCTACCAAGAGTGCCACCAAAAAGAGTAGTTTTCGAAAAAAACGATAGAGATGTTTCATAAGAGGTTTTTGAAAAAACTTCCATAAAAATACACTTTTCGGGCCAGACTATGGCTTTTTAATAAAAAAGAGTTAAAATCAATAGGATGTTTCTAATGTTTTATCCTAAGATTTTAGCGGCTTCTTTTGCAAAATAGGAAGCAATCATTTGAGCCCCAGCACGTTTAAAAGCCATCAACTGTTCTATCATAACTGCATCATGCTCGAGCCATCCTTTTTCGGCGGCCGCTTTTAGCATGGCATATTCTCCACTGACTTGATAAACAGCGATGGGTGTTTGGATTTTGGTTTTTAGCTCTCGAACAATGTCTAAATAAGGCAAGCCAGGTTTAACCATAACAATATCTGCGCCTTCGTTAATATCGGCGAGTGTTTCTTTGAGGGCTTCGCTGCTGTTGGCAGGATCCATCTGGTATGTTTTCTTGTCTCCAAACCCTGGGGCAGAGTCGAGGGCATCTCTAAATGGGCCATAAAATGAGGAGGCATATTTAGCAGAATAACTCATGATGAGTGTTTGTTCGAATTGATTTTTTTCTAAGGTTTCTCGAATTTTTAAAACCCGACCATCCATCATGTCACTAGGAGCCACAACATCGGCGCCGGCTTGGGCGTGTGACAAGGCCATGTGGGCCAACACTTCGTTTGTGGCATCATTTAAAATCTTTCCGTTTTCAACAATTCCGTCATGCCCATATGAAGAATAAGGATCCAGAGCTACATCGGTCATCACTACCATCTCGGGCACTGCTGTTTTGATGGTGGCTATGGCGCGCTGCATGAGGCCATTTTTGTTGACCGCTTCTTTGCCAGCATTGTCTTTAAGATTTTCAGGAACCTTCACAAAAACGAGTACAGCCTTGAGCCCGAGTGACCATAGTGCTTTGGTTTCTTTTTCGAGCAGATCCAAACTAAGTCTATAATAACCTGGCATTGAAGAAATTTCTTCTTTGAGGTTGTGGCCTTCCACAACAAAAAGCGGCACAATAAAATCGTGAGGATGTAGTGTGTTTTCACGAACCAAATCTCTTAGGGCAGCAGAATTTCTCAGTCTTCGGTGTCTTTGTAAGGGATACATTTGTTTTTAATTTTTAATCCAGTCTTTAGGGTTTTTTAAAACGGCTAGTAAAGCAGCTTCGGGAGTGTTGGGCTCGGGGTCGTGTTGGTATTTCCATTGAACAACAGGAGGGAGACTCATCAAAATACTTTCGATTCTGCCCTGGGTTTTTAAACCGAAAAGGGTTCCTTTGTCATGAATGAGATTGAATTCTACATATCTTCCTCGGCGAATTTCTTGCCAGTTCCGTTGTGCAGCGGTATAGGGTTTGTTTTTATGCTTTTCAACGATTGGGATATAGGCCTCAAGAAATGAATCGCCCACGTTTGTCACAAACGCATACCAATCTTCTATCGTTGTTTGTTTATTAGCCCTACAATAATCAAAAAATAAACCGCCTATGCCACGGGCCTCACCACGATGATGATTGTAGAAATAGTTGTCGCATTTTTCTTTAAAATCATTATAAAAATGGGGCTGATGGGCGTCGCAAACCTTTTTACATACTTCGTGGAAATGTTGGGCGTCTTCTTCAAATAAATAGTATGGGGTTAAATCTTGGCCACCACCAAACCATTGATCAACCAGATTTCCTGTTTTATCATAAAGTTCAAAGTATCGCCAATTGGCGTGAACCGTTGGCACTATAGGGCTTTTGGGATGAAGAACGAGACTAAGTCCACAGGCAAAAAATTGACTGTCGGAAACCCCAAAATATGTTTGCATAGGTTGAGGAAGTTCACCATAAACTTTTGAAATATTAACGCCTCCTTTTTCAAAAACATTTCCCGACTCAATGACGCGAGTTCTTCCACCACCACCACCAGGCCGCTCCCAAAGATCTTCTTTAAATGTAGCTAGGCCATCAACATTTTCAAGAGCAGAACAAATTTGGTCTTGTAACTTTTCGATATAGTTAGAGAAACGTTCCTTAAACATGAGGATAGTTTTTAACGGCATTCACAAAAGCTTGGGCGTGCGCCACGGGAACATTGGGTAAAATTCCGTGTCCAAGGTTGGCGATATAGCGGTCTTTGCCGAAGGCATCGATCATTTCTTTCACTTGTTTCTCAATGACTGGAATGGGAGACAACAATCGCGCGGGGTCGAAATGTCCTTGTAATGTAATTTGCCCTCCAGAGAGATAGCGTGCGTTTCTTGCAGAACATGTCCAATCAACGCCAATTGCTGAAGCACCAGACATGGCCATTTCTCTGTAGGAAAACCAACATCCTTTTCCAAAAACGATGACAGGGATAAGGGGTTTTAGGGCATCAATAATTTGTTGCAAATAGGGCCATGAGTAAATTTGATAATCATCAGGTGAGAGAAGTCCGCCCCAAGAGTCGAAGAGTTGTACAGCATGTACGCCTCTTTTCACTTTCCCTTTAAGATAGGCAATTGTTGTATCTGTAATTTTTTGCAAAAGTTCGTGTGCGGCTTTGGGTTGGCTAAAACAAAACCCTTTGGCTTTATCAAAAGTTTTAGAGCCTTGTCCTTCAACAGCGTAACACAAAATGGTCCAAGGGGATCCAGCAAACCCAATGAGGGGCACTCGGTTGTCGAGGGTGCTGAGTGTCATGGAAACAGCCTCATACACATAGCCCAATCGATCCTCAACATCGGGGACTTCTACTCGATCTACATCTGTTTGGTTTTGGATGGGGTTAGGGATCCATGGGCCCACACCAGGTTTCATCTCCACGGCTATGCCCATGGCTTGTGGCACAACAAGAATGTCACTAAATAAAATGGCCGCATCCACCCCGATTTGATCGACAGGCATAATGGTGATTTCAGTGGCGAGTTCAGGAGTTTGGCAGCGGGTGAAAAAATCATATTTTTCTTTTAGCTTCATAAAGTCGGGCAAATAACGCCCAGCTTGGCGCATCATCCAAACAGGGGGTCTTTCAACGGTTTCTCCTTTAAGCGCTTTTAAAAATAAATCATTTTTGAGCATGAATGATGGGTTTAAAATATTGGATGGTGGATGCCAACACATGTTCAACAGTAGGTTGGCTGGCCAATTGTATGTTTTGTGTGTGCTTCATTAGGGGCGCTGCAGTGCTCGACCCAATACAAAAGCATTTTGAAGCTCCAATGCTGTTCTTTTGAAGAAAACTTTCTACGCCACTTGGACTAAAAAACAGTAAGGCATCGAAAGATTGCTGGAGTTTGTGAGGGTGCAATATTGTTTCGTAAACGACGACTTCCTCGATAGCCATTCCTGCAGTGGTGAGCTCTTGACCGAGGGTATCCATTTTTTTATTTCCACAAAAAAACAAAAAAGAGTGATTTTTGACGTTTTTGATTAAAAAACTGGCCAAATCGGAGGAATTATTAGTGTTTTTTGTCACTTTTTGGCCAAATCTTTCTAAAAGTTGTTTGGTTTTTTCTCCAACACAATAAATATTTGACGCCCTTTGATGGGCCGAATTTTGTTGCTCAAAAACAGCTTTTACGGCATTTTGACTGGTAAAAATCCAAGAGGCTTCTCTTTTTGGGAATTTAAATGAAACGGATTGGGTTTTGATAAAGGGCCTGTCCACCACTTGAAGTCCAGCCATCACGAGTCTTTGTCGCTGTTGCGGGAGCAGTCTTTTTGTCGAAAAAACACGAGGCTTGTCCATCCCTAAAACTTTTTTCTAAACATTTCTAAAATTTCACAACCACCCATTTCTAAAACCTCTTTTGCCCATTGTGTTCCGTTCTCCAATTGGGGCATTTTTGTTGCCTTTTCTACAGAGACACATTTTTTTCCGTCTGCACTACAAACGATGCCTTTAAAAATGAGTTGATTGTTTTTCATGTGCGCATAAGCGCCAATCGGTGCTGTGCACCCCCCTTGTAGGTGTCTTAAAAATTTCCTTTCTATGCCCACACAAAGTGCTGTTTCGGAGTGGTTTAGTGGCTGAATGAGTTCATGGAATTGTTTGTTATTTTGGTGACTAACAATCATGATTGCTCCTTGGGCTGGGGCTGGCACCATCCAATCAAGAACAGTGGTGTCTTCAGGCGTGATTCCAAGTCTTTCCAATCCAGCCAAGGCGAATATGGCACCGTCCCAGTTTTCTGTTTCTAGTTTGTTGAGTCGGGTTTGAACGTTACCTCTCAGCACTCTTATTTGGTCTTTTGGAAAACGGTTTAACCATTGCGCTTGCCTTCTTAGACTGCTAGTGGCCACGACATTTGTTTTTGAATTGTCGAAAGGGTGTTTGCCCACCAACACATCCCAAACAGGCCCGCGCTCAAGCACTGCAGTTTGCAGTAGCCCTTTAGGCAATTTGGTGGGCACATCTTTCATGCTATGAACAGCCAAATCTATCTTTCCATCAAGCAAAGCTTGGTCGAGGGTTTTGGTAAAAATTCCTGTAACGCCCATTTCATAAAGAGGCTGTGTTGTGTTTTGGTCGCCTTTTGAAGCAATAGGAACCAGCTTTGAATGTAGTCCTAATGCGCTAAGTTGCCCACAAACTTTTTCGGCCTGCCAAATGGCCAAAGCACTTTCTCTTGTTCCAATGCGAATCGGCTTATTCATGAATGTCAAGTTGAAACAATTCTTTAACGAGAGCTAGGTTTTGGGGCGCACTGGATAGATGGCTGGCCACGTGATTTGTTATTTTTTTAATAAGAAGATTTGAAATCTTAAGGGCCTCTTCTTCTTCCAAATTAAAGCCTTTTTTGCGACGCATTTCCCATTCAGCTTGCTGAATGTCTTTAAGCTTTTCTTTAAGTGCCTTAACTGTTGGCGCATACTTACGCGTCACCAGCCACTGGTCAAATTCTGCACGAACTTCAGCGATGATTTTTTTGGCTTGTGGGATATGTTTTTTTCGTTTTTCTAATGTTTCGTCGGTCATTTTAGACAAATGATCGAGGTGAACCAATGTTATGTTGGGCAACTCGCAAACATTTTCATCAACATTTTTTGGAATAGAAAGATCAAGGATGAGTAGAGGTTTGTTGTTGTAAATGAGCTCTTTAGTTACAGTGGGTCTAGAAGCACCAGTAGCCACTACGAGTACATCGGCTGTTCGAATTTCGGCGGGTAGTTCAGAAAGGGGTTGCACAAGCAACTGAAATTTTCCGGCAATTTGCTCAGCATTTTTTAGCGTGCGATTCACCAGAGTTATTTGCTTGTTTTGGGTGTGTTTAACAAGATTTTCACAAGTGTTTCGCCCAATTTTCCCCATTCCAAACAACACTACTTTTTTGTTTGAAACATCGGGAACATTGTCAAGGATATATCGCACAGATGCGAAAGAAACAGAAGTTGCTCCAGAAGAAATTTCGGTCTCTGTTTTGATTCGTTTACTGGCTTGAATGACTGCATTGAGCAGCCTTTCCAAAAAGGGATTTGTGACCCCAAACTTTTTTGAACGCGCAAAACTTTGTTTGAGTTGTGCAATGATTTCAAAATCTCCTAAAATTTGACTGTCTAGGCCAGTCCCAACATGAAAAATATGATCGACCGCTTGGGCATCTTTTAAAATATAGCCTACTTTATTAAAAGTTTGAAAATCGCCACCCGAATGGCGACAGAGTAGCGAAATAAGCAACTCGGGATCGTTGACAAAACCATAAATTTCGGTTCGGTTACAAGTGGCATTCACAAGTAAATATCTAACCCCTAGCGCTTTTGCGTCTTTGAGTAGGGCACTACTTTGAGCGGTATGTAAACTGAAGGCACCACGAATTTTGGCATCAGCTTTTTTATAGCTGAGACCGATAGCATAAAAAGATTTGCCCTCAGATATTGGGTTATTTTTCACGTGATACAAAAGTATATCCCCCAAAAAGTAAAAAATACCGATTCAGGTGCTATTAATACCGATATCGGTTTATTTGCTGAAAAAGGGGGTCATTTTTCCGAAAAGCCCTAATTTTGTGCAAGTTATGTGGTTTTCAGCCCATTAATTTAGAACCTTTCTAAATAATAAACAGTTTTAGATGATTCAAAAAAATATCGCTCAAGGGACAATGAATCGAATCGAATTGGAAAAAGAGGTTGTGGTGTTACGGTTGCAGCACGAAGATGAATTTTCGATTGAAGTTACGCAAGAAGTAGAATCTAAGTATCTCCAATTTCACTTTTGTCTAAAGGGAGTGGTGCACTTTGTTTTTAACGATGGAAATTATCAGTTGCCCCTTCGTGCTGATCGTGCCCTGCTGCTCTATAATCCTCAACGCAATTTGCCTATTCGTGCTGTTCTAAATGGAGAAACTTGGCTGATTTCACTTCTCATTTCAATCAAAAAGTTTCACACTCTTTTTTCGCCCGAAGCAGCACATATTTCGTTTTTAGATCAAGAAAACAAGGATAAAAAGTATTATACCGAAACACCAATCGCACCCATGCAAGCCGTGGTTTTAAATCAGATGTTGCACAAGCAAGTACACCCCACCATGGAGTTGTTATATACGAAAGCAAAAGTTTATGAACTCATGAGTTTGTATTTTAACAAAGATGAAGAAACCGACTTAGAACAATGTCCTTTTTTGGTTGACGAGGATAGTGTTCGGCGCATTAGAAATGCCAAATCCATTATTATCGCAAGGATGGCCGAACCCCCTAGTCTTCCAGCTTTGGCACAAGAAATTGGTCTGAGTTTAAAAAAACTAAAAGAAGGGTTTAAACAACTTTATGGCACTTCGGTCTATGGTTTTTTGCTTGATTATAAAATGGAAATGGCTAGAAATTTACTCACAACAGGTCAGCACAATGTCAATGAAATTGGATTGAAATTGGGGTATAGTTCAGCCAGTCATTTCATAGAGGCATTTAAAAAGAAGTATGGTACAACTCCAAAAAAATATCGAATGTCGTTATCTTCGCCCAATCAATAAAATTGCAAAAAAAGATAAAATGAAAGGTGTTTTACTCGTAAACTTAGGCTCTCCCGACAGTCCAAATCCAAAAGATGTTAGGCGATATCTCGACGAGTTTTTAATGGATGAAAGGGTTGTTGATCTTCCAAAATTTTTTAGAACTCTTTTGGTTAGGGGGATTATTCTGAACACCCGACCCAAACGTTCTGCCAAAGCCTATTCTAAAATTTGGTGGAGCGAAGGTTCCCCACTCATTGTACTTTCTGAAAGGCTACGCCTTAAAATGGAAAACCACACCTCGTTGCCCTTGGTTTTGGCCATGCGATATGGGAATCCATCCATCAAATCTGGTCTTCAGGCTTTGGCCGATAAAGGCGTTGATGAGGTTCTCATAATCCCCCTTTATCCGCAATTTGCGATGGCCACCACTGAAACCATTTTGGTCTTGGCCGAAAGCCTAAGAAAGTTGCATTTTCCCAATATGAAATTTACCCACCTACCGGCCTTTTATAACCACCCCGACTATGTGCGTGTTTTGGCGCAATCTATCGAGGAAAGTCTGGCAGGAAAAACGTGGGAACACTTATTGTTTTCCTACCATGGCGTTCCAGAGCGGCATATTCGAAAATCAGACATTACAAAGTCTCATTGTAGCCTTGATGGAAAATGTTGCCAAACAAAGTCTCCAGCCCACGATTTTTGCTATCGTCATCAATGTTTTGAAACAACGAGATTGGTGGCGGCCCATTTAGGATTAAAGGAGGGCAGTTTTTCTACTTCTTTTCAATCGCGTTTAGGGGTTGACCCTTGGTTGCAACCCTACACAGATCAAACGATTAACAATTTTGCAAAAGCAGGCGTAAAGCAATTGGCAATAGCCACTCCAGCTTTTGTTTCGGATTGTTTGGAAACTCTTGAAGAAATTGGGATGGAGGCCGCCGAAGATTTTGAAGAAAATGGAGGCGAAAAACTTCATGTTATTCCGTGTATTAACGACAGAGATGATTGGGTTAAAACTTTAAGTCGTTGGGTAGATGAATGGGCGGTATCTGAAAAAGAATCAGATTAATGTCCCCACTTTCATCATCTCATGATTTAGGGCATAAACCCATTGGCAGCTTGTTGATAAAGCAGGCTGTGCCAGCATCCATAGGCATCTTGGTGATGTCACTCAATATTTTGGTGGACACCATTTTTGTGGGTCAATGGATCGGACCAACAGCAATAGCAGCCATTAATGTGGTATTACCCGTTTCTTTTTTTATTGCGGCACTTGGTATGGCCATTGGTATTGGAGGGTCTTCAATTATTTCTAGGGCTTTAGGCGCCGGGGATCGTGAAAAAGCCTTTATGACTTTTGGCAATCAGCTGGTGTTGACTGGACTGACCACAATTGTGTTGGCCTTGTTAGGTTTGCTTTTTGTAGAAAATTTGGTTCCTGCTTTTGGAGGACGAGGGGTGATATTTGAGTCTGCTAAAATTTATTACAAAATTGTGCTCTATGGGGTGCCTGTTTTGGGATTTTGCATGATGGGAAATACTGTTATTCGGGCTGAGGGAAAGCCAAAAGTGGCCATGTTTGCCATGTTAATTCCTTCTGTTGGGAATTTGTTAATGGACATTCTTTTTATCAAATTTTTGGGCTGGGGAATGGCTGGAGCTGCTTGGGCAACTACAGGATCCTACATGCTTTGCTTTCTTTATATTTTCAGGTTTTTTGGTTCACAAAAAACAGAATTAAAACTGCGTTTCTCCCACCTTAAACTCAGCAAACATTTGGTTGCCGAAATTAGCTCACTTGGGGCTGTGACCTTAGCAAGACAAGCTGTGGTGAGCCTTACCTATTTACTGGTGAATAACATGCTATTTGAGCTCGGAGGAGCTTCTTCGGTGACTGTATATGCCATTGTGAGCAGACTCCTAATGTTTGGGTTATTTCCAGTTTTGGGGATGACACAAGGTTTTTTGCCCGTAGCAGGTTATAATTATGGTGCCACACACTATGATCGTGTTGTCCAAACCATTCGCATAGCGATCTCCTATGCCAGTCTTGTTGCGTTTGTCGTTTTTGTAGGGATTATGCTTTTTCCTCAGCCCCTCGCAGCCATGTTTACAACAGATGTCCAGGTCCTTCGGGACACCCCTTCAGCAATACGTTGGGTTTTTGCGGCCACACCAATCATTGGTTTGCAAAGCATTGGGGCGGCCTATTTTCAGGCCGTTGGGAAAGCCATTCCAGCGCTCATGCTTACGCTCAGTCGGCAAGCCTTTTTCTTTATTCCCTTATTGTTCATACTTCCGATTTGGTTTGGGGAATTAGGCGTTTGGATGGCCTTTCCAATTTCTGATTTATTAGCCACTATTGTAACGGCCTATTTTTTGAATAGAGAAATTTATAAACATCTTAAAAGTTCCCCCAAAAAGCACTAATTTAGTGCGGTATGGAGTATTACAATTACATCAAAGCATTGCATCTCATTTTTGTGATCACTTGGTTTGCAGGCCTTTTTTATATGCCTAGACTTTTTGTGTATCACATTGAGGCCTCACACAAGCCTGAGCCCGATCGAAGTATCTTGAGCACGCAACTTAAACTCATGAGCAGAAGACTGTGGTATATTATCACGTGGCCCTCTGCCGTTTTAGCGACTTTTTTTGCAGCATGGCTTCTTTGGCTCATGCCTCAATGGCTGTCTCAACAATGGATGTTGATCAAACTTGTTTTTGTAGCGCTATTGGTTGCCTATCACCTTAAAACACATTTGATTTTCATCGCCTTTTCTAAAGACCAAATAAGATACTCTTCTAGTGCTATGCGCTTGTGGAATGAAGGCGCAACATTGATTTTGTTTGCCATCATTTTTTTGGTCATGCTTCGCAATAGCATGGGCTGGGTGTTTGGCGTTTTAGGTCTTGTTGGCTTGTCAGTTTTATTGCTTTTAGGCATTCGGTTCTATAAAAGAGTTAGAAATAAAAAATAGAAAAACCACAACAACTAGGGGTTAAATGTATCGCAAACTATCCTTAAGAGCGCGAATTTTTATTGCCATGATCGCTTTGGTAGCAGTAGCCTTTTTGCTCATTGCCGGAGTGACGATTTATCAATATAGAGAGCAGTCTGAAGATTATCACCAGCAACGACTCGAACGAAAGGAAGCACAATTGAAAACCAGCTTAACTTATGTGATTCAAAATAAAAGTTTTGAGGTTTCTGCGCAAGATCTAGACACCCTTTTTGGAGAAGAATTGTATGAAATCTCTGATGTTCAGAATGTTGACTTTCGCATCTATGACCTACAAGGAAAGCTGATCAGCAATTCCAATCCAACTGCCAAGTTCGACGCGCACCACAGTGCCCTTACACCAGAAATTTTAAGTGTTTTGCAAAGCAAACCCATGCAACACTACATTGAAACTGAGTCAAGAGAAACAGGCATTTATCGGGTGGCATATTTCTATATTCTCAACCCGCAAGACCAGCCCATAGGCATTGTGAGTTTGTTGTATTATGACGATGATTCATTGAGTTCTATGGAATTAAAAGAATTTATGATTCGATTGGCTCAAGTCTATTTGTTAATGTTGATAATCGCCATCATTTTGGCGTTTTTGGTATCTGCTTTTATTACACATTCTCTTGAAGTTATTGGCATTAAAATGGCGGAGACTAAGCTCAATAAGGAAAATAAAAAAATTGACATTAAAGGCTCTGGTCGCGAAATTCAAAACCTCATATCTGCCTACAACAAAATGGTGGATAAGTTAGAAGACAGCGCTGCCAAGTTGGCCAAAAGCGAGCGAGAGCAAGCCTGGCGAGAAATGGCCAAGCAGGTTGCTCATGAAATTAAAAACCCGTTAACCCCAATGCGACTAACGGTGCAGAGTTTTCAAAAACGCTTCAACCCAAAAACCCCAATGGCTCAAGAAGACTTAGACGACTTTTCAAACACGCTTATTCAGCAAATCGACACCATGAGTTCGATTGCCACTGCTTTTTCAAACTTTGCTGAAATGCCCGCCCAACAAAGAGAAGAAATCAATGTGGTTAAAATCACGCGATTGGCCCTCGATATTTTTAAGGAAAAAGGGATTAGCTTTCACGCCTCTGAAGAAGAAATTTGGGCTAACCTAGATCGCACACAACTTATTAGAGTAATCACCAATTTGGTAAAAAACGCCTTGCAGGCTTGTGAAGACATTGCAAACCCAAAAATTGAAGTTCGAGTAGCATCCAATAAAAACCAAGTGGTCATTGAAGTTCATGACAATGGCATAGGCATTGAAAAAGCAAATCTCGATAAAATATTCGAGCCCAAATTCACGACCAAGTCAAGTGGTATGGGCTTGGGCTTGGGAATGGTTAAAAACATTGTTGATACCTACAAGGGTAGCATTAGCGTAAAGTCTAGCCCAGGAAAAAGCACTTTTTTTCGCATTGTTTTTCCTCAATCTAACACCCCATCACGGTCATGAAATACATTCAAGTAAACACCCAAAACAAAATAGCCTTAATTACCCTTAATCGACCAGAAAAGCTCAATGCCCTTAACAGCGTGTTGCTTGCTGAACTGTCTGAGGTGCTTCATAAACTCAAAACCGACAAGCAGCTGCGCGTATTGATTGTTACAGGTGCGGGCGATAAAGCTTTTGTGGCAGGTGCAGATATTGCTGAATTTTCATCATTAGAACCCAATGCTGGCCGTAGTTTGGCTCAAGAAGGTCAAAGCTCGGTTTTCGATGTGATGGCCTCTTATCCGAAACCCATAATTGCAGCCATCAACGGCTTTGCTCTTGGAGGCGGTTTAGAACTGGCTTTGGCCAGTCATATTAGAATAGCCTCTGAAACTGCTCAAATGGGGCAACCCGAGGTTTTGTTAGGGTTGATTCCGGGTTATGGCGGCACCCAACGCTTACCGCAGTTGGTGGGAAAAGGTGCAGCATTTGAAATGATGTTGACCGGGAGCATGATCTCAGCTCAAAGAGCATACGAGTTGGGCTTGGTGAATCTAGTCGTTCCAGCAGAATCACTAATTTCCTCGAGTCTAAGCTTTGCTGAAAAACTAGTGAAGGGTGGACCTTTTGCGCAGTCAAAAATTATTGAAAGTGTTGAAGCTTGCTATCACACCCCCGAAAAAGGTTTTCAAACAGAAATAAATTGTTTTGGCGCTTGTTTCGAAACGGATGAATTTATTGAAGGGACTTCGGCTTTTTTAGAAAAAAGAAAACCGAAGTTTTAAGACGTCACAATCCCTGATTTCACGGCCTCTTCTACTTTGTTTATGAGTGTAGTGTGATCAAAATCAGACACTTTTAGAGGTTGATGCGCCTTGATGTCTATACAAAACCCAATCCCTAAAGGAAAGGCTCCGTTTTGCATGGTTTTCCAGGAATGATTGATGGATATTGGAACAACCACAGCCTCGGGCATTTGATTCAAAAGTGTGAGTAAACCTTTACGCTGAAATCGTTTTGGCACCCCATTTCTGCTTCTTGTTCCTTCGGGAAATATCACAGCAGCGTGGCCGTTTTGCGCTGTTTTTTTTGCAAATGCATCAATTGCTTGCAGTGCGGCTTCTGAATTCCGCCTGTCTATGAGCACCGATCCGCCATGACGTAGATTAAACGAAACGCTAGGAATGCCTTTGCCCAATTCTTTTTTGCTAATAAATTTCGGGTGAAGGGCTCTAAAATACCAAATCAATGGCGGGATGTCGTAAGTGCTCTGATGATTAGCCACCAATATATGAGGTCTTTTGAGGTCTAAGGCATAGGGATTGAAAAATCGATGTCTTACCCCAAGCACGTAGAGTCCTTTAACAAGAAAAAAACAAAGTATATCAGCACTTTTTTTATGAAAACCATATCCAAACTGAAGACAAATCCACTGCACAGGGTGAAACACACAAAGTGTGGCTCCGAACACCAAATAATAAATGACAGTTAGTGGATAGGAGATTAGATGTTTAATAAAGCCCATTTGATGGGTGCATTAGCAATGTTCGCTGTAGGCTTCTTTAAGATTTTCGGCGATTAATTCAGCGGGTCTTCCTTCAATGTGATGACGTTCGAGCATGTGAACCAACTCCCCATCTCTAAACAAGGCCATGGAGGGAGAAGAAGGGGGAAACGGAATCATGCGTTCGCGGGCAGCATCTGTCGCATCTCGATCAACACCTGCAAAAACAGTAAAAAGTTGATCAGGTTTTTTGGAGTGATCTAATGACATACGCACGCCAGGTCGGGCGTTGGCCGCCGCACAACCACAAACTGAGTTAACTACCACAAGAGCAGTACCAGACTTGGACAAAGCCTTGTTCACTTCGTCGGAGTTAAACAATTCTTGAAACCCAATACTGGTTAATTCTTCTCGCATGGGTTTTATAAGTTCTGCAGGATACATAGTCGCTAATTTAAGCCACAAAGATAACCAAAGATTCACAAAATCTTGCTTGGCTATTCCCTAACATTTGTATTTTTGAACTCAATTTATAATTCATGAGGTGGATCGCCGCATTGATAGGGTATTTTTTGTTTCGCTTTCCGGGAGCAGTCATCGGTTTTTTGGTGGGGTCTTTTTATGAACTCTTGCAACATAACAACCAAAGGTTTGGTCCTGGGCCCAACAAACATCTCAATCCTGAAATTTTTGAACTCAACCTTTTGTCTCTCGCTTCATTGGTCATTAAGGCCGATGGTGCAGTCAGTAAAAAAGAACTTGATTTTGTGCGTAAATATTTTATTTCGACCTATGGAGAGGCCCACGCTCAAAACATTTTTAGAATTTTTAATGAAAAAATAAAAGACCAAAAACTATCGCCTGTGTCTTTGTGTGATTTTTTTGTGCAACACACTCAATATGCCAGCAGGTTGCAGTTGCTCCACTTCTTGTTTGGTATCGCTCAAGCCGATGGACAGGTTTCCGAGGTTGAACTCGATAAAATCTATAGTTTTTCCAGGAGACTAAGAATCGGATCAGCCGATTTTCAAAGCATCAAGGCCATGTTTGTTTCTCATACAAACAATGCCTATACCATCTTAGAAATTAACGAAAACGCTAGTGAATCCGAAATTAAAAAGGCCTATCGTGACATGGCCAAAAAGCATCATCCCGATAAATTACAGCATTTGGGTGAGGCCTATGTGAAAGCTGCTCAAGAAAAGTTTCAACGCATTCAGGACGCCTACGAACAAATTAAGAAGTCACGTGGTTTTTAATCCCTTTTTTGTATGTTTGAGTTTAAATCCATCCAATGTCTGATTTTATACTATACCTGAAATTAGGACTATTTCATGTTCTAGATTGGAGCGCCACCGATCACCTTTTATTTTTGGTGGTGCTCACGCTGCCTTTCACAGTGCGCGCTTGGAAACATCTGTTGTGGCTCGTTACATTGTTTACTATTGGCCACACTTTGTCACTTATTTTAGCGGCCTATGGATTTGTGTCGGTGAGCAGCAGATGGGTTGAATTTCTGATCCCACTCACCATTATGATTGCCGCTTTATCCAACATTATCAGCGGTGGCCATCATCAAAATAGGAATTATGGATTGGTTTGGGCCTTGTTGTTTGGGCTCATACATGGCTTTGGATTTGCCTCATATTTTAAGCTAATTGCCGCATCACATCACAACAAACTTTTGTCTTTGTTAGAATTCGCCGTTGGTGTAGAATTGGCACAACTTATTATAGTTACTTTGGTTTTATTGCTTGGAGCAATAGTAATCGGGCTTTTTCGTGTGTCGAAGCGCGATTGGGTGATGGTAGGCTCGGCCATTGTTTTTGGCTTGGTGATCCCTATGGTATTGGAGCGAAATCCTTTTTAAACCTATGGACAAGCAAACCAAATATGACATAGCTTACCTCAAGATGGCTCAAGAATGGTCGAAATTATCCTATTGTGAGCGAAAACAAGTGGGCGCACTAATTGTGAAGGGGCGCATGATCATTTCTGACGGCTACAATGGCACTCCCACAGGTTTCGAAAACATTTGTGAAGATGAAGAAAACTACACCAAGTGGTATGTGCTTCATGCAGAAGCCAATGCGATTATGAAGGTTGCTGCCTCTACCCAATCGTGCCAAGGAGCCACACTATACATCACCCTTTCTCCCTGTCGCGAATGCAGCAAATTGATTCATCAAGCAGGAATCAAACGAGTGGTTTATGCTCAAGCCTACAAAGACACTTCGGGGCTTACTTTTCTTGAAAAAGCAGGGGTGTCCTTGACCCACCTCCCTTTAGAAGCTTAATTTTTGTTTTTCAACTGTTGCTGAATCTTTAACGATACCAACAAAATACCCACCAGCGTGGCCGCACTCAGTCCAGCCAAAATACTGGCAA
>CAYZFD010000001.1:76052-79307 GCA_964477735.1 uncultured Flavobacteriaceae bacterium
ACGTTATTGGCAAAAAGTTTTACGGCAATGGCCAACAACACGATTCCGAAAATTTTACGAATGACGCCAATCCCAGAAGCACCCAACTTGCGCTCCAGCCATTTTGACGATTTTAGCACGAGATAAACAATAAAAACATTGACTACAATAGCAATAATGATGTTGATTTGGCTATAGGCTGCTTTGAGCGAAAGCAGCGTAGTGAGTGTTCCTGCACCAGCAACCAATGGAAATGCAATGGGTACTATGGATGCCGTTTGTGGATTTTCCTCCTTATATAATTGCACGCCCAAAATCATTTCCAAAGCCAAAAAAGCAATCACAAAGGCCCCTGCCACAGCAAATGAATTCACATCTATTCCAATTAAAGATAAAATCTCTTCACCAATAAACAGAAAGGCAATCATAATGATCCCTGCAATAATGGAAGCTTTTCCAGATTGAATGTGCCCTACCTTTGAGCGAAGACTAATAATAACAGGAATGCTACCAACAATATCAATCACAGCAAACAAGATCATTCCAACCGTGAGAATTTCTTTTAAATCAACCATAATTTCAGATTCAAATCTTTCGACAAAGGTAGTGTTTCAATCAATGCAGAGCGGATTTTTGAGCTATTTTGCCCAAAGAAAGCGGGTTGAGAATGATGAATAGACTATTTTTGAAACATGTTTCAAATTGGAAAAACACTCGTTTCAGAAGCCTTACTGACAGATGAATTTGTCTGTAACCTCAGTGCGTGCAAGGGCGCATGTTGTTATGAGGGTGAAGCAGGAGCACCCCTCACCGACGAAGAAACCAAAACCTTGACTGCAATTTCATCGACGATATTGCCCTATTTACGTCCCGAAGGAGCTTCCGTCATTAAAAGCCAAGGAGTCTTTGTTAAGGGTGCTGACGGTGACTGGGAAACCCCCTTGGTGCAAGGGAAAGAATGTGCCTATGCTACTCAAGATGCTAAAGGCACATGGAGCTGTGGCATTGAAGAAGCCTACAATGCTGGAGCTGTCACGTTTAAAAAACCAATTTCATGCCACCTTTATCCTGTTCGAATTCAGGATTATTCAGAGTTTTCGGCCGTGAATTACCACCAATGGCCCATTTGCCATGCGGCTTGCACATTGGGGCAAGAGCTAAAAGTCCCAGTATATCGATTTGTTAAAGAAGCCCTGGAACGAAAATTTGGAAAGCAATGGTTTTTGGAGCTTGAAAGCGTTGCAAAAACATTGAAAAAAGAGGGCTAAGGCGGTTCGCAAAAATGACCGTTAACAAGCGTTTCATTCAAAGACTTACAGAGAAGTTGAGAATAAAAGTTTTTTATAACAAGCTGATTTATAGTAGTTTATAACAAATTCTGAAAACATCATTTTCAACAATAAAAATCTTGAAGATTGTTAAAAACTCAAGCTGTTTGTGAATAAGTATCCCTTTTATTTCTGCCAGTTTTTTGAAATATTTGTAGAGCACAATGTCCCCCAATTTTCAATTAACATAAACAAAAAAACAATAAACTATGTCCACTGTCGAGCCCATTCTACAAGAAAACAAAGATCGATTTGTTATTTTTCCAATTAAGCACCACGATATTTGGGAGTGGTACAAAAAAATGGAAGCGAGCTTTTGGACAGCAGAGGAAATAGACCTTCAGCAGGACCTAACAGACTGGAACAACAAGCTCAACGATGACGAGCGATATTTCATTAAACATATATTGGCCTTTTTTGCTGCCTCCGATGGTATTGTAAACGAAAACTTAGCCGAAAACTTCGTAAACGAAGTGCAGTATTCCGAGGCCAAATTTTTCTACGGGTTTCAAATCATGATGGAAAACATCCACTCTGAAACCTACTCGTTGCTGATCGACACCTATGTGAAGGACGAAACCGAAAAAAACAAACTCTTCAAAGCCATTGAAGTTTTTCCCGCCATCAAAAAGAAAGCCGATTGGGCCCTTCGATGGATAGAATCCGACTCCTTTGCAGAGCGCCTAATTGCTTTTGCCGCCGTAGAAGGCATCTTTTTCTCGGGAGCCTTCTGTTCAATTTTTTGGCTTAAAAAACGCGGATTGATGCCAGGACTAACTTTCTCTAACGAGCTCATTTCTAGAGACGAAGGTGTGCATTGCGATTTTGCAGTTCATCTACACAACAAGCATTTGGTGAACAAAGTGCCCAAAGCGCGTATTCGCGAAATCATTGTCGATGCCCTAAACATTGAGAGAGAATTTGTGACAGAATCTTTGCCCGTGAGTTTGATTGGAATGAATTCCAATTTGATGACACAATATTTAGAATTTGTTACCGACCGCCTTTTGGTAGAGTTGGGTTGCGAAAAAGAATACAACGCCACAAATCCGTTCGATTTTATGGACATGATCTCATTGCAAGGAAAAACAAACTTCTTTGAAAAAAGAGTTTCAGAATATCAAAAAGCAGGCGTGTTAAACAAAGAAAAAGACGAAACAAAGTTCTCGATAGACGCCGACTTTTAGATTAAAAGACCTTAACCCAAACTGAGCAACCTACCGTTTTTGTGAGGTAAACAAACAAACCAAAAATATCGTATTATGTATGTAATTAAGCGCGACGGCCACAAAGAGCCTGTCATGTTCGACAAAATCACTGCCCGTGTCAAAAAACTTTGTTACGAGCTCAATGCATTGGTTGACCCCGTTAAAGTTGCACTACGTGTCATCGAAGGTTTGTATGACGGCGTAACCACCTCCGAACTCGATAATTTGGCTGCCGAAACTGCAGCCACCATGACCACCACCCACCCCGACTACGCGCTGTTGGCAGCAAGAATTTCGGTTTCTAACCTACACAAAAACACCAAAAAATCATTTAGCGAAACCATGCTTGACCTCTACGAGTATGTCAACCCCAGAACAGGCAAAAAAGCCCCCCTTTTGTCTGACGAAGTATATGAAGTCATTCAAGCAAATGCAGAAAAACTAGACTCCACAATTATATATAACCGCGACTTCAATTATGATTATTTTGGTTTCAAAACCCTCGAACGCTCCTATCTTCTTAAACTCAATGGCAAGATCGTAGAGCGCCCACAGCACATGCTCATGCGCGTTTCTATCGGAATTCATCTAAACGATTTAGAGGCCGCCATCGAGACCTACAATTTGATGTCTAAAAAGTATTTTACACACGCCACCCCCACGCTATTCAATTCGGGAACTCCAAAACCACAAATGTCGTCTTGCTTCCTACTCACCATGAAAGACGATAGCATAGATGG
>CAYZFD010000001.1:79407-80848 GCA_964477735.1 uncultured Flavobacteriaceae bacterium
TATGCCATGTGGATATCAGACTTGTTCATGAAACGTGTTGAAGAAGACGCCGAATGGACGCTCATGTGTCCAAACGAATGCCCAGGGCTCTATGACAGCTATGGAGAAGAATTCGAAAAGCTTTATAAAAAATATGAAACCGAAAAGCGTGGACGTAAGACCGTAAAAGCTAGAGAACTTTGGGAAAAAATCTTAGAATCTCAAATAGAAACGGGCACCCCCTACATGCTCTACAAGGACGCGGCAAACCGCAAGTCTAACCAAAAAAATCTGGGAACCATACGATCTTCTAACCTATGCACCGAAATTTTAGAATACACCTCCGAAGACGAAGTAGCAGTTTGTAACTTGGCTTCGATAGCCCTGCCTATGTTCATCAAAAATGGCAGCTTCGACCACAAAGAGTTGTTTAGAGTGACCAAGCGAGTCACCAAAAACCTTAACCGAGTCATTGACAGGAACTTTTACCCAGTAAAAGAAGCCGAAAACTCAAATTTCAGGCATCGTCCTGTGGGGCTTGGCGTTCAGGGCTTGGCCGACACTTTCATTAAATTGCGTATGCCTTTTACAAGCGATGAGGCCAAGCAACTCAACCAAGATATTTTCGAAACACTCTATTTTGCAGCGGTCACTGCTTCAGTGGAAGAAGCCAAAATTGATGGGCCCTATCAAACCTATAAAGGCTCTCCCATTTCTAAGGGAGAGTTTCAACACAATATGTGGGGAATTAAAGACGATGAGCTTAGTGGCCGATGGGACTGGGAGAAATTGCGCAAACAAGTGCTAAAGCATGGCGTTCGAAACTCGTTGCTCGTGGCGCCTATGCCCACTGCTTCAACCTCTCAAATTTTGGGCAACAACGAATGTTTTGAACCCTACACTTCAAATATTTACACCCGTCGCGTGTTATCGGGAGAATTTATTGTTGTTAACAAACATCTGTTAGAAGATTTGGTAAACCTTGGGCTATGGAATGAAGATATGAAGCAAGCTTTAATGCGTGCCAATGGGTCTATTCAAGGCATTGACATCATTCCTGAAGACCTAAAACAAATCTATAAAACAGTTTGGGAAATGAGCATGAAAGACATCATTGACATGGCTCGTCACAGAGGTTATTTCATTGACCAATCTCAATCACTCAACCTCTTTATGGAAGGAGCCACTATGGCCAAACTCACTTCGATGCATTTTTATGCGTGGAAATCAGGGCTTAAAACAGGGATGTATTATCTCAGAACCAAGTCGGCCGTTGACGCTATAAAATTTACGCTAGACAACACCAAAAAGCAAGAGCCAGCAGTGGTAGCCAGTACGCCCTCCAAGGAGGCTGTGGCGGCCATAGCCGTGGAGCCGCTTTCGGCTGAAGAGCTCAAGGAAATGATTGCCAAATCTAAAGAAGGGCAGGCCGATGAAGATTGCTTGATGTGTGGATCTTAAA
>CAYZFD010000001.1:80948-151148 GCA_964477735.1 uncultured Flavobacteriaceae bacterium
ATCTTCAGCTCATTGATCGCTCTTTGCTCAATAGTAAGTTTAATATAGACAGGGATTTAGGTTTGCAATTAAGGCACACTACAAAATGGAAAAGTGGCGCCATTACAAGAGAAAAGTTTGCGCTTAGTCAAGGAGAAGGAAGAAATGTCACTTCGGGGAATTTAGGAGGACTTCAATACACCGCTCGATTTGAATGGCTTCCTTTTGGTGCATTTACTAAAAAGGGAGATTATTCTCAAGTGGATTTAGAAAGAGAGCAATCACCTAAGCTTATGATTGCATATACTTATAATTTGAATCAGGATGCTGTTAAAACGCGTTCTGGATTGGGTTCCTACATGGAGTTGGCCGATGGAACCCTATTTCAAACAGACATCACAACAACATTTGTAGATCTAATGTTCAAATATTCTGGCATTTCCTTTATGGGGGAATATGCCAGCCGGTTTGCTGAAAACCCTGTAGCTAAAGACACTCAAGGAAATGTCTCAGGAGATATCGTTAATGTGGGATCTGCATTAAACCTTCAAGCGGGGTATTTGTTTAAAAATAACAATGAAATTGCAATACGCTTCACCCAACTAGATTTCGATCCTATTTCGGGTCAAAAAAATACAGATCAATATACGGTTGGCTTTTCTAGATACTTGGTTGGGCACTTCCTTAAACTTCAAAGTGATTTTAGTTACTCAATAGAAGAAGGAAAGAGCAAAGAATTGATATTTAGAAGCGGTTTCGAGTTGCATTTTTAAGTGAGAAATTAACTTTAATTTAATATTGAATAATAACTAAAAGCGCACCTTAGCACAATGAATTAACATATTATGGAAAACATTTATTTCTTAATGATGATCGCACTGGTTTTTTTAGCTGTTGCAGATCTTATAGTTGGCGTTAGTAATGATGCCGTTAACTTTTTAAACTCTGCCATAGGCTCAAAGGCTATTACATTCAAAAGAATTATGATCATTGCCAGCTTGGGGATCTTTGTAGGGGCAGTTTTCTCTAGTGGCATGATGGAGGTGGCCCGAAAAGGAATTTTTAACCCCTCAGAGTTTTATTTTGATGAAATCATGTACGTTTTTATGGCGGTGATGATTGGCGATATTCTCTTGCTCGACTTCTTCAACACCCTTGGTATGCCCACGTCAACAACGGTTTCCATTGTTTTCAACCTACTTGGAGCTGCCGTTGTGATGTCCTTAATTAAAATTAGCGCAGACCCTTCCCAAACTGCCGCAGATATTGTGCAGTATATAAACACAGAAAAAGCCATTCAAATCATTTCCGGAATTTTGCTATCGGTGGTGATTGCCTTCACTGTGGGTGCTATAGTGCAATGGCTTTCGAGATTGGTTTTCACGTTTCAATTCGAAAAAAAATTAAAATACATTGGCGATCTTTTTGCTGGAATTTGCCTAACAGCCATTAGTTACTTCATCTTTTTTAAAGGCTTAAAAGGCACGCCGTTTTATGGTGACATTAAAGACATTCTTGCAGAAAACTCAACCCTAATTGTGGGGTTGATGTTTGTGGTTTGGACACTCTTTTCTCTCATCGTTAGTAAAGTATTTAAGCAACATATATTAACTATAGTAATTGGCGTTGGGACCTTTGGTTTAGCACTTGCTTTTTCAGGAAATGATTTGGTAAACTTTATTGGGGTGCCCATGGCCGCTTATCATTCTTTTGAGGCCTGGAGTGTTTCAGGGATTGAAGCTTCACAGTTTTCGATGGAATCACTTTCACAAAAAGTTCCTGCAGAGCCATTAATTCTTATTGTTTCTGGAGCAATCATGGTACTTACACTTTGGTTTTCCAAAAAAGCTCGGACGGTGACTGAAACCGAAATTGGCTTGTCTAGGCAGGGCGATGGAAGCGAAAGATTTGAACCTAATGTTCTATCAAAACTTATAGTAAAAAGCAGCTCAAAGTTGGCCGAACTCATCACTTTAGCTATTCCTTCACCATTACAAAACAAAATTAGGAAAAGCTTTGAGCGCCCCATTCAAAGTATTTCTGGCGACAGAGCAAAGGAACTGCCTGCTTTTGATCTAATTCGCGCTTCTATCAACCTGACCGTCTCTGGTATTTTGATCTCTATTGCTACTTCGATGAAGCTCCCCTTGTCAACAACCTATGTCACTTTTATGGTCGCTATGGGAACCTCATTGGCCGACCGTGCTTGGGGGCGAGAAAGCGCTGTGTATAGAGTTGCTGGAGTGCTTAATGTAATTGGTGGATGGTTTCTCACAGCGCTGTGTGCCTTTATAATCGCAGGAACATTAACGTTCCTCATCTATATAGGCAAAGGGGCAGCCATTGCAGTGTTATTGCTAGTCGCTATTTTTATATTGGTTAAAAATCACTTAACCCACAAACGCAATTCCGCCAATAAACTATTGGCTGATGGTCTTAAAAAATCAGAAAGTAAAACAGTTCAAGGCATTATTGAGGAAAGCGCCGAAAACATTTCAAATGCCATGTCCCGTACCTCAAAAATCTTCACGCAAGTCATAGAAGGACTTTCTAAACAAGATGTAAAAACGCTTAAAAAGTCCAAGAAAAGGATTGCTAAGTTTGAGCAAGAAATCGAGGACCTTCGAAACCATTTGTTTTATTTTATTAAAAATTTAGACGAAACCAGTGTGCGTGGCAGCAGCTTCTACATTACCGTGTTGGCACACCTAACAGATGTTGGGCAATCTTTAGATTATGTTTCCCGTAAGACCTTTAAGCATGTGGACAACAATCACAAGCCATTGAAATATAACCAAATAAAGGATTTGCAAGAAATTGTTTCTAGTCTAAGTGAGTTGTTATCACATGTAGAAAAATCATTTGCAGAGAAGGATTTCAAGCAACTTTTGAACGTACAAGATGTTGTAGATAAACTCCTAAAATTGATTACAGAGAAGGTGGATATGCAAATTACCCGAACCCGCTCAGAAGAATCTAGCCCAAAAAACACTACTTTGTATTTCAACATACTTCTAGAAACTAAAGATTTGGTGAAAGCCGTATCCAATTTGTCTGCTGAATATAAAGATGGAGCGGCCAAAATGAAATAAAATCATGATGCCTACAAATAAAAAAAGCCTGGTTACAACCCAGGCTTTTTTTATATCGAAAACAATACGCTTAGAATTTTAAGCTATATCCTAAAGTAAAATTACGTCCTGGATTTCTATATCTAAAATAGGGTTGATTTGAATTGAAGGATTCAAAACGACTTTGTTTCACTTCATCTAAAATATTGGTTACCTTAAAAGAAAGGGTCATGTTTCCTTTCTTATCTAAGTTTTTAGAGCATGTAAAATTTAGACTGTGAAAGGGTTGGGTATAAACATCTGGAAAGAATCCTGTTCCCACAACTTCTAAAGTTTTTCCTTGAACATTGTAGAAAAGACCAGTCTCTAACCCCAATTCTTCGTTGTTGTAGTTTAGGCTTGTATTGACTAGCAAAGGGGATTGCCCTTGCAGTGGGCGACCTTCCTCAAGTGTTTCCCCTTCTCTCAGACCGAGGGTTCTTAGGCGTTTTTCACTCTCAGCAAACTTTTGGAACGATTCGATTAAAGAAATATTTGAACTTATTCTGAACTTCGGCATCCCTAAAAAGTCGAGATCTTTTCGCCATTCTAGCTCTACCCCAAAAACATGGGCGTCCCCCAAGTTTTGGGGAATGTAATTGTCAGGATCTGCTTCAGAATAAGTCAGTTCGATAGGGTCGGTAAAGCTTTTATAAAAACCACTCAAAGCCAAAAATGAATTGTCTTGCCCAAAGCGTTCAAAACGCAAATCGAAGTTGTCGATATAGGTGGGCTCTAGGTTAATGTTGCCAATAAAAGTTCGATTAGAAAGCGGATCGTAGATTTCTGCAATAGACACTTCTTTGAAAGAAGGTCGTGCGGTCGTTTTGGAGTATGAAAATCTCAAATTGGCCACATCGTTTAGGGCATAAATAAAGTTTGAAGAAGGGAAAAAATCATAGCGATCGATGACCTTGGCATTGATCAGTTTGATGCGACCTGAGCTATTTTCACCTGTATAGAGCACATCAAATTTTTCGAAACGAACTCCAACGATGGCTCGTAATTTTTCAGTAATGCTGGCCTCGGCAGATAAATACCCAGCGGCATTAAATTGCTTGGATTGAAATGCACGTCCTTGCTCTACCACTGTCGATAGCAGATCTATATAGTTGCCGTTGGTTTGTGTGGTTGTCCAAACATTTTCGGGGGCCAAAATAAGATTTGCATCTCCAGATGAAATGCCCAATGTGCCTATGGCGACTTCGTATTTATAAATATTAAAATCACGCACTTTATAGGAACCAAAACCTCCTGCCATGAGCTTGGCTTCTCTGCTGAAAAGGGTTGCTTTTTTGGTGATATCAATTTTACCCACTAGGTTAACTTCTTTCAAATCTCTCCAAATTCTCGAAGGTCGCGAGTTTTGCTGAATGGTATACACACCCTGATCATTGGGCTTAAAAGCAGTCGTTCGAATGTCTTTATCTTGAATGGATGAAAAAGTTGGCGACAATTTCCATTCTAGTTTCCACTCGGCATCATTGGTAGAATGTGTTCCCGATAGCAACATGTTGGTTACGCTTCTTTGTGTATATTCAAGAAAATCTTTTTTCAAATCAATGAAGTCCGAAAACCGCAACTCTTGCATAAATTTACCAGTGTTGGCAGTTCCATTTTGAATGTGAAGGGCGTTGAATTTATATTTAGACAAAGTGGTCTTGTAGGAAACGCCCGCCATACCACTTAAAATCACAGTACGACTGCCCAAGTCCCCTGTTTGTGTTCGATATACCGCCAATTCGTTGATTGATTTATCAGATTCTTTTCTGTAGGAATTGTCCTGAGCCCCCTCAAAAAAGCTATAATTATTTTTGTAGGATAAGCTTCCAAACACACCCAGTTTTTGGCCATTATTGCCCACATCATATTGATTTCCGCCAGAAACTGAAAAACTGATATTGGGCATTTGAGTGCTTCTGTCTCCTGCCAATGTAGGATTAAATTTTTTGGTAATCTCTGTTTGCAAAGGGCTGTTGATGACTTCCGATGGCGCATAGTTTTGATTAGGGTTCACAGGAATGGTTCTGCTTCCGTTGTCAAACCCTAAAAAATCGGTGCCACTTCCGGCAAACGAAACCGCATTCTTGTTAAGGTGCATTCCAGGGGTATAGGAGGTATTTAGTGAAACTGACCAAGATTTTTGTGTAGGAAATTCTTTGGTGATGATATTTACAATTCCACCCGTAAAATCGGCAGGCATATCGGCAGTTGCAGATTTAATCACCAACACATTGTCTAGGATGTTGGTTGGAAATAGATCCATTTGAATGGTATTGCGATCGGGATCAAGGCCAGGAATATCTACTCCGTTTAAAATCGATTTGGTGTAGCGGTCTCCCAACCCCCTCACAAACACATATTTCCCCCCTTCAACCGAGACTCCTGGAACACTTTTCACGGCAGAAGCGATGTCACTTGCTCCTGTTTTCTTAAAACTTTCGGAAGAAAGCCCATCAAGCAAACTGGCTGATTTTTTTTGAAATGTGAGCACTGCAGATTCTGTATTCTGTCGAGCACTCACAGAAACCACAACTTCGTCCAAACCTTCGGCAAGGACTTCTAAAACAGTATTGATTTCCACAGCCGCATTGGGTTGCACCACCACATCAGTGACTTCGATGGTTTTATAGCCCAAAAACGAAAACGAAAGGGTGTAGGTTCCAGCTTCTAAGACCAGCTCGTAATGCCCATCAAAATCCGTAGTACCCCCTTGTTCGGTGCCTTTAACCACCACATTAGCAAAAGGGACAGGATCTTGAAAATCAGCATCTGTTACAGTACCAGAAATGATGCCTTGTTGCGCCCATGCCCAATTTTGAAGAAGTAATATGAGGCAAAAACTAATTTTTCTTTTAAAAATCATTATTGGATATTTTTTGCAAATATCCCCTTGTGTGTTGTGTTGAATGTAAAGGAAATGTTATGGCTTGGTTAAAAAAAACCCAGCTAAATGCTGGGTTTTTAGATGTGATTTCAAAGGTTGATTAAATACCTGAGCGATCTTTAGTGAAGGTCCAAGCAAAATCAGCTAAGTTGGCACCCACAGTAGCTGTAGTTACTGAAGTGGCAAAATCTCCAAATCCAGTGACTGTAACTGTGGTGGCTTTGTTGACAAAAACTGAGGCTGCAGTTACGCCATTAGGAACTATAATTTCCCAGTTAGAAAAAGTTAATTTTCCACTGTTGTAGTTTGTTGCAACACCATCATTATCGAGTTCAACATCTTTGCCTGCTGGAAATCCAGAAGCAAACACGTTGTTGCTGGTACCCATTGCATTACTTCTATAGTCGGCATATTCACCATCAGCTGTGGTGGCATTTCCAACAAGTGTGATGTTGTTTAGTGTGAATGAACCTTCTGCGGCACCTTCGGGGCCGTCAATTTCTAATCCATGATCAGACACATCACCTAGCACAACCATTGAATTTGAAACAGTTCCACTATAGGCTTGGTCGATGTCTAAACCATCATCACCCTGTGCCCAAACCAGCAAGTTTGAAGCATTTACTGTGCCACCAAAGAACTCAATACCATCATCAACATTTCCAACAACTTCAATGTTTTGGATGACAGTTCCAGAACCAACACCTCCTAATGTTAAGCCATTGATTTCGTTACCTTCTCCAATAAGTGCTCCACCGTGGCGAATAGAAATATACTTCATGGTCCCAGAATTATCAGTGGGATTACTTCCGCCGTAAAGGCCATTGGTATCAGAAACAGGAATTCCCTCGATTTGGATTTCAGAAACGTCGTTTTTCAGAGAAGCAGGGGCGTTTCCAAGCACCAGTAAACCTCCCCATAAACCTCGGTTGTTTTGGTTTAGGTTTCCGCCAAACTTTTGACCTACCTGAATATCATCAGCAACTGAGGTCATCACGATGGGCTTATCAGCAGTGCCTTGGGCATCAATCTTGGCTCCTCTAGCAATAATGAGTGTGCTGGCATTGGTGCCTGTACCTCCTTCGGCCTTAAGAATAGTTCCGGCTGGGATGGTCAAAGTAGCCCCATTGGTGACTGTTACACGCCCAGAGATTGTCCAGATGTGATCAGCAGACAAAGTTTTACTTTCTGTAATCTGTCCTTTAAGCACGTAAGATTCTGTTGTTTGAGTGTCATCAATAACAACGCTATCGTCAGAACAAGCCGTAAAAGCTAGAAATGATAGGGCTATTAAATAGTTGGTTTTTCGTAACATTTTCATTGTTTAAATATTTTTCACAAAAAAACCGCATCAATTTAAACTTAGCGTTAGCTTGGGCTTAAGCTTGCATAAATAAAATGTTAGGAAATTGTTGCCGACTTTCAATTCGAGTATTCAAACGAAATGCTTAATTTTCACACATGAATTGGGAACAACTACTTTCGCTAAAAAGGCAAGGCGACACCTCAAAAAGATTGAGAACCGAACAAGACGAGACACGTAGTGGTTTTGAAGTTGATTATGATCGAATTGTTTTTTCGGCAGCTTTTAGAAGTCTACAAGACAAAACCCAGGTGGTCCCCTTGTCCAAAACAGGATTTGTTCACACGCGTCTCACCCACAGTATAGAAGTTTCAGTGGTTGGTCGAAGTTTAGGAAGAGCTGTGGGGATGGCCTTACTAAAACGTCACCCACACCTCAGAGAATCTTTGGGGTATCACAGTCATGATTTCGGAGCAATTGTTGCCGCAGCCAGTTTGGCACACGACATTGGGAACCCTCCTTTTGGGCACAGTGGAGAAAAAGCAATAGGAGATTTTTTTAAAAATGGTGCAGGTGCATCTTTCAAAGATCACTTGACCCCCAATCAGTTTCAAGATCTATGCAGCTTCGAAGGCAATGCAAACGGATTTAAGATACTAACTGAACATAGAGACGGAATTCCTGGCGGTTTACGCCTTAGTTATGCCACTTTAGGCGCCTTTACAAAATATCCAAAAAAAGCCCTTCCCCACAAACCCAGTTCTCATGTAGCGCATAAAAAATTTGGTTTTTTTGATGCCCAAGCATCCTTTTTTGACGAAGTTGCCATCGAGCTTGGACTTCTCAAAGGCGATGGCACCTACCATAGACATCCGTTGGCTTTTTTGGTAGAAGCGGCGGATGACATTTGCTACACCCTCATAGACTTTGAAGACGGCATTAATTTGGGTTGGATTTCTGAAGATTATGCATTAGAATATCTCATCAAACTTGTTAAAAACAACATTGACCGCGACAAATACAACGCCCTCACCCAAACCGCAGACCGTGTGGCCTACCTTAGGGCTTTGTCGATTAGCACGCTTATCGAAGACGCCACAAAAATTTTCCTTGACCATGAAGATGAAATCTTAAAAGGAAATTTCGACTGCGCTTTGATGGATAAAAGTGCCTATAAAGCACAAATGCGAGACATCATTGACATCAGCATTCAAAAAGTTTATCAATCTGAAGAGGTGTTGCAAAAAGAGTTAAAAGGATATCGTTCACTTCATACCCTATTGGATCTTTTTGTAAATGCTACTATCCATTCGGGCCAAAACAAATGCACAGTTTTCGATAACTTAATTCTAGCTTTTTTGCCCCCCGAACACAAGAATGAATCTTGGGGTACTTACCAAAGGTTATTAGGAGCAAGTTCTTTTGTGGCTAGTTTAACCGACGGAAAAGTTTTTGAATGGCATCAGAAAATGGCAGGTTAAACCAGTTTCAGTAAAAAATCACAAATTTGTTGGATAGCCAACCCAGCTTCTTGGCGTTGTTCCTCAACACTAGCTTGTTCTATAAAAGGATTGGCCACTCCAAGCAAGTGTATGTTGTTGTGCTGCTTATTTTGTTGTGCCCATTCCAGTATGGCACTACCTGCACCAGCAGCCAAAACGCCTTCTTCAACCACAACCACAGTTGCATAATCCGTGAAAAGATCGCTGAGCAACTGGTCGTCTAGTGGTACTATAAAGCCTAAATCATAATGTCCAAAAAGGAAATCGTTTTTAAGTTTTTCTAAAGCTTTCTGGACCTGATGTGCCATAGTGCCCACACTTATCACTGCCACTTGAGTTCCCTTTTTAAGGCAGCTCCCTTTTCCAAATTCGAGTTTCTGAAAAGTGTTGTTACAAACCGCTTGAAGCACTTTTCCTCGTGGGTAACGAATGGCTATTGGTCCTTGAGTAAACTGAGCTGTATAGAGCAGATTTTGAAGTACTTCATGATTGCGTGGTGCTGCTATTACCAGGTTAGGAATTGCTCTGAGCTGTGCCATATCAAAAAGACCATGATGCGTTGCACCATCCTCACCCACAAAACCTGCCCGATCCAAACAAAAAACAACGGGAAGATTTTGTAGGCAAACATCGTGAATGACTTGGTCGTAGGCCCTTTGTAGGAAAGTGGCATAAATAAAACAATAGGGAATCATACCTTCGGCAGCCATCCCAGCAGCCATAGTGACGGCATGTTGCTCTGCGATTCCAACATCATAAGTTCTTAGCGGAAATTTCTTTTGCATTTCCTTAAGCCCACTCCCTTCAATCATAGCCGGACTGATGGCCACGATTTTTTCATTTTCAGCGGCCAATTTCACCATAGTTGCTCCAACAACAGACTGAAAGCTACTGCTTATTGATTTTTCAATTTTATTGGTTTCATCTTCGACTCCGGTTTTATGGGTTCTAACATGCACCACGCGAGGCTTAGAAAGTTTTAGTGCTTTGTTTAGCATCGCAATAATGGCTGGCAAATCTGTCCCATCAACAGGCCCCAAATAATCAATATTAAGACTTTCAAAAAACTGAGGAATGGCATCTTGTTTGGCCAAAGCATCGAAATGATGTCGCAAGGCACCCACACTGGGTTCTATGCCGAAGGCATTATCATTTAAAACAATGAGAACATTGGCTTGGCAATCGCCTAAAAAATTTAAAGCTTCGAAAGCCATTCCTCCAACAATAGAGGCATCTCCAATCACTGCAATATGTTGTTTCTTTTCTTTTTTGAGGGCGCTACTAAGCGCCATTCCTGTTATGGCCGAAAGGCTGGTAGAGGCATGACCAGCACCAAATGGATCAAAGGCACTTTCGGTTTTTTTGGTGAAACCACTCAAGCCATTTTTTTGACGAATGTTACCAAAATCTGAAAAACGACCCGTGAGGAGCTTGTGCGCATAAGCTTGGTGGCCAACATCCCATATAAGGTTGTCATGGGGGGTGTTAGAACAATAATGCAAAGCAATGCTTAACTCAACAACTGCGAGGCTAGATTGTCTATGGCCGGCTTTTAGATTTGGGTTTTGGTGAAGTGTATGCTTAATTTCCTGGGCGAGCTGAAGCAAATCTAATACCGACCAACTTCGAAGAATTTCGGGTTTTGAGAGTTGTGGAAGGAATTTTAGCTTCATGTAGCAAATGTACGAGTTGAGTTTGTATTTTTAGAGCCAATAAAACAACATGGCAGATATTTTAGATCCTTTCGACGACGTTTATTTTATGCGTAAAGCATTAGACGAGGCTAAAAAGGCTTTCGACAGGGGAGAGGTTCCGATTGGTGCCGTGATTGTGGCCAACAACCAAATTATTGCTCGGTCTCATAACCTCACAGAAGCACTCAATGATGTCACTGCTCATGCAGAAATGCAAGCCATCACTGCCGCTGCCAACTATTTGGGTGGAAAATATTTAACAGACTGTTGTTTGTATGTCAGTTTAGAACCTTGTCCGATGTGTGCAGGAGCATTAT
Organism: uncultured Flavobacteriaceae bacterium; assembly: GCA_964477735.1. Lineage (GTDB taxonomy): Bacteria > Bacteroidota > Bacteroidia > Flavobacteriales > Flavobacteriaceae > CAYZFD01. The sequence continues at coordinate 91,741 of CAYZFD010000001.1, forward strand.
TTTGGAGCCAAATTTCTAGGGTAGTTTATGGAGCAAAAGACCTACGAAGAAGTCGTGAGGTGAAAGGGCTGGAATATCACTCTAAAACCATTGTCGAAGGGGGAGTGATGGCAAAAGAAAGTTCAGATTTGTTGAATCTTTTTTTTGAAAACAAAAGAAAATAAAAAACCCTCGCAAGCTGCAAGGGTTTGTTGTTTAAAAATAAAATATTCTCAGTTGAGGCGCTGAATGTCTGTGGCCATTTTGCCTTTTCTTCCTTCTGCTTCAGAGTATTCTACTTTGTCTCCTTCTTCAATACGCAATCCGTCTAAAGAAGTAACATGAACGAAGATGTCTTCGCCCGTTTCATCGTTGGTTATGAATCCGAAACCTTTGGATCCATTAAAAAATTTAACTGTACCAGTCATGTAAATAAAATAAATTAAAGCGCAAATGTAGGGATTAAAAAGTTAGGAATTCCTTTTATCTGACTTTTTATTTTTTTTATTCTCTTTGAAATTCAATGAGTTAGACATTTCTTCCCATTTCTCGGCGTCCATTATGTAGTCATTAAGCTTTCTTTTTTTTGACCTATCGTATAAAAACAAGGGCATGAGTACGAATGAAAATCCCAAAACGCTCAACCCAACCACCTTTGCGCCAAGTATTGGGTTAGTTCCTTTGATGACTAGGCCAACGCCAATTCCCAGAAAAATAATCACTGTTAAAAAAGGGAGAAATACCTTCAAAGATTTAGATTAGGATTTTATGTTAAGGTTCAATTCTTCGAGCTGAGCACCATCGAGAGGCGCGGGGGCATCAATCATAACATCTCTTCCACTGTTGTTTTTAGGAAACGCAATATAGTCTCTGATGCTTTCCCTACCGTCGAGAATGGCCACGAGTCTGTCTAAACCAAAGGCAATACCTCCATGTGGGGGAGCGCCATAGCGAAAAGCCTCCATTAAAAACCCAAATTGGTTTTGAGCCTCTTGTTCGCTAAAACCTAACAAATCAAACATTTGCTTTTGAAGCCATTGGTCATGAATTCTTATAGAACCTCCGCCAATTTCGTTTCCATTGAGGACCAAATCGTAGGCGTTGGCTTTAACTTCATTTGGCCGATCCTTTAACAAGGGGATTTGATCGGGTTTTGGGGCTGTGAAAGGGTGGTGCATGGCATGGAAGCGCTTGAGTTCTTCGTCCCATTCTAATAGGGGAAAATCCACGACCCAGAGTGGGGCAAACTGATTGGGATTCCGAAGGTTTAATGATTCTGCCAAGGCCATTCTTAGTGCAGAAAGTTGTGTTCGTGTTTGGTTTAATCCTCCAGCCATTACAAAAATAAGGTCGCCAGGTTTTGCTTCAGCTTTATGAGTCCAAGCTTCTAGGGCCTTTTGGTCATAAAACTTGTCAACCGATGATTTGATGCTTTCATCTTTGTTATAACGCACCCACATAAGGCCTTTGGCTCCAATTTGTGGGCGCTTAACCCATTCTGTCCAATGGTCGATTTCTTTTCGGGTGAAGGCAGCTCCATTGGGCACAGCGATGCCTAAAACGACTTCTTGTTGGTCAACCACTGCAAATCCTTTCCCTTGTGCCAAAATGGAGAGATCTCGAAGTTCCATTCCAAAACGAATATCGGGTTTGTCATTTCCAAAACGCGACATGGCTTCATCATAGCTCATTCTTGGAAAAGGACCTACCTCAACATTTTTTAAGGTTTTTAACAGGTGTCGGGTGAGGCCTTCAAAAGTTTCTAGAATATCATCTTGTTCTACAAAAGCCATCTCGCAGTCGATTTGGGTAAATTCGGGTTGTCGGTCGGCCCGTAAGTCTTCGTCTCTAAAACACTTAACAATCTGGAAATATCGATCCATACCGCCTACCATCAGCAGTTGTTTAAAGGTTTGTGGGGATTGTGGTAAGGCATAAAACTGTCCAGCATTCATTCTCGAAGGCACCACAAAATCACGTGCCCCTTCTGGGGTTGATTTAATTAAATAAGGGGTTTCGATTTCTGAAAAACCTAAATCAGACAGGTAGTTTCTAACCCCCATAGCCACCTTATGTCTAAACAACAATTTGTTTTTGATGGGGTTGCGACGGATGTCTAAATAGCGATATTTCATCCTTAAGTCTTCGCCTCCATCGGTTTCGTTTTCAATCGTAAAAGGGGGTGTGAGTGCCTGATTTAAAACCGTTAAATTTTCAACCAAAACTTCAACATCGCCCGTTTGAATGTCTTTGTTTTTGGATTCTCTTTCAATGACAACGCCTTCCACTTGAACAACAAATTCGCGCCCCAAATTTTTAGCTTGCTCTAGCACTTTTTGAGAACTGCGTTCAGCATCAAAAATCAGTTGGGTTATGCCATATCGATCGCGCAAATCTACCCATACCACAAAACCTTTATCTCTAATTTTTTGAACCCAACCCGAAAGCACAACCTTTTGGTTTAAGTGCTGAATTCGGAGTTCGCCACATGAATGACTGCGCAACATAATGTCTTAGTTTGAAGCCGTAAAAATACGAAGATTGTGTCTTCTAAGATCTATATATGTATACAAACTGGGGCTATTGAATCATATTTATAAAACAAACAAGTATTTATAAATCAATGAGTTAATGCTGCAATGTAAAATTAATGTTAAGAAAATGTTTGAAAATAGTTAATTATGGCTTAAATTGGACGTGAATTTAATTCTACGAAACATGAAAAATTTATTTTTTACACTAGCTCTTTTTAGTAGTATGGCGCTATTTTCTCAGCATACGACTCAGGTCGAAGACCTATCAGATGGTCTTCGAAAAATAACTACTTTTTATGAAGACGGTACCGTAAATCAAATAGGTTACATGAAGAACAGCAAACTTCATGGGGAGTGGAAATCTTTTGCGCAAGATGGCAGCAAACAAACCGTTGGTTATTTCGAGAATGGTCGAAAGCAAGGCAAATGGTTTTTTTGGAAAAAAGATGTTTTAAAAGAGGTAGATTTTAAAGACAATAAAGCTGTTTCGGTGATTGAATGGAATAGCCAAAATGCCTTGGCCACGAAGTAATTATTTATAAATATAGTTTAAGCCACGCCAATTTGGCGTGGCTTTTTTTATGCGCTTATTTTTTTAAATCGAATGGCCGCTCTTTTGCTCAAATAAAAAGTAACTGGGACAATGATTAGGGTGAGGAAGGTGGCAAAGCTGAGTCCAAAAATGACGGTCCATGCTAGCGGTCCCCAAAAAATCACGTTGTCTCCTCCTAAATATATTTGTGGGTCTCCTTCAATAAAAAGTGAAAAAAAGTTGATGTTTAGACCAATTGCCAATGGGATAAGCCCCAAAATAGTGGTAATGGCCGTGAGCAGAACAGGGCGCAACCTGGCTTTTCCACCATTCACAACGGCTTCAAAAATGACTTCTTTGGGCAGCAATTGATCATCTGCGACAGCTAAGCTAGCGCGTTGACGATCTAACAAAAGCTGGGTGTAATCTAGGAGTACAACACTGTTGTTTACCACAATTCCTGCTAAAGAAATGATGCCCATCATGGTCATGATGATGACAAAAGTCATGTTGAAAACAACCAAACCTAAAAAGACCCCAATAAAACTCAAAAAAATGGTGAGTAGGATGATGATGGGTTTATTGATGGAATTAAACTGAAATACGAGCAGCAGCATGATAAGCATGAGTCCCATTAACAATGCTTTAGACAAAAACGCCATGTTTTCATCTTGTTTCTCAATTTCTCCTGTGAAGGCTATGTTCACATCTGTTGGAAGGGCGTAATCTTGAGTGAGCCCTTTGAGTTGGTTTACAATTTCCACAGCGTTGTAGCCTGGAAGAATAGAAGAATATACAGTTACCAAACGTTTGAGTTGGCGATGCTTTATGGCGCTATAAGAAACAGTGTTTTGGTGCTGAACTAGTGCGGCCACTGGGACTTCCTTGATACGGCCTGTGGCCTGATCTCTAAAGGTGATGGATTGGTTGAATAAAAGCTCAGGTTTGTAGCGATCTTCAGCATTAAACCGAACATTAATATCATAATCATCACCATCTTTTTTGTACACACTGGCTTTTTCGCCAAAGAGCGATCGTCTCAGTTGCAACCCAATCTGACCTGCTGAAATGCCAAGTTCTCCCGCTTTTTGGCGGTCAACCTCAATTCTCATTCCAGGCTTATTGCGGTTGACGTCAATTTTAAGTTGTTCAATCCCAGCAACGTTTTTGTCGTTTAGAAATTGGCGTAAACGTTCCGCCTCGAAAATGAGTTGGGCATAATCATCTCCTGTAATTTCTATGTTAACGGGATAGCCTGCCGGTGGTCCTGCTTGATCTTTTTCAACAGAAATAGCCACCCCTGGGAACCGTCCAAATAGCGCAGCCTGCACTTTTTGTCTTAAGGCTTCACTGGATTGCCCCCTTCTATATTTAAACTCTCGCATGGTGGCAGTGATGCGCCCTTTGTGTGGCAATTCTGCCTCTGAGCCACTATCGGTTTCGGGGTTTCCTGCTCCTGCTCCTACTTGTGCCACAATAGATTCTACCATATAATTTTCATCACCATCCATGTAGAGCGGATCGTTGATGACCTTATACACAATTTGCTCGACCTGTTTTGTGATGGCGTTGGTTTTTTCAATGTCTGTTCCCTGTGGATATTCTATATAAACATTGATTTGATTGGGCTGGTTGTCTGGAAAAAACTCTACTTTAGGTGCTGCCAGTCCAACAATGACAAAGGTGAGAAACAACAAAACTATTGTGCTCCCAAGAAACAAATAGGCGCGTTTGCCACGCATGGCAAATCTCAAAAAATGCTCATATTTATTTTCTAACCAAACCAAAAATTGAAATTGAAAATAGGTTGCCCACTTTTTGATGAAGAATTTATAGGTCCAAAACAGCACCACTATGGCCCACATCAAGCTGCCAAGTCCACGCCAAAAGCCCCCACTAAGCACCAATAATAACCCCATGATCCCTAGAATTCCAGTGAGGCGCCACAAGCTTTTTTGACTCAAATTTCTGTCTTCTATTTCCATGAAACGGGATACTAGCATGGAGTTGAAGAATATGGCAACGATTAGTGAAGATCCTAGCACGATTGAGAGTGTGATAGGGAAATAAATCATAAACTCTCCCATGATTCCTGGCCACATGCCTAACGGAAGGAATGCAGCAACAGTTGTTGCGGTTGAAACTATGATGGGGAATGCAATTTCACCTATCCCAACCTTGGCTGCTTCGATACGGCTCAAACCTTCTTTTTCCATCAGTCGATAAACATTTTCCACCACCACAATGCCATTGTCAACCAACATACCCAAGCCCATTACCAGAGCAAACAACACCATGGTGTTCATGGTATAGCCCAAGGTTTGTAATATCATTAACGACATAAACATTGACATGGGAATAGCAAAGCCCACAAAGAGCGCATTTCGAAATCCAAGGAAAAACATTAAAACAGTGACTACCAACAACACGCCAAAAAAGATGTTGTTCACCAAATCGTTCACTTGGTTTATGGTGAGTGATGACTGATCGTTGGTGATAGAAAGCTTGATGTTATTGCCCCATTCTAGTTGGGCCAAACTCACGATGCCACTAATTTTTTCGGCGGCTTCGATCAGGTTTTTCCCAGCTCTTTTTTTCACATCGAGCATCACCACATTTTCGCCTTGCTTCCGAGCATAAGTTGTTTTTTCCTTTTCTTTAAAACGAATTGTTGCCAAATCCTTGAGGTAAATAGGTCCTTTTTCGTTTTTGACGACAAAGTTTTCCAATTCACGCGGATCATCGATTTCTCCTTTAATGCGAATGGTACGGCGCAAACCACTTGCAACAATATTTCCGGCGGCAGTGGTGGTGTTTTCGCGACGAATGGCATTTAGAATGTCATCAAAGCTAATTCTTGAGGCTTTCATTTTTTGAATGTCAACCGCCACCTCAATTTCCTTGTCTTGAGCCCCACGAATGTCAACTTCCTTTATTTCTTCTAGCCTTTCAATTCTATCTTCAAGAATTTGCCCAAGTTCTTTGAGTTGTTCTACTGGTTTATCGGCCTGAATATTCACATTGAGAATGGGCATCTCCTCCGACATATTGAGATCGAAAACATTAGGTTCAATTTTAGCATTATTAAAAGTGGGCCAGTCTTCACTAGAAATCACAGCGTCTATGTTGTCTTTCACCTTTTGCTTGGCACTTTCCACTAAAATATCCTCATCAAATTCGAGTTTTATAATGGCGTAGTCTTCTTGGGAAGTTGAGGTGATTTCAACTAAGTTACTTATCCCCTTAACTGCCTCTTCGATAGGGTCTGTGATGAGTCGTTCTACATCTTCTGCGGTGTTTCCAGGATAGGGAATACTGAGAAAGATGTTGGTTTGCTTGATTTCGGGAAAATTTTCTCTGGGCATACTAAGGTAAGCCGATAGGCCCATATACAGGAAAATGGCCATGACCACATAAATGATGGTTTTGTGGTCTATTGCCCAGCTAGAGAGGGCAAATTCCTTATTTTTTTTTGATTTAATCTCAGACATTATTTGATAATGTTTAATGGTTGACCTTCTGCAACACTTCTGGCACCTTCGACAATAACCGATTGTCCCGCTTCTAACCCTTGTTCAATTTCTATAAAATCTCCTTGAGAACGGCCTGTTTTCACAAGCACTTTTTGGGCTTTGTTTTCTCGTGTTGCAACAAAAACATATTCCTCCTCATTGGCATTTTCAGAAATGATGCTTTGGGGAACAAGTAGCGCATTTTCGTTGCGATAATCATTGATTTTGATTCGAGCATTAAGATTTGGGCTTAACTTTTCATTTGGGTTTGCCAGGGCTACTTCAATCCTAAAACTTCTGTTTTCGGGATTGATGTGCTTTCCTTTTTGCGTCACTGTAGCCATGAGAGAATCGTTTAAAACAGGAATAAAAACCTTCACTTTAGTTCCCTTTTGTATGGCAGTGAGATAGTTTTCGGGAACTTCTGCTTCAACATACATTTTCTGGGTGTTAATGACCCTGAAAAGCGGTGTCGAGCCAGGCGCTACTTGCATGCCCACCTCAGCCATCACTTGGTCAACGATTCCATTAAAAGGAGCGTGAACTTTAGTTTTTTCTAGTTGATCTTCGAGTTGTTTTATGTTCTGTTGAAGTGTTTGATAGGCTGTTTTGGCTTGCAGAAATTGAATTTCAGAACCAATTTTTTGATCCCAAAGCTTCTGCTGACGTTCAAATGTTGTTTTGGCTAATTTATACTGAATTTGTAGTCCTTTGAGTTGATCAGCTAATCCACCATCTTCTATCTTCGCTAAAACCTGACCCTTTCTTACCGAAGTTCCTTGCTGAACCAAGACTTGCATGATTTTGCCGCCGTATTCTGGCCCAACAAGCATGTTCTGGTCGGTTTTAATCGTGCCCTGAACCTCCGTGTAATGTTCGAATGTTTTTGGGCGAATGGTAACCACAGAAACCAAAGCTTTCTTTTGAGTGGTGTCGAGGGTTTCCAGCGCTTTTCCTAAGGCATCTATTTCCTTAGAAATTGTGGCTAAAGAGAGCATCAGCTCACTTCGCTTGGCTTCAATTTCAGCAATATTCTCTGAAGCAATGATGGCACTGGTTGTGTTTTTCTTTTTTTCGCCACAGGCAGCCATCAAAAGGCTTAGGGTAATCAGTGTAAATCCTAGTTTATAAAATGTTTTCATTATTTGTTTTTATTGAGTTGGAGGGTTTCGAGTTCGGCCTTTGCGTTGATGAGTTTTATTACGGCCTCTATTTGATTGTTTTGGGCATTATAGAGTTGGTTTTGAGCTTGAAGTAAATCAAAACTACTGGCAAGCCCTTCTTGATATTTAATTCTATTTTTTTCTTCAATTCGTTGCGCCAATTCTAAGGCAAGCTGTGCTGTTTCGGCACCTTCTAGTGTAAATTCATAGTCCGATTTTTTAGCATCAAAATCTAATTTCAACTGCTGTTCTGCGGCGTTTAAGTTGTTTCGACTTTTTTTGAGCTCAATTTTGGCTTGTTGTGTTCTGGCAGTTCTTGCAAAAGCGCTAAAAACAGGGATGCTCAGATTAACACCGACTAGAGCGGAGCCGAACCAAGCTTGATTTTTTTCCAAAAAATTAAAAGTATTGTTGTTTCCGTCATAGCCTCCGCTAGCAAATGCAGACAAACTCGGCAATGCCTTAAACCGTTCTAATCTTAATAACAACCTTGATGATTCTACATCGTTTTTGACGATAAGGTAATCGATGTTTTCTTCTAAATCGAAGGTCTTATTAAGGGTTGTTTCATCGGCACTTAAAACCCATAGATCTTTTAGGTTTTCTGAGAGTTTTAGGGGAGTTTCGAGATCCATGCCCATAACCAATTTTAGCATTTTTGTAGAAATTTGGGCTACGCGCTCACTGTAGTTTTGTGCATTTTTGAGCTGGTTCAAGGTCAGTTGCAATTGCTCTAAGTCCTCTTCTTCCGAAAAACCACTTTCAACCATGGCCTGGGTTTGTTTGGTGAGCTGACTCAAAGTTGCTATGTTGTTGTTGAGCACTTCAAGTTGTGAGGTTGCAAGCAAAACGTTGGCATAGGCTGCAGTAACTTGCTTTTGGAGTTCTATGTCGGTTTTAATTTTAGCCCGATCTGAGATCTCTAAATAAACTTTTGAAGCTTGAACGCCCACTAAATAAGATCCATTAAAAATGAGCTGATCAACTCTAGCAGAGGCGTTAATACGTTGAGCGGTTCCAAAAGCCACTTGTGCAAAAGTGCCAGGTTCTCCACCAAAAATTTCTGCAGGAATGAGTGAAATGGGCTGTTGAATGTAGCGGGTATAATCTCCTTTAACAGAAATTTGTGGCAATCCACCAGCAATGGTTTCCCATCGTTTTTTTTCTGCAATTTGTTTGTCTAAAGATGCATTTACAGCCGTTGGATTGTGAACTAGTGCATAAGAAATGGCTTCATCGAGTGAAAAACTTTGCTGGGCAAAGACGTTTGCAAACGATACAAAAACCAATAGAAATAGGGGTTTATTTATCATGATGTTTAGAGGTAATAAATTTGTTGAGTTCTGCGATTCCTTTTTCAGTTACAATCGCCCTTAGGTGATATTCTAAATAGCTTTCCATTAAATAGTTTGGGCTAAATGTTTCAGCCGGAAAAAGGTCTAAATCCTTGATGCCATTCATACCATTAAAGTAGAGTCTTGCAATAAAGTTTGGATTGATGTTGGCACGAAATAAGCCCATCTCCATTCCTTTTTCCAAACTGTGTATAACCGAGTCTAACATGTAATCGTGCTGTTTTTTTCGAATGGAGAAAAAAATATCAGGATAATATTTCTTGAGTTGATATTGTGGCGACACTTTTTCACCTTTCAAAAAGTGCATCACAAAAAGCTTTACTTCGTAGAGTTCTGCAATGGGATGCGCTGCCGCCATTTTGATTTCCGAGATTGATTTTGTAATGGTCTGAAAAATCCCCTCAACGCACGCTTCCACCAATTCTTGCTTGTTGGAAAAATGCTGGTAAATGGTTTTTTTGGAAATCCCAAGGCTATTGGAAATGTCGTCCATAGTCACACTCTTAAATCCGAGCGTGAGGAATTGCTCAATCGAATGTTCGACAATGAGTGTTTTCATAGCGGATGCAAATATAGACATGGAAACTAAATAAACAAAAAAAGTTTCCAAGGTTTTTAAACGTGCATTGCTGTTCATTCAAAAATCGTATTGTAAATTAGCCACATGCAAGAGATAGGCGTATATCAAAAATTATTCGAGGCGCATTTGCTGCGTTTTTCGCAAAAGTCAAGCCCCGCGAATCTTTACGAACCCATCGCTTATTTACTCAGTTTAGAGGGTAAACGTTTGCGACCTATATTAGCCCTTATGGCCGCCGATTGTTGGGGAACAGATCCTAAGCAAGCACTCCCTGCTGCCCAGGCAGTTGAAATTTTTCACAATTTCACACTTATGCATGACGACATTATGGACGCCGCTCCTTTGAGAAGGGGTCAAGCTACTGTACACAAAAAATGGGATGTAAATACAGCAATCCTCTCAGGAGATGCCATGCTCATTGAGGCCTATCAATGCCTTGAACCCTATTCCTCGGAATTGTTTATTTCACTGACAAGTTTGCTCAGCAAGACCGCATTAGAGGTCTGTGAAGGTCAACAGTTGGATATGGATTTTTCTGTGCAATCCAAGATTAAGTTAGAAGACTATTTAGAAATGATTCGGCTAAAAACCGCTGTTTTGGTGGGGTGTTCACTAAAAATGGGTGCTTTGGTAGCTTTGGCCACAGAAGAAGAAGCTCAAAAAATCTATGATTTTGGAGTTTTGCTTGGAATTGCTTTTCAAATTCAAGACGACTGGCTCGATGTTTTTGGAAGTCAATCTGATGTTGGAAAGAAACTGGGAGGAGATATTGTTGAGAATAAAAAAACGATGCTCTATCACATGGCGCTCCAAAAAGCTTCACAGGCACAACAAAATGCCCTCATGAAACTTTATGAACCCTCTTCAATGCCCCCCGACGAAAAAATTCGACAAGTGTTGGAAATTTTTGAGGCGACTGAGGCTTCTTCACAAACGTTAGCCCAAGTAACACACTTCACGAATGAAGCTTACAAGTGTTTAGATTCATTAAATATTGACACGAATAAAAAGACGCTTTTAAAAGATTTTGGCAACTGGCTCATGAATCGAAAACACTAACTAAACAATCCCTACCAGCATAGCGACAGCCATTGCAATCATGATGGCGTTTTCAATAAAAGTGGCTTCAGTCATAGGGAGTTTCAAAGCTGTTCCCAAACAAGCACACTGAATTTTTTTCTTTTCTAGTAAAGTTTTTGTTACGCCAAATGTCGTGATCCCCAAAAGAACAAGGGTCGTCCAAAGTGCCAACTGTGTCTGCATGCGACTTAGAAATAAGATCCCCAACAAGGTCTCTAAAAAGGGATAGATCCAACCATAAAGATTAAGGCTTTTGGCCAAGGGATCATACATCTGAAAACTTGCGTGAAAACCTTTTAAATCCAACAGTTTAAAAAAGGCAAAAACAAGAAAGAAAAACCCCATAAAATCTAACATCGCTTCCGGCGACAAGGGCCTAGGATAGTGTTTCCAAACCACCCCAACAACAAGGTATATAAAGATGAGAAATAAAGGCCTTAATTGTTTTAATTTAGAGGGTGTTTGTGTTTCAAAATTGTTGTAGGGCTCCCCAGTGGTAGTGCTAACACGATATTTATCTGGAAGGTTTTTTTCAAGATCAGCGGCCCGAAGTGGCTGATCAGTTTGCATTGTAAGTTGGTGTTTTTGAAGAGAAACTTCAACTTTTGCTTTGGGAAAGGCAGCCTGCAATTTTTCTTCAACCGATTTTCTGCAGCCGTCACAAGTCATGCCTTGTATTTTGAAAGTTTGCTTCATGAGCTGTTTTTTTAGGGTTCCATAGGGATTTCAACAATCAGCACTTTTGCTTCTGAAAGGGTTTGAATTTCAAAACCTTGGGTGTCCCAAACACCAAGCGCATCTCTTTTTTCAAGTATTTGATTTCCAATTTTAACCGTTCCAGAAATCACAAAAACATAAGCTCCTTGATTGGTTTTGTGCATTTGGTAATTGGCATCAATTTTGGGCGCTGCATCTAGCATATAAATCCAAGCATCTTGATAAATCCATACCCCAGCATCGTCAGCTTTTGGGGAGAGCAACTGATAGCATTTGTTTTTTTGATGCAAGGATGCAATTTCTAATTGTTGATAGCGAGGTTCAACCTGACGCTGGTTGGGAAAAATCCACAGTTGCAGGAGGTTGATGGGTTGGTCGGAGTTTTTGTTAAATTCACTGTGATGTATTCCCGTTCCAGCACTCATCACCTGAATATCACCAGCACTGATAGTGGCCGTATGTCCCATGCTGTCTTTGTGTTCAAGTGCGCCTTCTATAGGAATTGTGATGATTTCCATGTTGTCGTGAGGGTGGGTGCCAAAGCCCATACCTCCTTGAATAATGTCATCATTGAGAACCCTCAGTGCGCCAAATTGAATGCGTTCGGGATGAAACCATCCGGCAAAACTAAAGCTGTGTCGGGCTTCGAGCCAACCATGATGGGCATAGCCCCTTGAGTTTGAAGGGTGAAAAACAGTTTTCATAGCATAAAATTCAAAACCTTTTTGACTTCAAATTTATAAAATTTGAAGGTCTATTTTTTAAAAATAAAGCTTATAAATCCCTTTTAAAGTTTATAAGCCATTCCATTTAATTCAAAAAACACTTGAGGGAAAAATAACTGGGCTTTCGTGGCCGTTGTGACCAACAGCAGCCACGCCAAAGAAAAAGTTGTCAATAACAACCCCTTCTAGTGTGTAGGCATCAACATCCCCAACCCATCGACTATTTTCCCATGTTGGGGCCGTAGTGTTTCGCCAATAAATTTTATAGCCCTTTGCATCAGGAACTTTTTCCCACTTGAGCTTGGCCGCTGGGGCTACCACACCACCAATACTCACGTTTTTAGGGGCTGGAGGGGCCCATGCCAAACTGGCCAAATTAATCATATTAACTGCTGTCAGCTTGCTGGCATACTCAAAGTTAACACCCTCTAGCACATCGCCATAAGCGATTCCATTTTCAGTCCTCAAATCTTGGTGTTGACGGTTGTAGTTTTCGTGGGCTTCCATGATGCGAACCCCAGCAAATCCTACATCATTAAAAGGGCGATGATGCCCCCCTCGACCAAATCTGTCCAAGCGATAAACCATCATCGGATTCATGTTTGGCATATAGGTTTTTACTTGTTTGTGTATATACCGAGCGAGTTGACGAGAAATGCCGTCAACTTCGCCACCATAAAACCTTCTCATACGGCGCTGACGTTCTGTTTCGGTTGGAGGAGTTGGTTCGGAGAAAATCCGAAAAGTCCGGTTATCAATTACACCGTCGACACCTTCAATATTGCCAATCATGTCGTTGTTTAACACACCAATAATGTCCCAACCATGTTCCAAAGCATGTTTGGCTAATCCTTGGCCACCATAGAGACCCTGTTCTTCTCCCGATAGGCCAACGAATGCAATGCTGTTTTCGAAAGTGTATTGACTCAGTACTCTGGCAGCCTCTATGGTTCCAGCCATGCCGCTGGCGTTGTCGTTGGCACCGGGTGATGGGTCTGTAAAATTGTTGGGATCGCTGATTCTACTGTCAATATCGCCGCTCATGATCACGTATCGATTTGGGTATTTTGTGCCCCTAAGTACGGCCACTACATTATTGATCCAAACGTCTCTCGTTAGTCGCCTGCCATCTGATTCAAAAAAATTGTTTTGATAAAACACTTCTAAACATTTACCGCAATCTTCGCTAATTTGTTCGAATTCTTTTTTAATCCAACGTCTTGCCGCTCCAATGCCTTGGGTTTCGGAAAGGGTATCTGACAAGGTGTGGCGGGTTCCGAAACCAGCCAATTTTGTAATGTCGTTTTTGATTCGAGAGGAAGAAACAGCTTCTATAATATCGTAAATTCTTGAATCGTGCTGGGCATCAAGTAGTGTGAGCGACAGCAAGGCCAAAAGGGTATAAGTTTTTTTCATGATTAATCGTTTTTTCTAAAAGTCCAAATTTCGTGAAGAGGATCTCCCTTACTGCTAAAACCTTGGTGAAACCAATCGTCTTTTTGAAGTTCGTATTTGAAATTGAGGCTCTTGCCCACTTTTGTGTCATCCCTTGAGAAGTATTCTAGGGCTTCTACATATTCACCATCTTGAGCCACATAAGTGCCTCCTCCACAGCCGTAAAAAGCAAAGTTTTCGGTGTCGAATGCCGTCCATTGAAAATGACCGTTCTGTAATAATTTCATGGTTTTTCGACTTCGATTTATAGGCCGTCTTTGCTCAATTCCGTCTCGGACCCTTCCTGCCATGAGCCATTTTCCTTCAAAAGCTTGTTTGGCTGGAGGTGTTGCCACCCACTGCTCCTTGGAGGAATAACGGATTTTTTCTAATCCGTCATTTTTGTGATTAGAATTGAATTCAAAATCGACAACAAGGTCGCTGTCAATGTTACTGAAAAAGCCACCACGTGTGAGAATGAAAGCGCCGTTAGTGGACTTAAATTGTGTTTCGATGAGGTAATCGTTTTCTATCAATATTCGATGTGTAACAGTTTCATTTCCTGATTGACTGTTGTAACTGTAAACTTGAGCTTTTAAACTTAAAGAAGTATATAAAATGCCCAAAATGGTTGCATATCGGCGCATACAATTGCTTAATGAGATGAAACAAAAACTTTAACTTTTGAAAGGTACAAACTTTTTAGAAAGTTCAGACTTGTGGCGTGTTAAAACCTTAGTTTTAATCTCAATAAATTTGGGCAACTAGATTTTTAATTGTTTACTTAGAAATTTATAGATCTGATTCAAAAATATCCTCGATTGGCTTTTTAAAAAGTTTTGAAATTCGGAAGGCTGTTGGCAAACTAGGGTCAAACTTTTCTTTTTCGATGGCGTTGATGGTTTGTCTCGAAACGCCAATATGAGCTGCTAAATCTTCCTGAGTCATGTTATGTTCGGCCCTGAGAACGCGAAGTTTGTTTTTCATTGGTAGCGCTTGTTGTTTAGGAGTAGTGCAGTCATGTAGCTCACCCCAATAAAACCCACTAAAAGGCCAATTTCTGCATCAAAGTTGATGAGGTTGCTCGAGTCTAAAAGCGAATAACTTAAGCCCACCACAACTGTTAGGCCAAGCGTAATGGCTAAAGCTTCTAAATGAATTTTTCTTTCCAACTCATCAAAATTGTTAAAAAGACGGCGGTTGGCTAAAATCATTAATAGTCCGATTAAAAAATTCAATATGATGGCTATCGGGGTTAAGATGGGTTGATTTTCCCAAATAAATTTTGGACCAAAAGTAGCCAAAGCTAGGGTGGCTACCCAGCTCCATGTCCAAACGGCCAATTGCACGGTTCTCTTTTTTCTTTCTTGCATTTTGTCAGTTTTTATTTACAAAAAGTAATGTTTACTTGACAAAACTAAAACTTTTTTGAATACAATCAAAATTTAATTTCAATTATGCGTCAACAAC
The DNA here is from genome assembly GCA_964477735.1 of uncultured Flavobacteriaceae bacterium. GTDB lineage: Bacteria > Bacteroidota > Bacteroidia > Flavobacteriales > Flavobacteriaceae > CAYZFD01. The sequence goes on from CAYZFD010000001.1 coordinate 106,822, forward strand.
AACTTTATAGGTGGGATCCTCAAGAACGTTGACTTCGATAAGCGTGTCTGCTTTGTGCAACAATTTTTGACAATCAGGGCTAAGGTGTTTAAGATGAAGTGTTTTGCCGAGCTTCAAATATCGTTCGGTTAGTTTATTGAGCGCTTCAATGGCGGACATGTCCACGACACGACTTTCTCGGAAATCAATAATCACTTCATTGGGATCATTAATGACGTCAAATTTTTCTTGAAAGGCGGTAACAGAACCAAAAAACAAGGGGCCATAAATTTCATAATGTTTCCTACCGTTTTCGTCTAAATGTTTTCTTGCACGAATTCTTTTGGCATTGTCCCAGGCAAACACAAGTGCTGCAATAATGACTCCAACGACAACAGCAAGTGCCAAATTGTGTAGAAAAACGGTGACTAAAGTTACGAGCACCATGACAAGCACATCGGACTTTGGCATTTTGTTAAAAGTTTTTAGGCTGGCCCATTCAAAAGTTCCTATAGAGACCATAATCATTAGTCCAACTAGGGCTGCCATGGGCACTTTTTCTATAAGAGAGGAGCCAAACATCACAAACATGAGTAACATAATTGAGGCCACAATACCCGAGAGTCGTGCCCTTGCTCCATTAGAGACATTGATGAGGCTTTGGCCAATCATGGCACAGCCACCCATCCCAGAAAAAAGTCCTGACAGTATGTTGGCAACGCCTTGGGCCACAGCTTCTTTGTTGCCGCTTCCGCGGGTTTCGGTAATTTCATCGACAATATTGAGGGTGAGCAAGCTTTCGATTAGTCCCACGCCAGCCACTATAGCGGCAAAGGGAAAAATGATGCTTAAGGTTTCAAAGTTGAGCGGAACTTTAGGCAGATGAAAAGGAGGAAAAGAACCCTGTATTGAGGCTAAATCACCAACAGTTTTGGTTTCAATCTCAAAAAAAGTAACCAATCCAAAGATGACCAAAATGGCGGTAAGCGAAGCCGGGATGGCTTTTGTGATTTTGGGCAATCCAAAAATAACACCCATTGTTAAACAAACTAACCCCAGCAAAACATAGAGTTCCTGGCCTTGGAGCCACTGCCCTGAAGGGTCCTTGAACTGGTCGAGCTGCGACATGAATATGATAATGGCCAAGCCATTTACGAAACCAAAAATAACAGGATGGGGCACGAGCCGTATAAATTTCCCTAGACGGAGGCTTCCTGCAATAAACTGCAATAGGCCTGCAAGAATGATGGTAGCAAAAACATATTCAACGCCAAAGTCTTTAACCAACACCACCAAAACCACGGCCACTGCACCTGTGGCTCCTGAGATCATTCCAGGACGGCCGCCAAATATGGAGGTAATCAATCCCATAACAAAAGCCGCATAGAGTCCTGTTAAGGGAGAAAGTCCCGCAATGAGCGCAAAAGCAACAGCTTCTGGCACCAACGCAAGGGCCACTGTGAGGCCAGATAGAATTTCGGTTCTATAATTAACTTTTAAAGAAAGATCGAAGAGGTTGAATACTTTTCGCATAATAGTGTTTTTGTGCAAAGGCGTTTGTGCCTAAAAAGTGGCAAAACTAAGAAATCTTAAAGGTTTTGGCGCTAAGCCCCGTCCCTATAGTGTGTCTTAAACAAATTTGATTAACTTTACATCTAAACTTTAATTCGATCCTATGGAAGCTACTTATACCTGTTCGCAATGTGGAATGGCCGTTAAGGCACAATGTGCTAAATGCAATACACCCTTAGAAAATGGTGTGCTCGTTCTTGAAGACGGAACAAGTGTGCAAATTTCTCAATGTCCAAGTTGCGAAGGAAAAATCAAATCTCCTCAATGTTGTGGCGCAGACATGACCTGTGCAAATTAACCGTCATTGAATACACTTCGCATTTAGGCTACTTTTTTTAAATCTTTAACTGCAATTTGTGAAACAACTGTTGTGCATGTTCACAATGGTCTAATGTTGCTCAATTCAGACATTGAATTTATCAACACTACAACAAACTAGTTAAACAAAATTTAGATCACACATTTCGTTTAGAACAAAAGCTTCCTTCAAAATATTTTAAGAAATCTTGCACAGTTTTTCATAAATAAAAGCAATGTGATTCAAAGATTTTAAAGCTATTTTTTTAGAAATTTTGTTTTATTTAACAAAAAAAGAGCGAATTATTTGTTTATGTAATCGATTACTTTTTATATTTAACCAAATTTTCAAATAATTTTTTTGACTACTAGTCAATCAATTAACAACAACGTAATATATATTATGAAAAACATTTTTTACTTCTTTACGCTAATGACAAGTATGTTTGTGTCTTTTGCACAGACTAGCTTGTCTAATGCTACCGCAGGAGCAACAATTACTTACGATTTTGCCAATGGTTTAACAATATCGGGAGATACGTCTAGGTTGGACAGCTTTCAAACAGCCGACAATCTTGTAGGCTTTACGAGTGTGAACACCAACAACGATAGAAAGTTTTGGTGGCATGATACTCAGCATGGGGTTAATTTTTATGTAAACAACACAGTTGAAATTTCAGTTGCTGGACGTGCACAAATCACTTTTTATACGTGTACCTATGGAGGGCCAAACACTTTCATCGAATTTTCGGATGCCTCTGGAAATGTTTTGGGCACTGTTCGAGCAGACAACAGGGGTGACACAGATGGGCAAGGATTTACCTTCGACTATACTGGTCAAGCAGGCATTGTTACTGCTACTTTTGTTGGAGATGACAAAGCCATCTATATTCATGGATTAAAAGTTGAAAATTCAAACGGTTTAGCTGATGTTTGGGACTTTGGCGCAGAACAATTGGATGCCAATTTGTATGACAATATGCTCGATGTGGCCACCATTAATGGATGGTATGACGCTGCGATTACGCCTGGTTCAAACGGCAACACTTTACCAGATTTTACAGTTGGTGCCGTTTCATGGGTAGGAAATCCTGCAAGTGATCGTTTGAGAACTACAAACACCAGTTTAACCAGAAAAGATGAAAACATCTATGGGGCCACCGATGCCACAGGACTTGTGTATGCCAATGGGACCACTGACGGATCGATTCGTTATTTTACGATTGACGCTCAAGAAAACGATGAAATCACATTCAAAGCTAGGTCTGGAAATAGTGGCGGAAATTTAAGATTCCATTTGGTTTCAGACCCTACGGTTCAAGATGAATTTTCTGAAAACTTGGGTGATATTAAAGATCATACATTTGTGGCCAAGCAAACAGGCACCTACAAATTATATGATGCTGCTGATAAATTGATTGTTTATAGAATCACTCAAAAGGAAGCAAACTACAAATTACTTTCAGGAACTGTTGATGTTTCAGCAGCAGGTGGAATACCCTCAGATTTTCAGATTGTTTTCACCAATCAATTTGGAGAGGAATGGGCCGTAACACCTTCTGGAGGCAACTATAGTGTGAGCATTCCTGAAGGGCAAAACTACACATATAGCTTATCCAATGCTCCAGGCTATCAGTTTCAACTTGCTGCATCAGCAACTCCTAGTTTTACTTATGACGCTAGTGTAACAGGATTAAATATTGCAATAGAAGCTGTTAAAGCTAAAGTTTGGGACTTTGGCGCCGAGCAATTTGATGCCAATTTGTTTGAAAACATGCTCGATGTGGCCACCATTAATGCATGGTATGACGCTGCGATTACGCCTGGTTCAAACGGCAACACTTTACCAGATTTTACAGTTGGTGCCGTTTCATGGGTAGGAAATCCTGCAAGTGATCGTTTGAGAACTACAAACACCAGTTTAACCAGAAAAGATGAAAACATCTATGGGGCCACCGATGCCACAGGACTTGTGTATGCCAATGGGACCACTGACGGATCGATTCGTTATTTTACGATTGACGCTCAAGAAAACGATGAAATCACATTCAAAGCTAGGTCTGGAAATAGTGGCGGAAATTTAAGATTCCATTTGGTTTCAGACCCTACGGTTCAAGATGAATTTTCTGAAAACTTGGGTGATATTAAAGATCATACATTTGTGGCCAAGCAAACAGGCACCTACAAATTATATGATGCTGCTGATAAATTGATTGTTTATAGAATCACTCAAAAACAACCCATTTACCAAACCCTAACAGGGGCTGTTGACGTGAGTTTAGCACCTGGAATCCCTGCCAATTACGGGATTGTTTTTACAAACGAATTTGGAAAACCTTTCACCGCGACCATGTCTGGGGGCAGTTATAGCGCCACCCTACCTTCGGGTTATGATTATCAAATTTCTCTTGAAAACGCCAATGGCTACGTATTGTCTGTTACAGAAGTTGCCGTAGATGAAACCACCAAAGTACTCAATTTGGCTATTGTCAAAGCGGTTGTTTATCAAGTTTCAGGATCCATTTCTGGTCTAGGCTCAGACATAAGCAATTTGGCACTGACCTACGCAGCAGATCCAGCCGCAGGAAAACTTTTTGTGCCTAAGCCCAAAATTAATGCAGCCGCAGGTACTTACACTGTAGAACTAGAGGCCAACGTTGCCTATACCATCACAGCAAGTGGGGTTAACGATTACACGCTAAGTCCAGAGACGATCACTATTGGTGAAGCAGCCGAAACGGCTAATCTCACCTTTACGGAGAAACCTAAATATGCCATTACCATCACTTCCGATGATTTGGATGCCACACAATTAGGAAAGTTGGCGCTAACGTTCACAAACGTCAATGAAACAGGCTACGAATACACTTTTGCGGACGTATCTACAGTTGAGCTTCGTGACGGAACCTATACTTTAAGCTATTCAGGTTTGGATGAATATCCGCTAGAAATGGCCCTCACCTCCAACCTAACCGTTGATGGTGCCGCAGGATCTAAAAACCTGAGCTTTAACAAAGTAACAAATTGGAGTTTTGATGACAGGGTTATTGTCCTTGCCGACACGCATTACAAAGGACTTCAGCTCACACAAGTGAAAAATGAAATTGCAAAAGGTCATGTAGGGGTTAGCACTGCTGCCACGATCAAAGTCCCTGTTGGGGTTAATGAAAAAATGACAGTGAGCTATTATTATGCAGCCAACTTCTCAATCGATGGAGGCACTGCAATTACAACCTCATCGGGAAGCACTTCAGTGATTGAAACCGCAGAATACATCAACACAGGAGCAGCTGCAACTTATGTCACCTTGACTTTTGGAGGAACCACCTACATCACCAACATCAACGTTGATAGGATTGTTCCTTACAAAGAAGTGGTCACTGTGGGTGTTGATAAAGACTATCTCACAATAAATGGAGCTATCGAAGACATCAACAAAATGGTGAGAACTGAAACTCAGCGTGTAACCGTTTTGATTGATCCAGGAAACTACGAGGAAATGGTCGTCATCTCAAGCCCAAATATCACATTCAAAAACGCCGCATCGATGCCTAGTATCGCTTTGGCTAACCAAGGCGTTGATATTGACGACAATGCCGTAAGAATTACTTCATATTATGGCTTTGGCTACCATTATTATAGCCAGGGAGATGACAACAAATGGAATGCTGAAGTTTTAGAAGTAAATAAAGCCAACGGATATCGTTCAAATGATAATGTTTCTGGAACGACTAAGGCCTCATATTGGAATGCCACAGTGGTTGTGAGCAGCACAGGATTTACTGCGGAAGACATCATCTTCGAAAACTCATTCAACCAATACATTTCACTTAAAGAATCACAAGATGTTGTTGTTGAGGGCAATGGCACTAAAGGGCCTAGGCCAACAACAGTCGGAGATGTTTCTGTTCAAAACCGAAGCTTTGTAGAACGTGCAGCAGCCATAGGAATTGCTGGCGGAGCAGACAAAGTTGTCCTTAACAATTGTCGTGTGGTTGGTCGTCAAGATGCCTTCTTCGGAAACCGCGGTGCGCGAGTAGCCGTATATCGAGGTGCCATGATGGGGGCTGTTGATTACATTTTTGGTGGCATGACAGCGGTGTTCTATCACACAGACTTTGTGCTCAATACCAGTGATACTGCAGGTGATGCAGCCTACATTACTGCAGCACAACAAGATGGTGGTCGAGGATATCTGATGTATGAATGTAATGTTATTTCAACAATTCCAGAAGTTGAAACAGCTTCATTATATGGGGCCAAACCAGGATACTTTGGTCGTCCATGGCAAGCCAACACAAGTGAAGTGGTGTTCTATAAAACCAAAATTGATACGTCAACCTACCCAGGTGACGAAGGTAAATCTCTAATTTCTGCAGAGGGATGGACAAGCTCACTTGGCGGAGAGTCTGCAGGAATGTATGAATTTCAGACGGTTGAGAAATCTGGAGTTGACAACACTGCAAGTCGTGCGAGTTGGGCCACGCTGCTCACAACTCCAACCCTCAACGATGGAACTGACATCACCACTTTTAACTTCACCAAAGGCAGCGACGATTGGGATCCATTCCCAGCCCTTAGAGCTGCTGATGATACCGACGGCGACACCATCGTTGATTTAGATGAAATTGAAAATGGTACAGATCCATCAAAAGCAGACACCGATGGCGACGGAAAAGATGATGCCGAAGAAGGCCTAACAGATTTCGACGGAGATGGCATTATTGATGCTTTAGAATCTAGCACAAATGACGAAGACGGCGACGGTTTGGCCGATGAAAAAGACGTGGACAATCTTGATCCTCTTTCTGATTCTGATGGCGATGGCTATTTAGATTATGATGAAACCACTCAAAATCAAAGTGATGCGAACGATGCCACCTCTGTTCCGCTTGACACTGATGGGGATGGAACATCAAACCTGAATGACGACGACGATGATGATGACGGTTTAACTGATGCACAAGAAGCCTTGATTGGATCGAATCCTACCTTGGTTGACTCTGATGGCGATGGTGTTAATGATTTAATAGACAACTGTCCCACCACCAGCAACGCCGATCAGTCAGATCTTGATTTCGATGGAATTGGAGACGTTTGTGATGATTTAAAAATTACAGCATCTCAAGCCATCACTCCCAATGGCGATGGCATTAACGACACTTGGTTGGTGGAAAATATTCTCAACCATCCAAAGAGCGTGATCCGTGTCTATAACCGTTGGGGTGCTGAGGTTTTCTCAGTTGTTAATTACCAAAACGATTGGGATGGTCGTCGCAATACAGACAGCGCCTCTAGGCTGCCTAGCGGGTCATACTACTACACCATTGATTTAGATGGTGATGGCTCACCAGAAGACAAGGGATGGATTTATATAGCGTCGAACTAAGTTGAATTTTTAAACACAGAAAATGAAAAAATTAAAATTATATACCACTGCACTTTTTTTAGGAGTCATGACCTTTTCATGGTCTCAGCAAGAAAGCTCTGTTTATCAGTTCAATGACTTGATGCTGATTTACAACCCAGCTTATGCAGGCACCAGCACACAAGCAAACATTACCACCGCCTATGTTAAAGAATGGGCGGGGGTAGCTTTGTCTCCCGAAACGAAATTCTTAAGCTATGATAAGGCCCTAGGTAAGGGCTTGGGCTTGGGACTTTCGGTGATCAACGACAACACATTTGTGGAAACACAAAACCTTTTGTCGTTAGACTTTTCATTTAAAATCCAGGTTAGTGAAGAAACAGATTTGTTTTTTGGATTAAGAGCTACAGGAATGTTTTACAACCTCAATGCTAGCGGACTTGAGACATTGAGCAGCGTCTCTGATCCAAGTTTGGTTGACATTAGCTTATTCAAACCCAACATGGGCTTTGGATTTCACCTCAAAAACCACAAATGGAATATGGCGTTGTCGATTCCTCGTTTTTTCAATACCAGCCGCATCTCAGAAGAAAATGGGATTGCATTGTTGTCCACGGGTAAAACCCACGTCTATGGATCAGCCAGTTATAACTTTGCCCTCGATGGCGCAAACACTTTTGTGCTAAGACCTGGAGTGTTCTTTAGATATGCCGGCGGAATTCCAATTTCTACTGACCTTAACGCCACCTTAATTTATAATCAAAAAGTTGAGTTTGGGGCGACTTATAGAGTGGACAGTAATTTTGCCGCATTATATGCCGTTCAAGTTTCACCAAAATTTAAATTGGGTGTAGCCTATGGCATGAGTGCACGAGATTTGCAGGACATAGATAGTAATTATGAGTTTATGCTCAAATATAGCTTTTAGTCAAGCAGTTTATTAATTTTAACACACCTAATCTATCGAGCAAAGATGCTTTTTAGGTTAGGTGTTTTTTCCCGCTTAACATGAAATACATTGTTTCAACTTTAACGCTGCTTTTCGTTTGGGCTTGCTCCAAAAGCGAAACTGTTGAAGAACAAAAGCCAACAGCGGTTCTTGTGCAAAAAATAACGATTGTTGGCCAGAATATTTCAGATGGCACAACCCAACAATTAAGCGCTACCATTTCTCCAACAGACGCCTCCAATAAAAGCATTACTTGGTCCACCTCCGATGCTTCTATTGCAACCATAGACCAAAAAGGATTGCTCTCGGCAGTGAGTAACGGAACCGTAAATGTTAAGGCCACGGCTAATGATGCTTCTAAAACCATTGGTCAAAAATCTTTCTTGGTCTCAGGAGTTGTCATTGCCGTACAAAGTGTTAATATACAAGGAGGACGTGACATTACAGACACCAAAAGCTTGCAACTAGAAGCACAAGTGCTTCCTTCAAACGCCACCAACAAGGCGGTGGAGTGGGCTGTTTCGGATGCCAATATTGCTGAGATTTCCCAAACGGGCTTGCTAACACCCAAAACCAATGGCGCCGTTGTGGTCACACTCACCTCTAAAGCATCAGCTTCGATTCATAGCCAAATTACCATTAACATCTCAGGATTCAATGGACAGGGAACCAACCTAAACACGGCCCAGCAGATCATGGCCGCTATTGGGAATGCACAACCAGGCGATGTCATCACCATTGATGCCGGCACCTATGCTTTTGGATCTTCAATTGGGCTTTCTAAATCTGGGACAAATAGCGCCCCAATTACCCTTCAGGCCAACCCCAATACTACCGATAGGGTTGTATTCGATTTTTCTTCAATGTCAACATCATCTTCCAATCGGGGTGTTCGCCTCTCGGGGTCTTATTGGCATGTGAAGCAAATTGATTTTGTTGGTGCAGGCGACAATGGCATGTATCTTTCGGGGAATTATAACATCGTAGAAAATTGTGTTTTTAAGGAAAACAAAGACACTGGACTTCAATTAGGAGGAGGCGCCACTAAAAATAAAATTATAAATTGTGATTCCTTCGATAATGTTGACCCAACACATGAAAATGCTGATGGCTATGCAGCCAAAATGGATGTAGGAACAGAAAACGAATTTATAGGTTGTCGTGCTTGGCAAAACTCCGATGATGGCTTTGATGGCTACCTTAGGGGTGCAGATAATGTCACCACTTATTATTCTGATTGTTGGGCTTTTAGCAATGGCTATTTTGCAAATGGATCAAAAACAACAGGCGACGGAAACGGATTTAAAACCGGTGGAAGCGACAACAAGCTGTTAAAACATCACACCGTGTTTAACAACTGCATTGCAGCAAACAATGTAGCCGATGGATTTGACCACAACAGCAACAGAGGGGATATTGTCATTAACAATGGATCCTCCTACAAAAACGGGCGTAATGTTAGCTTTAGCAACACAAACATTGCCAATAATTTAACCATAAAAAACACCTTGTCTTTTGATGGTGTCAACAGCGACAGCGTAAAAGCAACCAATCTAGACGTTACCAACAACAGTTGGCAAGATGGTCTAGCCGCATCAGCCGACGATTTTGTGAGCATTAACCTCGACTTGCTGAAATCGCCAAGAAATGCTGACGGCTCATTGCCTGTGATTGACTTTTTAAAGCTTAAAACATCAAGCGATCTCATTGATAAAGGGGTAGATGTTGGGCTTCCCTATTTAGGCAACGCCCCTGATTTGGGTGCTTTTGAACTTAAATAACAACATGAGTATATTGCCAAAAATAAAATGTTTTTTGAGGAAGATAACAGATTTATTTTATAAAAAAGTCCTGCAAAATCATATCTTTGCAATCGATTACTAAAAATTAAAATTATGTATGCTAATAAAACGTATCTAGCCACCCACCCAACAGAGTTTAAAAAATTAGACACTCAGGAACTAAGAGATCGTTTCTTAATAGCATCACTTTTTGAGCAAGATCAGCTGAGTTGTTACTACACAACCTATGATCGTTTTGTTGTTGGTGGAGCCATGCCCGTTTCCAAGGATCTAAAACTTCAGCCTATTGATGAGTTGCGCGCTCAATATTTCTTAGAAAGAAGAGAATTAGGCATCATCAATGTTGGTGAAACGGGAACCGTTTTGGTTGATGGTGTACGCTATGAACTAGAAAAAGAAGAAGCGCTATATGTAGGCAGAGGCGTTAAGGAGGTTGTTTTTGAGGCTGTTAAAAACAAACGCCCCATGTTTTATTTTAATTCTACGCCTGCACATGCTGCTTATCCCACTGAAAAAATATCTTCTGACCGTGCACAATATGTTGAGCTTGGTGACCTAAAGTTTTCTAACCGAAGAACCATCAAAAAACTCATTGTTCAAGAGATTATCCCAACTTGTCAGCTACAAATGGGTCTAACAAAATTACATGAGGGAAGTGTTTGGAACACCATGCCAGCACACACACATTTGAGAAGAATGGAGGTTTATTTTTATTATGACATACTGCCCAAAAGTACTGTTTGTCATTTTATTGGAGAACCTCAAGAAACCAGACACCTGTTTCTCCAAAATCACCAGGCTGCGATTTCTCCAGCTTGGTCGATTCATTCAGGATCTGGAACATCTAACTACACCTTCATTTGGGGAATGGCTGGAGAAAACCTAGATTATGGAGACATGGACGCTGTTGAAGTAGAAGATTTAATGTAATCATGAATTTATTTGATTTAAAAAATAAAACTGCTTTTGTTTCGGGGGCCACCCACGGGTTGGGCATGGCCATAGCTACAGGGCTGGCCGAGGCTGGAGCTAAAATCATTGTTTCAAGTACAAATCAAGACAAACTTCAAGCCGCCCTAAAAGCATATCATGACAGTGGCTTTGAGGCCGAAGGCGTAGTGCTAGACATCACGAACGAAGACCAGGTGAAATCAGTAACCTCCAAAATTTTGGCCAATCAAAAAATAGATATTTTGGTGAACAATGCTGGTATTATTAAAAGAATTCCTGCTTTAGAAATGAGTGTCGCTGATTTTAAATCGGTCATAGATGTTCATCTTACGGGTTCTTTCCACATGGCACAACAATTTGCAAAACAAATGGTAGAAACTGGCGGTGGAAAAATCATTAACATTTGCTCCATGATGAGTGAGTTAGGACGAAACAGCGTTACCGCCTATGCTGCAGCGAAAGGAGGGCTTAAAATGCTCACCAGAAATTTAGCCACTGAGTGGGCCAAATACAACATTCAAGTTAATGGAATTGGCCCTGGATATTTTGAAACCAGCCAAACCGCACCCATTCGAGTAGATGGGCACCCGTTTAACGATTTTATTGTGAACAGAACGCCAGCAGGCCGATGGGGAAAAACAGAAGATTTGAAAGGAGCAGCCATATTTTTAGCCACCAAAGCCAGCGATTTTGTAAACGGACAAATCATTTATGTTGACGGTGGTATATTGGCTACCATTGGCAAACCAAACAACGAAAAATAATGACGGCTAACAACAACTTTTTAGACAAAGACTTTTTGCTTTTCAACGACTACTCCAAGTCGTTATACCACCAATATGCAGCACCCCAACCCATCATAGATTACCATTGTCATTTGTCTCCAAAACTGATTGCCGAAAACCATCAGTTTGAGAACATTACCAAAATTTGGATAGATGGAGATCATTATAAATGGCGCGCCATGCGCACCCTCGGTGTCAACGAAAAATACATTACAGGTGACGCTTCAGACAAGGAAAAATTTTTGAAATGGGCAGCATGTGTCCCTAAACTTATCCGAAACCCATTATATCACTGGACGCATCTAGAACTGCAACGTTATTTCAACATCGACACTTTGCTAAACCCCGAAACAGCAGAAGATATATATGAAAAAACCACGGCCATGCTTCAACAGCCCGATTATAGTTGTTTGGGCTTGTTAAAGAAGATGAATGTTTCTGTCGTTTGTACTACTGAAGATCCTATCGACACACTAAACTATCACGAGCAATTCAAAAACCACCCATCTGGCCTCATCCTTTCAACGGCATTTAGGCCTGATAAAGCCATTGAAATTCAACAAGATAACTTCTTAGGCTATCTCAAGCAGTTGGAAAAAGTTGCTCAAATTAGCATTAATTCATACGAAACCCTTAAAGAAGCACTTTCCTTAAGAATGGACTATTTTGATGCTCATGGATGCAAATTGTCTGATCATGGTTTAGAATATGTTCCCTTTGCTTCTTGCTCTGAAACTCAGGCTGCTGCCATCCTTCAAAAAAGATTTCAAGGCGAAGAACTTTCAACATTAGAAGTCCATCAGTTTAAAACTGCCATCACCTTGTTTCTAGCCAAATCCTATCACATAAGGGGATGGGTGCAGCAGTTTCATTTGGGCGCCATGCGTAACAACAATAAGCGGATGCTCTCTGAACTTGGACCCGACACGGGTTGGGATTCTATAGGAAATTACAACCAGGCAGCAGGGCTTTCGAAATTTCTAGACACCTTAGACGGGAGTGATCAGTTGGCCAAAACCATTTTATACAATTTAAATCCTGCCGACAACGAAATTTTCGCAACCATGATTGGAAACTTCAATGACGGAAGCGTGAAGGGAAAAGTGCAATTCGGTTCGGGATGGTGGTTTTTAGATCAGCTAGATGGCATGACAAAACAAATCAATGCACTTTCAAACATGGGCGTGCTAAGTACTTTTGTTGGCATGCTCACCGATTCGAGGAGTTTTATGTCTTTCCCTAGACACGAATATTTTCGAAGATTGTTATGCCAGCTTATAGGGGCTGATATCGATCAGGGATTGCTTCCAAATGATATGAAATCCATCGGACAGATCGTTGAAGACATTTGTTTTAACAACGCACAAAACTTTTTTAATTTTAAATAACATTACATCAACCAAACAAAACACACCCTAATGAATAAAGTAGTCACATTTGGAGAAATTATGCTTAGACTTTCTCCTTCAGGTTTTTTAAGATTCTCTCAAGCAGACAATTTCGATGTTGTTTATGGCGGTGGGGAGTCTAACGTAGCCGTATCTTTAGCCAATTATAACGTTCCAGTTGAGTTCGTTACTCGACTGCCCAAAAATGACATTGGTCAATGTGCCATGATGGAAATGCGAAAAAGAGGGGTAGGCGTTTCTCACATTGCCTATGGCGGAGACCGCTTGGGGATTTATTTTTTAGAAACCGGTGCTGTTTCTCGGGGGAGCAAAGTGGTCTATGATCGTGCTCACTCAGCAATGGCAGAAATAAAACCTGGAATGATCGATTGGAAAACGGTTTTTAAAGGAGCCAATTGGTTCCACTGGACAGGGATCACTCCAGCCATTTCTCAAGGCTCAGCCGATGCTTGTTTAGAAGCCGTTAAAGTAGCCAGTGAGATGGGAATTACCATTTCAACAGACTTAAATTACCGAGCAAAACTTTGGAATTATGGTGGTGATCGTGAAAAAATCATGACCGAACTCACCAATCATTGCGACATTATTTTGGGCAACGAAGAAGATGCCGAAAAACATTTTGGAATAAAACCCGAAGGCCTAGACATTACCACACAAGGAGAACACGTGAAAGCAGAAGCTTTCTTGTCTGTATGTAAACAGATGATGAAAAAATTCCCTAAGGCCAAAAAAGTAATCACAACATTAAGGGGCTCAATTTCCGCATCTCACAACACTTGGGCAGGGGTTTTGTATGATGGCAAAACCATGTACAAATCAGCACAATACCAAATCACCGATATCGTTGATCGTGTGGGTGGTGGTGATTCCTTTATGGGTGGACTTATTTACGGACTTTTGGCCTACCAAAACGACGATCAAAAAGCATTAGATTTTGCCGTTGCGGCCTCATGCCTTAAACACACAATCAAAGGCGACGCCAATTTGGCAACAATAGACGAGGTTGAAAAATTAATGGGCGGTGATGCCTCTGGTAGGGTAGCCCGATAAAAATTAAGAAAATGAGTCAGTATTCAAGATTAGAAGTCGCCCAAGCCATGAAAAAAACAGGTCTTGTGCCTTTGTTTTTTCATGCAGATATAGAGGTAAGTAAAAACGTTCTAAAAGCTTGCTATGAAGGGGGCGCTCGATTGTTAGAGTTCACTGCAAGAGGTGATTTTGCCCATGAAATTTTCGGAGCTCTAAACAAATATGCATTAAAAGAATTGCCAGGGATGATTCTGGGCGTTGGCTCAGTGACAGATGCTGCGCAAGCCTCATTATATATGGCTTTGGGGGCAAACTTTGTCGTGACCCCAGTGTTGAGAGAAGATATTTCTTTGGCTTGCAATAGAAGAAAGGTTCTTTGGTCTTCGGGATGTGGATCCTTATCGGAAATAGCACGCGCCGAAGAATTGGGGTGTGAAGTTGTGAAGCTATTCCCTGGGGATGTATATGGGCCCAATTTTGTTAAGGGCATCAAAGGGCCTCAGCCTTGGACAAGCATTATGCCAACAGGAGGGGTCTCCCCTGAAGAATCTAACCTTCGAGCCTGGTTCGATGCTGGAGTAATTTGTGTGGGAATGGGATCTAAATTACTCACCAAAGAAATTATTTCGAATGGACAATACGATAAGTTACGTGAAGATGTTGCCCAAACCCTAAAGCTCATTGAAAAAGTTAGAACATAATCGTATTAAATATCGAAAATGAAATTTCTCGCCGTTTTTGCGAGGTGAAGCATCGCTTTGAAGGCTACAAACAAATGACATGAGATTGATGAAAAAAGGATTGTTTTTATTGAGTTTTATTACACTAATGGCTTGCACCACTTCTAGTGGCGTGAAAACAATTCGGCTGGGCCATGGACTAGACACTAACCATTCGGTGCACAAAGCGATGGTGAAGATGGGTGAAGAGTTGGCCAAATTGTCTAAGGGCAAAATGCAAATTAAAATTTATCCCAACCAACAATTAGGGTCTGAGCGCGAATGTTTGGAATTGCTCCAAATAGGCAGTTTAGACATCACCAAAGTTTCTGCGGGTGTGATGGAAAATTTTTCGCCCAACATGAAAGTTTTTGGACTTCCCTATTTGTTTAGAGATAAAGCACATGCCTATAGCGTGATGGACGGATCAATCGGCAAAAAATTACTAAACGAAACCTTGCAGTTTCGCATTAAGGGCCTTGCTTATTACGACGCTGGAAGCCGGAGTTTCTATACCAAAAGCAAACCTGTTCACAATCCGTCAGACCTTGAAGGGCTCAAGATTAGGGTAATGGAAAGTGTAACGGCCATGAAAATGGTTGAAAGTATGGGGGGTTCACCAACGCCCATTTCTTGGGGAGAGCTCTACACCTCACTTCAGCAAGAAGTCGTGGATGGGGCCGAAAACAATCCCCCAAGTTTCTATTTGTCAAAACAATTTGAGGTTTGTAAATATTATACCCTCGATGAACACACCACTCTCCCTGATGTATTGGTGGGAAGCTCCTATCTATGGGAATCGCTAACGACTCAAGAAAAAGCTTGGTTGGAAGAAGCAGTGTCTATTTCTGTGGCCTATCAAAGAGAACTTTGGGCGGCCTCGGAAGCAGAATCGCTTAGTGCGCTTGAAAAAGCAGGGGTCGAGATTATTTACCCCGACAAAACTCAATTTTCTAAAACAGTTCAGCCTGTTTACGATATGTTTAGTGCCAACGAAAGCATCAATAACCTTGTTTTGGCCATTCAAAATCAATAAGTTTATATGAATAATGTGCAACAAAAACTCGATAGAACTTTAGAATATATTTTGGTGATTTTATTGGCCGTTATGGTCATTAACGTCAGTTGGCAAGTCTTTTCTAGATATGTGCTCGAAAATCCAAGTTCTTTTACCGATGAGCTGGCCAGATATTTAATGATTTGGCTTGGCGTTTTGGGAACTGCCTATGTTTCGGGAAAAAGACTGCACGTAGCCATAAACATATTGCCAGAACGCCTAGATGATAAAGGCCAAAAAAAATTAAACAACATTATTCATAGTATTATCATTTTGTTTGCCATAAGTGTTTTTATCATTGGTGGAAGCCGATTGGTTTACTTAAGTTTTGTTTTAGGACAGAAATCTGCAGCACTTCAAATTCCGCTTTATTTGGTCTATCTGTGTATTCCTATTAGTGGCCTTTGTATTGTGTTTTACAAACTATGTGATCTCATTAAAAAAGAAGTGTAATGGAATATTTATCAGTTGGCATCTTGCTTTTAAGCTTTTTAGTCTTATTGTCTATTGGAACCCCTGTGGCGTGGAGCATCACCATTTCTTCTGTTTTTACGCTCATTGTAAGTGTTCCTGCTTTGCCTGCACTCACCACAATTGCACAAAGAATGGGAACAGGGATCGATAGTTTTGCCTTGTTGGCCATTCCGTTTTTTATCCTCTCTGGTGAACTGATGAACAAAGGAGGCATTGCCCACCGATTGGTGGCCTTTGCCAAAGCACTGGTTGGATTTTTGCCTGGGGGCCTTGCACTGATTAATATCATTTCGGCCATGCTCATGGGTGCTGTTGCGGGCTCTGCCATGGCTTCTGCTTCGGCCATGGGGAGTATTCTCGGACCAGAAATGGAAAAGGAAGGCTACCCCAAGGGTTTTGGAGTGGCTGTAAATATAACATCGGCCACTACGGGTTTAATTATTCCACCCAGTAATGTTTTAATCGTTTATTCCCTAGCCAGTGGTGGGGCTTCAATCGCAGCCTTGTTTTTAGCAGGGTATATCCCTGGAATTATCACTGGATTATTCTTAATGATTGTGGCCATGGTTTGGGCCAAAAAGAACAAATTCAAAACAGGAAAAAGAGCACCTTTATCTGTTGTAGCCAAAACTTTTGTCCACGCTTTTCCTAGTCTGATGCTGCTTGTGGTGGTCATAGGTGGTATTGTATCAGGAGTATTCACCGCAACAGAGGCGTCAGCAGTAGCCGTAATTTATACCCTTATTCTTGGTTTTGCCTACAAAGAAATTAATGTGAAAAGCCTTTTTGGAATTTTGTT
This sequence comes from uncultured Flavobacteriaceae bacterium, assembly GCA_964477735.1. Classification (GTDB taxonomy): domain Bacteria; phylum Bacteroidota; class Bacteroidia; order Flavobacteriales; family Flavobacteriaceae; genus CAYZFD01. Next base: position 124,012 of record CAYZFD010000001.1, read on the forward strand.
AAATGCGAGCTCAACAACAGCCATTGTAATGTTTTTAATTGCAGCTTCGATGAGCATGTCATGGGTATTGTCCTACGAAAACATTCCCGAAATGATTAGTCATAGTTTGATTTCTTTGAGTGACAATAAAATCGTTATTCTTTTAATGATAAACCTAATATTATTGTTCGTAGGAATTTTTATGGACATGACACCTGCTGTCCTTATTTTCACGCCCATATTTCTTCCTGTTGTGACCCAACTTGGCATGGACCCAGTTCATTTTGGAATGATCATGGTATTAAACCTTTGCATTGGGCTATGTACACCTCCTGTTGGAAGTGTGTTGTTTGTGGGGATCGGCGTAGCCAAAACAACCATACAAAAAGTGATTAGACCTTTGCTTCCGCTATTTATTGCCATGATTTTTGCTTTGATGTTGGTAACCTATATCCCAGCACTTTCCCTTTGGTTACCATCTCTGTTTAATTTATAATTCTCAACAACTTGAAACCACTCAATAGACTAAATGTCGAAACCACATCAAACCTACCCATCAAAATCATACAATTTGGGGAGGGAAACTTTCTAAGGGCTTTTGTAGATTATGCAATCGATCAACTCAACGCCAAAACAGATTTTTCTGGGGCTGTTGCCGTTGTGCAACCCATCATTCATGGCATGGTTGATGTCTTAGATAAGCAAGATGGCCTATATACGTTGTTTTTAAAAGGAATTTCGAACGGTGAAATTATTGAACAGCATCATTTGGTAACAGCTGTTCAACAAAGCATCAATCCGTTTGAAGACTTCGAAAGTTTTCGTCAATTGGCACTACTTGACTCCCTTGAATTTGTGTTCTCAAATACCACAGAGGCTGGGATAGTTTTTGATGAAAATGATCAATATGATTCGGTTCCTCCAAACACTTTTCCAGCCAAACTCACCTATTTTTTACACCAACGCTATAAACATTTTTCTGGTGATGTTTCTAAAGGACTCCACATTATCCCATGCGAGTTAATCAATTACAATGCCGATAAACTTAAAACTTGCATACTTCAATATGCATCGTTGTGGTCATTAGATTCAGGATTTTCGAATTGGGTTGAACAGGCCAATAGTTTTCACAACACTTTGGTGGACAGAATTGTTCCTGGCTACCCAAGAGAGCAAGTGAGCGAATACACCAAATTGTTGGGTTATGAAGATCAATTGATGGTGAGTGCCGAAAATTTCTTCTTATGGGTTATCGAAGGGGATCAAGCTTTGAAAAGCAAATTACCCTTCGAAAAAACTGCCCTAGATGTTAAATTCGTACCTTCGATTCAGCCCTACCGAACACGAAAAGTTAGAGTTCTAAATGGCATACACACAGCCATGGTGCCACTTTGCTATTTGCATGGCCACAGAACAGTCAGAGAATCTATTGATGACCCTTTCACTTTTGAGTTTATTAAAACATTGGCTTTCAACGAAATTGTGCCTAGTGTGGATTTAGACAAAAATGAAATGGAACAATACACCCTCGAGGTATTTGATCGTTTCAGAAATCCTTTTGTTGTGCATAAACTAGAGAGCATTGCTTTAAATTCAATTTCAAAATTTTCTGTCAGAGTACTCCCCACTATGCTTTCTTACAGGGAAAAGTTTAATAAAATTCCACAAAATTGCGCCTTGTCCTTTGCTGCATTATTGTTATTCTATAAAGGAAATTGGAACGAGCGAGCGCTTCCTGTACAAGACGATGAAGCTGTTGTAAACTTTTTCGTACAGCTGTGGAAAGAAAACCCCACAAACGTTGTGGTTGAAAAAGCATTGGCTAATGACACCTTTTGGGGCGAAGACCTCACCAAAATCGAAGGTCTAGCCCATCAAGTGACGCATTGGCTTTCTTTATTGGAAAATCAAGGAACCACCGTGGCCATACAACAATGTTTAGCACAAACAAAATGATGAAAAGTCCAATTTTGCAACTCGAGGCCACCGATAATGTAGTAGTGGCTCTAGAAAATCTTACAGCAGGAACCACGGTGACTACAGAGGGGTTTTCCATTGAGGTTAAAGAAAACATAAAAGCCAAACACAAAATGGCACTTCATGACTTTAACATTGGCGACGCCATTGTTATGTATGGTTTGCTGGTTGGTAAAGCAACAGAGCACATAGCTGCTGGAACGGCACTTCACGTGGACAATGTGAAACATAGTAAAAGTGAAGCCGCTATTCTAGACACCAATTATCAATGGACATCACCCAATATCACTGCCTGGCAAAACCGAACTTTTATGGGTTATCACAGAGCCGATGGACAGGTTGGTACAGAAAATGTATGGCTTTTCTTTCCACTGGTTTTTTGTGAAAACAAAAATATTGAGGCCCTTAAAGAGGTTTTTGAGAAAGAGTTAGGAATTTCGTCCGAAATGGAGCTTAGAAATTATTTTCGCTCGTTGATTGGAGGTCGTGAAGAAACCCATGTAGAGCCAAAAGCAAATCCTATACTTTCCAATATATCACTAAGGTTTTTAACCCACCAGGGCGGATGTGGGGGCACTCGCGAAGATGCTGTTATGTTGGCCAAGCTGCTTGCAGGTTATGTCAATAATCCCAATGTGGCAGGGGTCACTGTACTTAGTTTAGGATGCCAAAACCTACAAGTTGAGATTTTCAAGAAAGCACTGCATGACATCAATCCAAACATTGAAAAACCTGTTTTGATTTTTGACCAACAAGAGTCGGGGAATAATGACAAAATGATGCAAAAAATCATTGCAGAAACTTTTGAAGCCTTGAAAACAGCCAATAATATCGTTCGTCAGCCCGCACCGCTATCTAAACTTAGTGTTGGGTTAGAGTGTGGAGGTTCTGATGGTTTTTCGGGGATTTCGGCAAACCCTGTTTTGGGGCGCGTGAGTGATATTTTGGTGGCCTTAAAAGGCAAAGCTATTCTTGCAGAATTTCCTGAACTATGTGGTGTTGAACAAAACTTAATTGACCGCTGCGTTAAGCCTCAATCAGCGCATAGATTTTTGGAACTCATGAAAGCCTTCGAAGCTTCGGCCATAAAAGCAGGCTCTGGTTTTGATATGAACCCATCTCCAGGGAACATCAAAGATGGCCTAATTACAGATGCGATGAAAAGTGCTGGTGCTGCTAAAAAAGGAGGTACCGCGCCCATCGTTAATGTGGCAGACTATGCTGAATATTGTAACGAAGAGGGACTACACCTGCTCTGCACGCCAGGAAATGATGTTGAAAGCACTACGGCCTTGGCCGCATCGGGCACCAACATTATTTTGTTTACAACAGGATTGGGAACACCTACTGGCAACCCTGTTGTGCCAGTCATAAAAGTATCTTCGAACAGTCACCTTTTTGAAAAAATGGGCGATATAATTGACTTTGATGCAGGAACTGTTATTACAGGGAATGAAAGTCTAGAAGAGGCTGCCGACCGTTTGTTAAACTACATTGTTGACGTGGCTAGTGGCCACTCCACAACAAAAGCTGTTCAGAATAAACAATATGATTTTATCCCTTGGAAAAGAGGGGTGTCGCTTTAGGACTTAAGAATTTGTGATGACTTTCGAACGAGTAGTTCTGGCTTGAGCTTGGCTGATTGTTCTAAAACAACATCTTTATTGTTCACTTTTTCCAAAAATATTCTTGCAGCACTTTCACCCATCACAATGGGGTTTTGTTCGATAGAAGTAATGGAGAGCTCGAGCAAACTGGTAAAAGGTTCGTTACTAAATCCTACAACAGCAATTTCATCGGGAATTCTTACCTTAAGACTTTGTAAATGCTGAATTACACCCAAGGCCACATAGTCAGAAGAACAAAAAACAGCATTAGGGATTTTAGGTAAATTCAATATTTTTTTGGCAACCTTTTTTCCAGAGGCGATATCACTTGTGGCCTCGAAAACCAATTCTTTGTCAAAAGGGATGTTGTTGTTGCCCAGTGTAGATTTGTAACCGTCAAATCTATTTTTGTAAATCCCTAACTTTAAATCTCCTGAGACGAAGGCAATTCTTTTTCTATTTTGATCAATAAGATGTTGAGTACCCAAAATCCCTCCCGTATAATCATCAAGCGTAATAGAACTTGTGCCTGGGGTGTCGAACTTTCGGTCAAAAAATATTAGGGGCGTGCCACTATTGACCACTTTTCGAAAATGAGCGTCACTTGTTGTTTTTTTGGACAATGAAATGATGATGCCATCAACTTGATTGTTGAGCAAGGTTTCAATAATCTCCTCTTCTCTTTTTTCTGATTCGTTGGTTTGAAAAATCATAACTTGATATCCTTTTGGATACAAAGTTTCCTCTACACCTCTAATCACATTAGAGAAAAAATGGCGGTTGATGGTGGGCACTACCAACCCAACCACGTAGGTCTGCCCACTTTTGAGTGCCAAGGCATGCTTGTTTTTGTTGTAATTTAACTCTTCAGCAGTTTTCAGAACCAGTTTACGTGTTTTCTCACTAATCAATTTACTGTTGTTTAGTGCTCTAGAAACGGTCGCTGCCGTGATGTTCAGTTTTGAAGCAATGTCATAAATGGTTGCTTTCTTACTCATTTATATTTTTTAGTTGTCAATTCCTCAAAATTATGAATAATTATTTTGGTATATGGGAAAATTTTAATAATATTGTGTAATCGATTACATAACAACTTAATAAGAATTATGAAAAATTTATGTGAAAACTTATTATTCAAGCGGTTCCATGCTGCGAAGCACATGGTTGTCTTGTTTATCTTTTTTGCTTTTCATTTGGCCTCTGCACAACAGTCTGTTTCGGGCGTTGTATCAGATGAAGCAAGTGGAGCGCCTTTGGCGGGGGTCACCGTCGTAGAAAAGGGCACAAACAATGGTGTGGTTTCAGATTTTGATGGAAATTTCACCATTCGCGTCGCATCCAGCAATGCGGTTTTAACGTTCTCTTATTTGGGCTACAAAACCGTTGAACAAAGTGCTGGAAATGGTGCGCAACTCAACGTAACCATGTCAGAAGACTTCGAAACCCTAGATGAGGTTGTTGTGGTTGACTATGGTTATGGAAAAGTGAGAAAAGAGAACATGACAGGTTCTGTTGCCAGTATTTCAAGCAAGGAGCTCGCCAACATTCCTGTTTCAAGTGCGGCCGAAGCTTTGTCTGGTCGTTTGCCAGGGGTAAAGGTTACAACTTCTGATGGTGAGCCTGGTGCTGAAATTACCATTCGTGTTCGTGGAGGGGGATCTATCACACAAGACAACTCTCCCCTCTATGTTGTTGATGGGTTCATTGTGAGCTCTATCAGTGACATTCCGCCCACAGATATTTTGTCTATCGACGTACTAAAGGATGCTGCAGCTACAGCTGTATATGGTGCACAGGCTTCAAACGGGGTTGTGGTGATCACCACCAAGAGTCCCTCAGAGGGCAAGGTAGAAGTCGCCTACAACAACTTTTTTCAATTTAACACACTTCCCGAAGATAGAAGATATGAGGTGTTATCCCCTTATGAATTTGTGTTGGCCAACTATGAGTATTCACTCCTAAAAGGGGCTACTGATTTGCAAAGATTTGAAAGATTTTTCGGAGTTTATGATGATTTAGATCTCTACAAATCCAAGCAAGGAACCGACTGGCAAGATGAACTCTTTGGAGGGCCAAGAATGTCTGCGTTTCATAATTTCACTGTGAGCGGTGGTACAGAAATGACAAAGATGAGATTGAGTGTTTCGAAAAACCAAGATGAAGGTTTGTTAGAGGGCTCAGCATATGACCGTACCGCCATTAACTTTAAGGTCAATCAAAAAATTAGTGAGAAGTTAATTTTGGATGTTTCTACACGTCTAACTTCTACTCAAATTGATGGGGCTGGTACTTCCACCAATGCTCAGCTTAAAATTAAAGATGCTGTTCAAACCCGACCTGTGAACGGGATTGCCGATGAGCTTGACATTGATTTAACGAACATCAATTCTGATGACGATTTTCAGTCCTTTTTGCTCAGCCTTGTGAACCCTAAAGAGTTGGTGAAACAAGACTGGAGACAACGCAATGACAAGGATTACATCATAAATGCAAGCTTGTCTTGGAATGTAACCGATGATTTAACTTTTAAAACTTCTTACACCAACAACAGACGTTTTAGAGAAGATCTACGTTTTTATGGGCCTCTTACAAGTGAGTCTTACCAAAACGGAGGGAGCATGCCTTTGGGTAAAAAGACCAATACCGACTATGAGTCCTACAGGCTGATTAACACCCTTAACTTTAGAAAGGAATGGGGAAAAAACAAATTTGACGCACTGATTGGTAATGAAATTTCATCAAGTGGTGGGAAAGAGTTTTTCTTAAGAGCCGAAGATTTTCGTTTGTCCATAACACCCGAAGAACTTTTTGCTAACATGGCCTTTGGTCGTGCCGATCAACACTACACAAGAGATTTTACCAATTCTAACAGAGAATCTTATTTTGGGCGTTTAGACTATCAATTCAACAACCTTATTGTTCTAACAGGAACCTTCCGTGCCGATCAATCGAGTCGTTTCTCGAAAGAAAATCGTTTAGGATTCTTCCCCGCAGGAGCACTAGCCGTTAAACTCGATAAATTGGAATTTTTCAAAAGCCTAGGCTTTATTGACCAATTGAAAGTACGTTTAACATATGGTGAAACAGGTAACGACCGAATTGATGCCACCGCAACGCAATTCTTGTTTAGCGCAACTACTGATAGAGGGGTAGGATTTAACAATTACTTCAATGTCTATTACACCCCAAGCAGCTCTGCTTTGTATAACCCCGATTTGGTTTGGGAAACAACAGCCAGTGCCAACCTAGGGCTTGACTTTGGATTGTTTAACAACAGAATTAGAGGGTCTTTAGATGTTTATCAGAACACGACAAGAGATCTTCTATTGCAGTCTGCCATCCCAAACAATACTGGATTTAATACGCAGTGGAACAATGTAGGATCTACCCAAAACCAAGGTTTTGAATTGGGGTTAAATGCAGCACTTGTCCGCAATGATAATTTCAATATGTCATTAGACTTTAATATTGGTAAAAACGATTTCAGAATAGTTGAGCTTGATGGCACAACCGAAAGATTCGAACGTTCAAATTGGGCAAGTACAGACCTTAATAACATCAACGATTACTACCTTCAGCTCGGAGGAAGAGTTGGTGATATTTATGGATATGTAACCGATGGATATTATGCCACTTCAGACTTTGCTTCATACGACGCTTCCTCTGATAAATATACACTCAATGCCGATGTGCCTTCATCTGGAGCAGTTGTAGGAAACATCAACGTAAGACCAGGATTCTTAAAATTAAAAGACCTCAATGGTGATGGTGCTATTAATGCTGATGACAGAACAGTTATCGGAAATGCAACTCCAGATTTCCAAGGTGGTTTTGGATTGAATCTTAACTTTAAAAACTTTGACTTGTCATCGTTCTTCAACTTCCAAGTTGGAAATGAAGTGTATAACACAGGAAAGATTCAATATAACCAATTTAGAAGGGTTACTTTCGGCAATATGCTAAACACCATGAACATGGCGAATCGCTTTAGTTATTTAGATGTTGATGGAACCTATACTGGAACTGCTGGAGGTTTAGTGACCGATCTTGATGATTTGGCCGCGATGAACCAAGGCAAAACCATGTGGTCGCATGCAAGTCACGGAATCGCTGGTGCAGTGATTCACTCTTGGGCTGTTGAAGACGGATCTTTCATAAGGTTGAACAACCTTACCCTGGGATATACCTTGCCTCAAACCCTATCCTCAAAGTTCGGAGTTTCTAGGTTAAGAATGTTTGCAACAGGTCGAAACCTAAAAATCTGGACAAATTATTCAGGTTATGACCCTGAAGTTGACAACATCAAAAACCCATTAACCCCTGGGGTTGACTACTCTTCTTTCCCAAGAAGTCGTTCTTATACAATTGGTCTAAACATTACTTTTTAATCCATGAAAACACTAAAAAACATTATTGTAAAATCAACATTCATCATCGGTGCAAGCTTGATGTTGAGTTCTTGTGAAAAGGATTTTCTTGATCCTGCATCACTTTCTACATTCGACAAAAACTTCGTGTTTTCTAACGTTGATGATGCACGAAATGCCGTAAACGCCATTTACTCACACTTCAATCAAGATGCTTTCAGGTCACGTTTATCGAATAACATGACAGGAAACACAGACATTGAGCATTCATCAGGATGGACTTCCGACGGAGACAGATACCAAATTTGGCGCCTAGATGCGGTGACTTCAAACCGTGATTTAGACATTGTTTGGACCTATGCTTTTAGAGCCATCCGAGACGCCAATATTGCCATTGAGGGGATTAACGCCAGCGGAAATCTAGAAGCCAACGATGCTGTGACCCGAAACACTTTTAATCATTTGTTGGGAGAAGCACACACGCTCAGAGCCTATTGGTATAGCATGCTATGCTACTTCTTTGGTGATGTACCCTATGTGACCTCTGCTCCTGTTGCAGGAGGTAATTTTTTACTTCCCAAAACAGACCGCAATGAAATTCTTTCTGCTGAAATTGAGGCCCTAAAAAGTGTTGAAGAAAACATGCAATGGGCCGATCAACTGCGATATGGAGTTGAGCAAGTGAACAGAGAATATACCCTAGGTATGATTGCAAGATTAGCCCTTCAAAGAGGGGGCTATTTTCTTAAGCCAGACCTTACTCTAGACCGTGCTTCAGACTTTGCAGATTATTATCAAGTTGCACATACCTATACCAAAAAGTTAATCGACAACAAAGACAGAGAACTTCCAACAGATTTTCGTCAAATTTTCATGAATTTACACAAGTTCATCAAGCCGGTTAATGAAGAAATTCTTTTCGAAGTGCCCTTCCCCATTGGAAGTGGTGATGTAGCCTGGAATATTGGTATTGATGTGGTGGGTGGTGCCAACGCTAGCCACGACTATGGCTCTGGTAATAACTACATGAAAATGCCATTGACCTATTTCCTTTCTTTTGATTCTAAAGACCTTCGAAGAGAAGTCACTTGTGGATTATACCGCATTGATGAGAATTTTGAATATGACTGGATTACAAGAGGAATTTCTCAAGGAAAATTTGGCCGCCATTGGCTAGACAATCCTCCTGGGAAATCAACCGCAAAAGGAACCGGAATTAACTGGCCCATGCTAAGATATGCCGATATTTTGCTCATGTTTGCAGAAGCAGAAAACGAACTTAACGGTCCAACTGCTGCTGCAAAAGAGGCCCTCACCAGAGTACGTAAAAGAGCCTTTGATGCTGCCGACTGGACGGATAAAGTTGATCAGTATGTGACCAACGTTTCCAGTTCAAAAGCCGATTTCTTTAACGCCATTGTTGACGAAAGAGCATGGGAGTTTGGTGGTGAAATGATTCGTAAATACGAACTCATTCGATGGGGACTTTATGATGATAAGGTAGAAGCCACAGTTCAAGGCCTTAAAGATTTGGCCGATAAAATAGACACTGCAGCCACCTACGATCTCCCTGATTACATCTATTGGAGAGTGAATGGAAGTGGTGAGTTTGAAGTGTACAATCCTGATTTTTATGTAGCAGCAGCTCCCGACGAAACCTGGAATAGACAATCTTTTGTTGCCGGGTTATGGAATAGCTCCACCTCAAACTATCAAGATTATATTCTTAGAGACTGGGAAAACCATCTATCGCCCTCTTGGGGAGGTGATTTCCCTCGCTATATATTCCCAATTCCAACTTCAGCAGTTGAAGCTAGTCAAGGGACACTTAAAAACGATGGTTACCAATTTAATTAATGCCTATCACAATGAAAAAACATAACATTATTTTACAAAATCTTAAGCTTTTTACCTTCTTGTTATTAGGGGTGTTGGCTTTTATCGGATGCGAAAAAGACGAGGCTACCTCCGAAGAACAAGTTCGGATGTTTCGCCCTGTTTTAAATGAAGATTTGTTTGCAGAAGGCAATCATATTATTGTCAATATGGGCAAACTAAAATCTGCCATAAGCTACTACATCGAGGTGAGTAGAGACAGTTTTGCTACCGTTGATTACCAAATTTCATCGGACACCAATTATGTCAGAATCAACAACGATCTTATTGGGGAAGATCTTTTCTGGAACGCACTTTACCAAGTGAGAGGAAAAGCAGTGCACGCAGACGCTAATTTTGATAGTAAATTATCAGACTTTGGATCTGTTAGAACAGAAAAGTTTCCGAGTATCTTATACTCTCCAGTCTCCTATGACATGATTGACGTTGCTGCTCGTATGAGATGGCAATTGTTGGGTGCTGCAGTAACGCATGTAAAAGTCTATGCCGCAGACGACCTGAAACTCAAAACTCCGTTGGCTGTTGTAGAAGTTCCTACCGCTGACCAAGCCGCTGGCCAAACCATTGTGGGGGGATTAAACCCCCTAACAACCTATCAGTTGGCCATCTTTAGTGGGGAAACTTTGAGAGGTTGGGAAAACTATACGACGATCGCCGCTGATATTGACCCCACTGCAGCCAATGTGGTTGACCTCAGAGAATCCACCTCGACTTCAGACCTTCAAACGGCCATGGCTTCTGCTGCAGAAGGCGCTATTTTGTTGGTGAGCCATGGTTCAGAACATATAATCGATGCGCCATCGCCTGTGAGCTCTTCCTTTACGGTTCGTGCAGCGCTTGGGTTTGGCCCTCAAAAAGCAAAAGTAGTCATGCCTGCCAACTTAGACTTGGCCAGCGGTGCTACTGTAGATCACATTCGTTTCGTGAATCTTGAACTTAGAGGTACAGATTGGGGTGCAAAATATGTAATGAACGTCAGTCAGCCCGGAACCATCAATGAAGTGAGATTCGACAATTGTTTTATCACCAACCACAGAGGTGTATTTAGAATTAAAACAAATGGCGTTACCCTCGACAAATACATCATTAACGAGTCTATTGTGGATAGTATTGGTTCATATGCTGTGGTTACGCAAGATAAAAATGGAAGTGTGCTGAATCATATTGAATTCACTAAGAGTACGTTCAACCACTTACAGTATTATTTTATTGTATCTAGAAACAATTCAGAAACCATCAACATTGAAGATTGTACCATAGCAAACGCTACAGATGGAAGAGAGTTATTTAGATATCGTGAGGCTGGCTTAGATCAAGTTACGGGTGGAATCAATATTTCAAACACCATTTTAGGCCGTCGATGGGATTACAAAAATGAAGAATTATACGGTGTGAAGGGTATTCAAGGACTGGATCAAACGGTATTCAATGTGTCCAATTGTTTTTCAACAACCGATTTAGTTTGGGATGGAGACAATTCAATACCAAACTTCCCGCTAGGAAATGCTGGCGCCACCCAAGAAGAACTTTGGGTTGATCCTGACAGCGGTGATTTTAATTTTGAAGACAAAGGCTTCATTGGAAAATCATCTGCAGGAGATCCAAGATGGAGAGTTCAATTATAAATCAATTCGTAATATCATTCAAACAAGGCGTTTTTTCTAAGGCGCCTTGTTTTTGTTTAATCTCACCATGAAAAAACACCTATTTCTATTTGTTTTCTTGACCCTTTCTTTTTTAGGAAGTTGTGCAACAGAAAACCCAATTCAACTACCCCAACAATCACAAAACTCAGACAACTCTGATGACAGCAGTGACAATTCTTCCACTACTGACAACAGCAACACCGGTGGTGACAACTCCACTAGTGACCAGCCAGTACAATCAAGCGACGAAACTAAAGCTTTTCCGTCTGCTGAGGGTTTTGGAATGAATACTACTGGAGGGCGTGGTGGAAAGGTCTTGTTTGTGACCAATCTCAACGATGATGGAGCAGGAAGTTTTAGACGTGCCATAAACACAAGTGGCGCCCGATATATTTTGTTTAAAGTATCAGGCACCATTCAATTAAAATCATCACTTTCGGTTAACATAGGAAACCTCACCATTGCTGGACAAACGGCCCCTGGAGATGGGATTTGCATTGCTGGATATCCTTTTTCAATTAATGCCGACAATGTGATCATTCGTTTTATGAGATTTAGGCTGGGAGACATCAATAATGTAGAGGCTGATGGTCTTGAGTCGAGGTTTCACAAAAACATTATTATAGACCATTGCTCTGTAAGTTGGTCAGTTGATGAATGCCTGTCTTTTTATGGCAATGAAAACACAACCATTCAGTGGACTTTTGTTACTGAAAGCTTGCGATCTTCTGTACATTCCAAAGGTAACCATGGTTATGGAGGTATTTGGGGCGGTAAATACGCCAGTTTTCATCACAACTTAATTGCGCATCACGACAGTCGAAATCCAAGGCTTGGCGAACCAGCAGGAGATGTTTTTGCCCTAACCGATTTGGTTGACTTAAGAAACAACGTCATCTACAATTGGGGAGGCAATAGTGCCTATGGTGGCGAAGCCATGAACGTGAATATTGTCAATTGTTATTACAAACCAGGCCCGGCATCAAAAAACACGAGTCGCATCATTTCTATCGATAAAAATACGGACAGCTCTACGCCCATTTACAACAAATGGGGAAAATACTATATTAGAGGAAATGTTATGGAAGGCAATGCCTCGGTCACAAACAACAACTGGAAGTATGGAGTAGAAAATCAGTTTAACAGCAAGTATGGCACTTTAACCCAGTCTGAACTTGATCAAATCAACATTAGTGAACCACACAACATTAACAACAATGTGGTTACGCATACTGCCCAAGAAGCCTACGAAAAAGTGTTGGAAGTGGGAGGCGCTTCATTGGCTAGAGACGTTAACGACAAACGAATTGTTCGTGAAGTCGAAAACAAAAACTACACTTTCAGCGGATCTGCTGGAAGCACGAATGGTTTGATTGACTCGCAGAAAGATGTGGGCGGTTGGCCAGCTTTAAACAGTGCAACATATCCCACAGACAGTTCAGGTGATGGCATGCCAGATGCTTGGAAAGAAAGCATGAAATTATCGGTTTCTGCAAACAACCCCAACGGAAATGAGCTAAGCACTGCGTACGATAACATCGAAGTTTATATCAACAGTTTGGTTAAAGAAATTGTAGAAAAACAAAAGTAGCATGCCTAAAAACATAAAGCACTTCACCTCGATCTTTTTCTTGACAGCGTTTTCACTTGTTTCAGCTCAAGAGCTGGCTTTTCCAACAGCTGAAGGATTTGGAAAGTTCGCCACTGGTGGTAGAGAAGGCGTTTTATATAGAGTCACCAATTTAAACGACCAGGGTGAGGGCAGTTTAAGAAATGGCATTAAACAAAAAAAGGCACGCATCATTGTTTTTGATGTGGCCGGAACCATTTTTCTAGAATCTGCAATAAGTGTCAATTACGGAGATTTAACCATTTTGGGACAAACAGCGCCTGCGCCTGGAATCACAATTTCGGGTTATCCTTTCGAAATTCAATCCGACAATGTTATCGTTCGATATATGACAATAAAATTGGGGGATATCAACAAGGTTGAGGGCGACGCTTTAGAGTGTAAAGACACCAGAAATGTAATTTTAGACCATTTGTCAATTGGATGGGGGGTTGATGAAAATGCTTCGTTTTATCGAAACCAAAACTTCACCATACAATGGTGTTCCGTTTCAGAGTCACTCAACAACTCACTACACAAAAAAGGGGCTCATGGCTATGGGGGTATTTGGGGTGGAAGACAAGTGAGTTTTCACCACAATTTTTTGGCATGCAACGCAAGTCGAAACCCCAGATTTTGCGGTTCAAGAGCTTATTTAAGAAACACAGACGAGCATGTTTCTTTCTATAATAATGTTGTTTACAACTGGAGCGAGTATGCCGTTTATGGTGGCGAAGCAGGAACCTATAACATCATCAACAACATGTTTGTTCCAGGCCCTGCTACTGCGAAATCTAAAAGAGCACATTTCCTAACGCCCTATGAACCCTATGGAGGGTATTATGTAGCCGGAAACCATTTGTGGGGAAATGAAGCAGTGAACATAGACAACACTAAGGGCGTTAACATCAAAGAAATTGAATCTGTTTGGCAATCTGAACCCTACCCTATGCTTGACAAAGAGTTCATTGAACCAACTTTCTTGGCCTTCGAAAAAGTGTTGAGATTTGCAGGGAATAGTATCAATCGTGACAAAGCCGACTTGCGTATTTTTTCATATTTAATTGACAATACTAAGCCCCAAGGCATTGGAATTATTGATTCGCAAGAACAAGTGGGCGGATGGGAAACAAATCAGCCTTTTATTCCAAAAATAGACTCAGATCTAGATGGTATGCCTGATGCCTGGGAAATAAGCCATGACCTCGACCCAAACACCTACAACCCCATGGAAAAGCAATGTCACCCCTATTACACGAATATTGAAGTATATAGCCAAAACTGCATTAACCTTTAAGCAATAGAATATGATGAAAAATATAAAACTATTATGTGTTTTTTTTACCTTGAGTTCCTTGTCGATTTCTTGTCAAGAACTTAGCATTGAAGAAAGAGCCGAAGCCATTAAGCAACAAATTGAGCGCCCCACAATTCCAAATCGCACCTTTTCAATTTTAGATTTTGGTGCTCAAGACAACCTCGCTCATGACTCCTCAAAAGCTTTCCAAAAAGCTATGGCAGCTAGCAAAGCTGCTGGAGGAGGAACGATTGTTGTCCCCAAAGGGTCATATTTAACGGGCCCTATCCATTTTGAAAGCCACACTGCACTTCATCTAGAGGAAGGTGCAACAGTTTACTTTAAAACCGATCCTAGTGCATACCTTCCTGTTGTTCATACTTCCTACGAGGGGATAGAACTCATGAATTATTCTCCTTTGATTTATGCCAAAAACAAAGAAAACATTGCCATAACAGGTTCGGGAACTTTAAATGGTCAAGCCAACAATCAACACTGGTGGCCGTGGGCAGGTAAAGACGTTTATGGTTATAAAGAAGGAGAACCAAAGCAACATGATGCCCACAACATTCCTCGGCTTCATGCCTTTAATGAAAATCAAATCCCTGTAGAAGAACGTGTTTTTGGAGAAGGGCATCACATCAGACCAACCTTTATTCAACCTTTCGAATCCACTAAGATTCTAATTCAAGGAATCACCATTTTAAATGCGCCCTTTTGGATTATCCATCCTCTGAAATCCAGTCATGTAACGGTTGAGAATGTAACCGTAATTAGCCATGGTCCTAACAATGATGGTTGTGATCCAGAATACTCAAAAAACGTTCAAATTCTAAATTGTGTTTTTGACACAGGCGATGATTGTATTGCCATCAAGTCGGGCAGGAATGAAGATGGTAGAAGGGTAAATATTCCTAGCGAAAACATTTTGGTTGAAGGTTGCATCATGAAAGATGGCCATGGTGGTGTTGTGATGGGGAGTGAAATTTCAGCTGGTGTACGAAACGTGGTGGTGCTCAATTGCGCCATGGACAGCCCAAACTTAGATCGTGCTATTCGAATCAAAACCAATACACTCAGAGGCGGTTTTGTTGATGGGGTGTATGTAAAAAATGTTCAAATTGGCCAAGTCAAAGAGGCAGTACTAAAAATTAACACCTATTATGGCATCTATGGTGTTCAAGAGGGAACATTCATTCCTAGAATAGAAAACATCTATTTTGAAGATGTTCGTGCCAAAAACGGAGGCAAACATGGCATTCTAATTAAAGGCAGGGAAGCATCTCCAGTTAAAAACATTCGATTTGAGCGTGTTGAAATAGAAAGCATTAAGAAAAGTCCTGTGATTGAAAACGCAGAGCCAATTCAACTTGTGAAGTCCAAAATTAATGGTTTAAATAACGAAATAAAATGAAACTAAAACACTTATTCCTACTGTTGGCCACAGTCTTTTCCTGGGCACAAGAAACAGCAGTGCTCCCAGAAGCATCAGCCGAAATTTCTGTAAAAGAAGGCGGGTCTTGGAATGGACGCGTTTATGAAGGCGGAACTTTTGTAAACAAGAAAAAGATGACAGTTCCTGACGCACACACCGATCATTCTTTTTATATCCGCTATGAAGGTCCAGGTTGGGAAAGCGAAAAGGTGGGGTATCGCCTCTATTTAGATTGGAGAAACGCGATTGACGTTTTTGGAAAACGCAAACAAGGGCTTGCCCTTAGGAACGTGGGTCAGGATGGATTTGACTCCTACCATGCCTATGCAGATTGGGGACAAGACATCCTGAAAGTTGGTCCTTCTTTGGGAATAGGGGGCTATGCACGCTATGCCGACGGAAAAACACAAAAGTTTGAGGAAGTGGGGGAAACAGAAGTTTGCATTCGAAACACCCCCAAAAAATCAACCATCCATATCGAATATGAAGATTGGAAGGTCAGAGACATCCTTTTAAATTTGGATGCAAAAATATCGATTAAGCCAGGAGACCGTTTTTCTAAAATAACCCTAAAAACCAACAAAACCACCAATGACTTGTGTACGGGCATCGTGAAGCACGATGAGATTCCACTTCTTCAAGGAAGTGGGAAAGAATGGGCCTATATTGCTACCCACGGTCCACAAGTAATTGAAAGTGAAACAGAACTATTAGGCATGGGAATCGTTTACAGAAAAACCGATGCCGTGCTCGTTCCAGAGGATAAAGAAAATCATTTGCTACTTTTTAGTGAAGGTAAAAAACATGAATATTGGATAGTGGCGGCCTGGAGCGAAGAAATGCAACCCATTAAAGACCAATCGGCTTTCACAACTTTGCTAGAGCATAAAATTAAAGAATTAGAAAAATAACATGAATCGAAAACCAATGAAAACCAAATTTGATATACAGATGAAGAATACTAAAAGAATTTTTGTGATTTTTCTTTTACTAATACTACAAGTCAATGTTTTGGCTCAAAACACACAGCTTTTAAAAGATGCAGATACTTGGGCCGAAAAACTTATGATTTCCGAAATGCTTCGGTTTCCAGATCCAACAAAATTAGATTTTGCCAAAAAATCTCATTGGAATTATACCAACGGTCTGTTATTAAAGGCCAGCTTGGCTCTCTACAATAAAACGGGTCAAAAAGCCTATTATGATTATGCCTATAGCTATTTAGATCAGATGATCAATCAAGATGGCACCATCAATACTTATGACATCAGAAAATATAATCTTGATATGCTCAATTCTGGAAAAGTATTGCTAGATATCTATCAACAAACCAAAGAAGAAAGATTTTTATTAGCCCTACACCTTTTGAGAAGTCAACTTGTCAATCATCCACGCACTTCCGATGGAGGTTTTTGGCACAAAAAAAGATACACCCACCAAATGTGGTTAGATGGACTCTACATGGGGCATCCTTTTTACGCCCAATATGCAACAGTTTTTGAAGATGAAGCCACTGCCAAAAGCTCATTAGAAGACATTATTTTGCAGTTCGATTTGGTAACCCAGCATCACAAAGATCCTGTCACAGGGCTTTGGTATCATGGTTGGGACGAAAGCAAAACCCAAAAATGGGCCAACCCAGAAACAGGAACCTCACCCCATTTTTGGCTGCGCTCAATTGGGTGGTATTCCATGGCTTTGGTCGATGTGTTAGATTTTATTCCCGAAGATTTTGAAGGAAGAGACCGAATCATTCAAAACCTAAACGATTTGGCCAACACGATTGTGAAATACCAAGACAAGACTGGTTTATGGTATCAGGTAGTGGATATGCCCGATGAAGCTGGAAATTATTTAGAGTCATCAGGAACTTCTATGTTTACCTATACTTTAGCCAAGGCTGTTCGAATGGGTTATATCCCAAAAAAATACATGAAAAATGCACGCAAAGCTTACAAAGGCCTGTTAAAACTTATGATAGAAAAAGACCAAGAAGGACTTTACAATCTTAACCAAAATTGCGCCGTAGCAGGATTGGGAGGAAACCCCTACAGGGACGGATCCTTTACCTATTATGTCAACGAACCCATCAGGGCCAACGACCCAAAAGGCACAGGACCCTTTATTCTAGCCAGCTTAGAATTGAATAGATAAACAAAATGAACCGTTCTTTCGTCATTGCTTTTTATTTTATAAGCATTTTGCTTCAGGCTCAAGGATTCAATTCGAATTTTGATGAGAATAATTATCAAAATCCAATCCTCCATTCCGACTACTCCGACCCTGATGTCGTTCGGGTTGGAGAGGATTATTATATGGTCTCTTCGAGTTTCAATGCGGCCCCTGGACTTCCTATCCTACATTCCAAAGACATGGTGCATTGGAAAATTGTGAATCATGCCCTTCCGAAATTATACCCCATCGAAAACTTTAACAAGCCCCAACACGGAAATGGCGTTTGGGCACCCTGTATTCGATTTCACGACAATAATTTCTTCATTTATTGGGGCGACCCAGATTTTGGCATATATATGGTTAAAACCCAAAACCCTTTAGGGGCATGGAGCGTGCCCAAATTGGTGCTTGAAGGAAAAGGGTTGATCGACCCATCTCCACTTTGGGATGACAACGGAAAAGCCTATCTCGTGCATGCTTGGGCAGGAAGTCGGGCAGGTGTTAAAAGTCTTTTGACCTTACACGAAATGGATCCTGATGGCACTTCTGTTCTCGACGAAGGAACCCACATATACGACGGACACCTTGTAAACCCAACCATTGAAGGCCCAAAGTTTTATAAGCGAGGAGGCTATTATTACATTTTTGCCCCTGCTGGTGGAGTCGAATATGGATGGCAATTGGCATTGCGTTCCAAAAACATTTACGGTCCCTATGAGGTCAAAAAAGTTTTAGAGCAAGGTTCAACAAACATCAACGGCCCTCATCAAGGAGCATGGGTGCAAACGCCAAGTGGATCGGATTGGTTTTATCACTTTCAAGACAAAGGCCCCTATGGTCGAATTGTGCACCTACAACCCATGAAATGGCAAGATGATTGGCCTTTTATGGGTCAAGATTTCGACAACAACGGCATTGGCGAACCCGTATTAGAACATCCTAAACCATTGCCCTCGACAACCGCCAATCAAACCATTCAAACTTCTGATTTTTTCGAAGGAGATCATGTTGGATTGCAGTGGCAATGGAATGCTAACTCTAGCATTAAATGGTATGCAAAACTTCCAGAAAATAACTTCTTAAGACTTTTCCCATTTAGGCCCTATGACAATCACTTACTATACAACCCAAACCTATTGTTGCAAAAGTTTCCCGCGCCCAATTTTCAGGCAACTACAAAGCTGAAACTTACACCCGAAAACAGCTCGAAAATTCAAGCAGGTTTGGTTGTTATGGGCTTCGATTACGCCAGCCTTTCAGTCGATTTTGAAAACAATCAATATTCAGTGCAACAACGTGTCAATGAACAAGCACATAAGGATGGCCAAGAGAAACGAATTGCTTCAGTTAAACTGTTGAACACAGACACCGTTTGGCTTCGGGTTGCTGTTGAAGCTCCAGATGCGCGTTGCGTTTTTAGTTATAGCACCGATGGGGTCGAGTTTGTGAATATAGGAACTGAGTTTTACGCAAAAGAAGGGGGGTGGATTGGTGCCAAAGTTGGTCTATTTTGCACTAAACCTTTCGCTACCAAAGCGGGTGGTTTTGCCGACTTTTATGATTTTAAGGTAAAAATAAAACCATGAAAAACCTTCTTTTTTTTAAACTTTACTTCATAGTTATAGCCATCGAAATGTTTGGCCACCAAAGTGTATTTTCTCAAGGGTCGAACATTTTTTTGATGGGAGATTCTACCATGGCCAATTACGAAGACAACTATGATGTTGGAGTGGATTATTATGAAACCCGATTTCCGGTAACGGGTTGGGGGCAAGCATTCAAAATGTGGATGAATGTGGATAGTCTAAAACAAATTAAACATTTTGTGAAACCATCCAAAACCAAGCTGATCAATTTGGCTCGTGGAGGTCGAAGCACACGAACTTTTTTTCAGGAAGGACGATGGCGTCAAATTGACCAACAGTTGAAACCCAAAGACTTGGTTATCATTCAGTTTGGGCACAATGATGCTGCCAAAAATAAACCCGAACGCTATGTGGATGTTGAGGGCTTTAAAACTTTTTTAAGGTTTTATGTTGAAACAGTTCGTTCAAAAAAAGCCATTCCTGTTTTGCTAACTCCAGTGGCCAGGAATTATCCTTGGGAAAATGGAGTCTTACAAAATGTACATGGGGAATATGACGAAGCGGTTAAGGAAATTGCTAGAGAAACCGAATGTTTTTTCATAGACCTAAACGAATTATCGAGGTCTTATTTTACTGCTGTTGGCCAAGAAATGACTACCCAAAAATACTTTATGAACCTTGAAGCAGGAAAATATAAAGCCTATCCCGAAGGACAAAAAGACAACACTCACTTTCAGCCAGAGGGGGCTAGAGCTGTGGCTCAATTAGTTTTTAATGAATTGGTTGCTTTTAAAAATAGAAAATGAAGAGATTCGCAAAAGGAAATATCAACTTAGTTGTTTTACTGATCATAACGGGATATTTATCTGCTCAAGTTTCGCCACCCCAAGCACGACCCTACACGCTGACCTCAACCTATGAAAAGCATATAAAAAAGTATCCTTTTATTTCCCTTCCATCTATCGAGTCAGTTTCTGGGGTGAAAAAACTTGAAAATATTGCCTATCAATCGTCGGCTCAAGACTCTAAAACTTTGGATTTGTTCTTGCCACAATCCGAAAAGCCATCCGCTCTTGTGATTATGGTGCACGGTGGTGGCTGGATTTCTGGAGTCAGAGAAAATTTAAATGATTTGGCTGTTGCACTGTCTAACAAAGGTTTTGCAGTGGCCAACCTAAGCTACACCCTAAGTGCCGAAGCGCCCTATCCAAAAAGTGTTTTAGACATTAAAGAGGCTTTAGTTTTTTTGAAAAACAACAGTCAAAAATGGGATTATAACCCCAATAAAATAGCTTTGTTAGGTTGTTCTGCAGGGGCGCAATTGGCCGCATTGGTGGCGCTCACTCCAAACCACCCCAAGTTTCCTGTTCAACATGTTGTTTCCGAAAACGTTCAAGCCATTGTCAATGTTGATGGTATAGTTTCTTTTATTCATAAAGAAGCTTCATCCGAAGGCCTTTATGCTGCCTATTGGTTAGGGGGGCATAAAGAAACCCACTTTGAGCAGTGGAAAGAGGCTTCTCCCTTAGAGTACCTTAATGCGCAATCCCCTCCAATTTTATTTTTGAATAGTGCTTTTCCAAGATTTCATGCTGGAAGAGACGACATGATTGCACAGCTAAATCAATGGGGAATTGCCTCTGAAGTACAAACTTTTGATGATGCACCACATTCGTTTTGGTTGCTTGAACCTTGGTTTTCACCAACGACAGATTACATCGCTAACTTTTTAAATAAGATATTCGAATGAGAACTTTTTTAATCTTTTTATTCAGCGCCTCAGTTTTGTTGACCACCCAAAAAACGATGGCAAATGTTCCTCAAAAAACAATTGTTGTAGATGCGCAAGGCACAGGTGATTATAAGAGCGTTCAGGACGCGGTCTATGCTGTGAGGGCTTTTCTAGACACTACCACAGTCATTCGAATTAAGCCTGGGGTGTATTTTGAAAAAATCACCATCCCATCTTGGGTTCAGCACTTACAATTGATTGGAGACACTCCCGAAAATACGGTCATTCAATTTGATGATTATTCAGGAAAAAATGTTGGAGGCACTACGTTGGGCACTTTCAATTCCCACACCATGTTGGTGCAAGGAAATCATGTTCAGCTCAAAAATTTGACCGTACAAAACATTAGTTGTAATCAAGGTCAGGCTGTTGCGTTGCATGTCGAAGGAGATCGTTTTTCGGCCCTTAATGTTCAGCTTTTGGGTTGTCAAGACACTTTATATGCTGGCTCTCCAAACAGTTCACAATATTACCGTGATTGCTATATCGAAGGCACTACAGATTTTATTTTTGGCAGTGCTACAGTTTTCTTTGACAATTGCACCATTAAAAGTTTAAAAAATTCCTACATCACTGCGGCCTCAACTCCTCAAGAAAATGAATATGGTTTCGTTTTTAGGGAATGTAAATTGGTGGCTGCAGAAGGTGTTGATCGTGTCTTTTTGGGACGGCCTTGGAGGCCCCACGCCAAAACTGTTTTTATCGGTTGTGAGCTTCAATCACATATTGTTAAAGAAGGATGGGATCCATGGAAGGGCGACAAAACCTTTCCAAACAAGGAGAAAACAGCCTTTTACGCTGAATATGAAAATCATGGAGCAGGCGCATCCGCTCAAGACAGGGTGTATTGGTCTCACCAGCTCACGCCCGATCAAGCAGAACGCTACACTGTTGATCTTGTCTTAGGAGATCGTTTTTGGTAAATTCATCACATGAAAATAAAATACACCACCACTTGTTTGCTAGCCCTCTTTTGTGCTTTTTTGATGCAAGCACAGCCCACCATTTATTTAATAGGCGATTCGACAATGTCTAACAAAAAAGATCCTGAAATAAATCCTGAAAGGGGGTGGGGTCATGTTCTTCCTTTTTTTCTTAACAATTTGCAAGTAGAAAACCATGCGGTGAATGGTCGAAGTACAAAAAGTTTTATTGATGAAGGCCGCTGGGAAGTAGTGAAAAAATCACTTCGGCCCCAAGATTATGTTTTTATCCAGTTTGGTCACAATGATGCTAAGGCTTATGACCCTAGTCGCTATACGAACCCCCTGACCACTTACAAAAGTAACTTAGCCACTTTTGTGCGAGAGTCCAGAGACTTGGGGGCCTTTCCAATTTTATTTACCTCAGTAGCAAGAAGAAATTTTAATGAAGAAGGCAGTTTTGTAGATACCCATGGCCTCTATCCTTTGGCGGTTCATTTATTGGCGCAGGAGCTTAAAGTTCCGTTGATTGATTTGCATCTGCTCTCTGAGCAACTCGAGCTTGCTTATGGCCTTGAAGGCTCTAAAAAACTCCACCTTCATTTCAGCAAAGGATCACATCCCTACTACAAAGAAGACAAAGCAGACAACACCCATTATTCTGTGTTGGGTGCCGGAGAGATTGCCAAAATCGTAGTCCAAGAACTTCGTCAAAAAAACATCTTGCTGCCTTATCTTAAGGAGAATTTCGATGAATATTTCGAAAACTTAGAGCTTCACTAATTCACTTACCTTGATTTTCTGACCACTTTCAATACTCTTATTGGCCGCAATTCCTATTAGGGCAGAAAGCGCGCCATCACGAACCCCAGCCTGGTGATTGTAGGGATCGGGGTTTTTTTGGTCTGAAAACAAATGGTTGTGTAATCGAATGTCACCCCCACCATGTCCTGATTTTTCCATACCCACAATTTCTTTCTGATGCCCCTTCCAAAGTGGATGAACAATTATAGGTTCATAATCCATTTCTTTGCTGTTGGTCTGAAGCATTTCAATTTTGTGTAGTTCTTCCTGTGAAATTTTGTTTTCTTGATCGTAGGGAATTCCTAAACCAGCTTCAATACGCCCTTTGGTGCCGTTAAAGGCAATTCGCCAACCTTCGAAAGGAGAATAGGTGGTGAGCGAATAATTAACAATAGTCTCGTTTTGATATTTAATTTGAACAGACATTTTATCATAAATATCCACTTCTTTTCTAAAAAGGCAATTGTCTCTCACATAACCATCAAATTTTTCATTGTCGGTGTAGAGTTTCGTCAAGTGTTTATCTTTGGTAATGTCCCAGTAAAAATCACATGACTTTTGATGCGCACAAGTTCTGCAATTGTCACCCCGAAATGGCCCGTTTGCTCCATAATGTTCTAAAGCACCATAGGCAAACACTTCTTCAGGCATTGATGATAACCACCAATTCACCAAGTCAAAATGATGTGTAGATTTATGAATGAGTAAGGATCCACTTGAAGACCGCTCTCCGTGCCACCTTCTGAAATAGGAAGCCCCATGGTAGGTGTTTAGGTACCAATGAAAATCTACAGAGGTTACTTTCCCAATGGTGTTTTCAGTTAATAATTGTTTGATTTTTGTCATGTAAGGACTCCAACGATAGTTAAAACCTACCAACAATTTCTTGTTCGATTTTTTTTCTGCGTCGATGATTTCTTGGCACTTAAACTCATCTGTTGTAAGCGGTTTTTCTGTTAACACATCACAACCCAATTCCAAACCCCTAACAATAAACTGGTGGTGGGTGGCGTCTTTGGTGCACACGATAACAAGATCGGGTTTTGCTTCATGAACCATTTTGTCAAAGTCGGTATATATCGGCGTTTGAGGCACGCCCATGAACTGCCGGGCATACTGAAGTCTTCCTAAATTATGATCAAAGAGTCCCACATAATCAATGAGTTCACCATAGTCATCTACAAGTCGTTTCCCCCAAAATCCAGTGCCTCGAATTCCTGTTCCTGCTAAAGCAACTTTTAATTTTTTATTGCCCAATCCAAAGCCCCAAGACGGTAGTGGAACCATAGTGCCTGCTGCAAGCATGCTTGCAGATAGCAAAAACTTTCTTCTAGATGTTGTCATAATTATTTATTTAAAATTTTTATTGATTTTAACCATTGTTCACAATCTTTGAGCCAGCGGCTGCTTTCCTCATCTTTTCCCAAACCAAATCCGTGGCCACCCGATTCAACCAACAATAACCGATTAGGCACGTGTTGAACATTAAGCGCTTTTTGCAGCAGCTCACTATTTGCTGGTATAACCGATTTGTCGTCTTTAGCATGAACCATATAAACAGGGGGCATTTGGCTGTGTGCTTGCTTTTCTAAAGAAAAAAAATTTTCCCATTTTCCCTCTGGGTTCTGACCCAATAAATGTTGTTTAGACCCTGCATGTGTAATGCCATCTTGCATCGAAACTACAGGATAGACCAATATTCCAAAATTGGGTTTTGCAGAGACAGGCCATTCGTTTTGATAGGTTTCATAATTATAATGCGTTAGCAAAGTGGCCGCCAAATGCCCCCCTGCTGAAAATCCCATTATGCCAATTTTCTCTGGATTTAACCCCCATTTTTTGTGGTTAATCCTCACCCATCTAAGTGCATGCTGTGCATCTTGCAAAGGACCCCATTTAGGATCTTTCATTATCAAAGCACTCGGCAAACGATATTTCAAAACAAAAGCTGTTATGCCTAAATCATTCAACCACTTGGCAACTTTAACGCCCTCCTTTTCAAATGCCAAATGTCGATAACCACCACCAGGACAAATCAAAACCGATAGGCCATTGCTGTTTTTGGGCTCAAAAACTGTTAGTGTAGGCAACTTCACTTGAGATGTTTTTACGAGATTGTTGTGGGCATCAAAAATTGGCGCTTCAGTATATGCGGAATTTGAAAGGGCATCGGGAACTTCTTGCCATAAATCAAAGGTTTGTGCAAAAGAGAATACAGGACATAAGTACAGTAGAAATTTGACTAAGCTTTGTTTCAAAAACTGAAAACCATTTGTGTAATTCATAAACCAGGAAACATGTCAATAAATTTAAACAAAAAATTGTAATCGATTTCATTTTAATTTTTTCAACTCATTATCATGACTTTACTCTTGAAAATAAATGATTCGCTTGTTAAGAATTTTTAAAGTTTACAAAAGGGTTGTATTTTTGAGAAAAATGCAATATGGAAGATAATAAACCCACCATTCAAATTTCTAAAACTGGAAAATTAACCGTGCTCAATGCCAAAGGCGTTGTATTGCTTGATTCTGATGGTCAAGTAATTCCCACAAGAAGTCGCTTTTCGCTTTGCAATTGTGGCAAAACCTCAGATGGGCCTTTTTGTGATGGGTCACACAACGGCTAGCTAAACGTCCTTGTTATTGGTTAAAAGGTTGTTTAGGAGAAGCAATAACCATTGATTTAAGCTTGTTATGAATTTTTCCTATTGGGAAACTGAAACATTTCTAAATAAGATTGACTATACCATAGTTGGAAGTGGCATTGTAGGATTGAGTTGCGCACTAGCATTAAGGGAAAAGCATCCAAATGCGCGTATTATAGTTTTAGAAAGAAGTGTTTTACCCAATGGGGCCAGCACCAAAAACGCTGGTTTTGCCTGTTTTGGAAGTGTGTCTGAAATTCTTAATGATCTCGAAACACATACACCCGATGAGGTTTTGCAACTTCTTCGTGCGCGCTTTGTTGGACTACAAAAACTTCGTGCACGTTTGGGAGATCAGGTCATTGACTTTAAACAATGGGGTGGTTATGAACTTTTTCTCCAAAATGACCCTGAGTTTTTTGAGCAATGCATGAGTCAAATTCCTATGATTAATGAAATTTGCAAAGATGCGTTTTCGGTAAAAAAAGAGGTTTTTTCGGTCAAAAGAGATGGTTTTTGCTTCAAAAACATTGAAAAATCAGTGTTTTTTAATTCATTTGAAGGACAAGTCGATACAGGAAAAATGTTAAATGCCCTCATAAAAGCTTGCCATCTGGCAAACATTTTCATTTTAAATACTTGCGAGGTTGAAAATTATCAAACTTCAGCCGAAGGCGTTATTCTTCAGGTTAAACAAATTGGGACTTTAGAGACCAAAAAACTATGTATAGCCACCAATGGTTTTGCTCAAAAATGGTTTCCCCAACAGCTAACTCCTGCTCGTGCACAAGTGTTGGTGACTAAGCCCATTTCAAACTTGCATATTAAGGGCACTTTTCATTTGGACAAAGGGTATTATTATTTCAGAAATATCCACAATAGAATATTGCTCGGCGGGGGGAGAAACCTTGATTTTGAGGGTGAGACTACAACAGAAATGGCAACTACAAAAGCCATCCAATCTAAATTGGAATCGCTGCTTTATCAAACAATTTTACCCAATCAGCACGTTGAAATTGATACCCGATGGAGCGGTATTATGGGATTAGGAGACCGCAAAAAACCCATTGTGCAGCAAGTGGATCAACACGTTTATTGTGGGATTCGTTTGGGAGGAATGGGTGTGGCTATTGGATATCAAACAGGAGAGGATTTGGCACATTTGGCTTTTTTTAAGGCATAAAAAAAGGGTGCAATAATTGAATTACACCCTAATTAATAATTGAAAATAGGTTAATCTCCTTTTTTCCTCCATTTTTTATGGAGGCGTTTAAATTTCCTTTCCCGCTTTAGGGTGCTTAAATCAACAGTTTCGGTTACGCCATTGGTGGTCACATCAACTAAAGTGTCGCAACTGCCATCACCAAAGTCGATTGTGGTGACTTGAGTGTCGGTAG
>CAYZFD010000002.1:0-42966 GCA_964477735.1 uncultured Flavobacteriaceae bacterium
AAAAGAGGGAATGCCTGGGTTGCACGAACCAAAAGTTTAGGGAAATTCGTGAAAGGCGTCGATAGTGTAGCACCTACAATCTCCCCAATCAATTTTTCAGATGGGAAATGGGTTTCGAACTACCAAAGTCTAAGTTTTAAAATCAAAGATGCGCAAACGGGAATTGGACAATACAGGGGCACAATTGATGGAAAATGGGCCTTGTTTGAATATGAATATAAAAACAATCTTCTGACTTTTCATTTTGACAGTCATCCTTTAGAAGGCACCAAACACTTACTCGAACTCGTCGTAACAGACAAGGTGGGAAATGAAACCGTTTACAAAGCCTATTTCTATAGAAAAACAACTCATCATGAATAGATTGTTCATCGCTTGCACATTACTCTTTATCACCAAAACTTTCGCACAAACTGGCGTGTTAAAAGGAATTGTTTTAGATAGTAACAACCAACCCCTTTCCAACGTGAGTGTTTTTAGTGATGGCAACGGAACCACTACCAATAGCAATGGTTTTTATCTGTTGAAATTAAAAGCCAACGAAACCCACACGGTTGTTTTTTCGCACCTGTCACATAAGAGTATTCAACTCAGTTTAAAACTCTCCAATAATGAGGAATATGAATTTCATCCTCTAATGGATGTTTCCATTCAGCAAATCGCAGAGGTCATTGTGGATGCGCGTCGGAGTCGAGTGGTGAGCGGAGTTAAGCAATTAAACCCCGAATCCATTCGAAATTTGCCAGGGGCCAACGCAGGGGTTGAAAATCTTTTGATGACCTTACCAGGGGTTAATTCAAACAATGAACTCAGCACCCAATATGCTGTAAGAGGTGGAAACTATGACGAAAATTTAGTCTATGTGAATGACATCGAAGTTTATCGACCTTTTTTAATTCGATCAGGGCAACAAGAAGGGCTCAGTTTTTTAAACCCAAACATGATTCAGAATGCCGACTTTTCGGCAGGAGGTTTTCAAGCCAAATATGGAGACAAACTCTCATCAGTGTTAGACATTACCTACAAGACTCCCGTGGCACCCAAAGCCACGGCCAACATGAGCTTGCTGGGTGGAGATGTGACTTTTGAAATGACCAACAACAAAAACACCCTAACCGGAGTTGCTGGAGTTCGCTACCGTGACAATAGTCTTTTTGTGAGTCAAAAAGAAATTAAAACAAATTATGACCCCAGGTTCGCCGATGCCCAAACATTTTGGACCTATAAAGCCTCCTCAGATCTAACCATCAATTTTTTTGGTAGCCTTTCCTCTAACGAATACAACTTCATGCCTATGAGTAGGCAAACCAACTTTGGCACCATCCAAGATCCCAAAGCGCTTGTGGTCTATTATGAGGGAAAAGAAGAAGATATATACACAACTGCAGCAGCTGCATTAAGAACTGTATACAGTTTGTCAAGCAACAGTTTTCTCAAGGGATCTTTCTCAGTATATCACGCCAAAGAGCAAGAAAATTTTGACATTATCGCCGCCTACGGTCTTGGAACTCCCAACAATAGTTTAGGGGACAATCAGTTGGGCGAAGTGGACTTCGTGAACACCATTGGAGCACAACAAACACACGCCAGAAATCAGCTCAATGCACGGATCATGCAAGCCAACCTGAAATTCTCACACATGAAAAATGATCATCATTTTCAAGCTGGCGTGACATGGAAAAAAGAAGCTATCAAAGATCGGATTGTGGAATGGGAAGTCATCGACTCGGCGGGGTTTTCAATACGACCTCCAGATCATGACCCTAAACGCGACCAACCCTATACCCCTTACACTGGACCGCTGGTTCCCTATCAATATATTTTACAAAAAAACAATACTACAATAAACCGCATAAGTGCCTATGCACAATGGAGCTACCAACAAGAAGTGAATGAACATCAATGGTTTTACAACCTTGGTGTTCGGGCGCAAAATTGGGAGCTCGATGGACATCAACAGCAAATATTCAGTCCTAGGGCACAAGTCTCTTGGAAGCCCAATTGGGACAAGGACATGCTTTTTAGAATGGCCATCGGGAACTACGCCCAACCCCCTGTTTATAAAGAATTGCGCAACTTTAAAGGATTGGTTTCTCCAGACGTTAAAGCCCAACAGTCTTGGCACTTTTTAATTGGACACGATTATAGCTTTTTGTGGAACAACAGGCCTTTCAAATTGCAATCTGAATTGTATTATAAAAGTTTATTTGACGTTAATCCCTACACCCTTGAAAATGTTCGCATTCGCTATGCAGCACAAAACAATACCAAAGCCTACGCGACAGGTTTGGATCTACGACTCAATGGAGAGTTCGTTCCAGGCACCGAATCTTGGATTAGTGTTGGGTTATTAAAAACAGAAGAAAATATTGAAAATCAAGGCTATATTGCCCGCCCAACAGATCAGCGACTAAAAATGGCTTTCATGTTTCAGGATTATGTCCCCCGATTACCCAAGTTAAA
Organism: uncultured Flavobacteriaceae bacterium; assembly: GCA_964477735.1. Lineage (GTDB taxonomy): Bacteria > Bacteroidota > Bacteroidia > Flavobacteriales > Flavobacteriaceae > CAYZFD01. The sequence goes on from CAYZFD010000002.1 coordinate 2,464, forward strand.
ACTTTTAATCAATATGGTTTATAATACGGGACTTCCAGGAGGATCACCAAGTTATGCCAACCCCTATGACTATCAACTGCGGTTGAGAGATTATTTTCGTGCCGATTTGGGTATTTTTTATGTCATTAAAGACAACAAAAATTCCAAAGAAAAATCATTTTTAGGCATCAAACACTTTAATTGTGGTTTTGAAATTTTCAACCTATTTGATGTTCAAAATAGCATCACCAACACTTGGGTCAGAGATGTGTTTTCCAAAAATCAATATGCCATTCCCAACTATATGACACCACGAATTTTCAACCTAAAATTCAGCGCAGCGTTTTAATCCTTTTGGTAGTTGGCCAAAAAATCAACCAAACGATCTACATCCGAAGTGGTATTGTATTTTGAAAAAGACACACGCAATGAAGGTTGGTCAACAGCGGGATTAAGAAATTGCAAAACATGGGAACCCGACTCACTCCCTGCCTGACAAGCACTCCCACGCGAACATTCGATGCCTTGTAAATCGAGTTGAAAAGACAACAATTGTGCTTTTTCAGCAGACATTGGAATGCGAAAATTCAAAACAGTATAAGTGCTTTTCTCTGCATTGGTGCAACAGGCGTTAAAAACAACCCCTTCTAATTTATCTTCTAGCTGGCTTTGTGTATATTTTTTTAATTCTAAAATTTGAGCACGATCCTTTTCTAAATTTGAATAGGCTAAAGAAAATGCCTTTTCCATGCCCACAATGTTGTGGACAGCCTCTGTTCCAGCCCGAAGACCACGCTCCTGGGCACCACCCAAAATAAAAGATCCCAAACCACTATTTTTCCTAACAAAAGCAAAACCTATTCCTTTTGGGCCATGAAATTTATGTGCAGCAGCAACCAAAAAATGAATAGGAATTTTTTCAAGATTAATAGCATAATGCCCTATCGACTGCACTGTATCGGAATGAAATAGTGCCTGATATTTTTCACACAGAAAGGCTACCTTTTCTAGGTCAACCAAGGTGCCGACCTCATTATTAACGTGCATCAAAGAAACCAATGTCTTTTCATTACTGGAAGACAACAATTGCTCCAAGTGTTCATAATCTGGTGTGCCTGTGGCCTCTAATTCAACGAATTTTAAAGAAACCCCATAATTTTTGTGTAAAGCTTCTACAGTGTGAAGAACAGCATGGTGTTCAATGGGTGAAGTAATGATAGATGTAACCCCCAAATCTCTAACCGCACTAGTTAAAATCATATTATTGGCTTCAGTACCACCAGAAGTAAATATAATTTCAGCTGGTTTTGCGCCTAGTTGCTTCGCAATAGTTTTTCTAGACAGTTCTATTAATGCACGAGCCTCACGACCAGAGGCATGAATAGAAGACGGATTTCCAAAAGTGTTTTGAAGAACTGAGGCCATAGCATCCACAACTTCTTTGTGAAGACAAGTAGTGGCGGCATTGTCAAGATATACGCGTTGCATGTTACGAAAAAGCCATGGCTCCAAGAGCACCTCCAACAATAGTGACTAACAAAATAAGCAGATATAAACTGATCATAATTATGGTCATAATTCCTATAAACTTATAATGAGATTTTAAGCCTTTAAAAGCTCCCAAAAGCAATTCTTGGTCATCCTCTCTGAGGGCGGCACGCATACGTTTAGAAAATTGAAAAAGATAAAGAATGGGAAAAAAATAAATTATAGCAATAAAAACATACAACAATGAGATAGCGCCAACTGGCATGCCTTCATAGATTCCCAAAGCTTCATTTCCATTCAAATTCTGCAAAACAGAGCCGATCACTAAAGACATTAAAAGCATAAATCCAACCATGACAAAACCTACTATGGCGATGAAGTGTGCCCATCCCGCAGCTTTGCTTAAAAGTGAACGGATTTCTTTTGTGATTTCAAGTGTGTTTTGATTCGTCTCCATTATTATGTTGATTTAAGGTTCAAAGTTTTTTAGTGTAGTGATGATAATTTGAATACATTCTCTTAGTTGCGTTTCAGAAATGGTTAAGGGTGGCGCAAAACGAATGATGTTGCCATGAGTGGGTTTGGCCAGTAGCCCATTTTCTTTTAACCCCAAGCAAATTTGCCAAGCCGTATCACTCTCTTCACTATCGTTGATCACTATTGCGTTTAACAAACCTCGACCACGAACCAATGTTGCAATGCTACTATGCGCAATGTAGGAAGAAAGTTCAGCTCTAAACAAATTTCCTAATCTTCGAGCATTTTGGGCAAGACGCTCCTCTTCCACAACATCTAAAGCTGCCCTAGCTACCGCACAGGCAAGCGGATTGCCGCCAAAAGTGCTGCCGTGCTGGCCTGGCTTAATAACCTCCATAATGGAGTTATTGGCCAAAACTGCTGACACAGGATACACACCTCCGCTGATGGCTTTGCCCAACACCAGAATATCAGGTTCAACAAAAGTATCTTGTCGCTCGCAACTTGTTTCGCAGGAACAATGCCCACAAACACCCAACAAACTTCCTGTGCGCCCAATTCCAGTTTGCACTTCGTCGGCTATGAGTAAAACATCATGTGCTTGGCAAATAGCCTTGGCTTTTCTCAAAAAGTCATTTTCGGGAACAAAAACCCCAGCTTCGCCCTGAATGGGTTCTACTAAAAACCCAACAATATTTGGGTTTTCTTGCAATACTTTTTCTAGGGCGTTGGCATCTGAATATGGAATCTTGATAAAACCTGGAGTATAGGGGCCAAAACTTTTGGTTGCATCTTCATCACTAGAAAATGAGATGATGGTTGTGGTGCGGCCATGAAAGTTTTTTTCACAAACTACAATTTGCGCCTGGTTGATGGGCACTCTTTTTACTTCATGACCCCATTTGCGCGCCAATTTAATGGCGGTTTCAACCGCTTCAGCACCTGTGTTCATGGGCAATAATTTATCGAAACCAAAATAATGGGTTGCAAAAGCCTCAAATGGACCCAGTTGGTCATTATAAAATGCACGAGAAGTGAGCGTAAGTTTTTTTGACTGATCTAACAATGCACCAACGATTTTGGGGTGGCAATGACCTTGATTCACAGCAGAATAAGCCGATAAAAAATCAAAATACTTTTGACCTTCAACATCCCAAACATAAACGCCATCTCCTTTACAAAGCACAACAGGTAATGGATGATAATTATGGGCGCCGTAGGCAGACTCGAGATCTTGATATTCTTTAGACAGACTAGGATTCAATGTTTCAGCTGACATGATAATTTGATTTAATGAGCAAAAAAAATTCCTACTTGTGGAGAGAAATCATCCCGATTTGATACAAAATTAAGGAAATATTATTGACAACAAAACCGAATGACTTATGGACAATTTTTAATTTCCTTTTCCATGTGTTCCATCAAACTATTATAGGCCAATCTTGAAATAGGCAAGCGTGCCATGTTTGACATAAAGCAATGCAAGCCATGTTCTTTTTCTACACTTTTCAGTTCATAAATATTAATGAGGTGAAACCTGCTGATTTTAAAAAACATGGGGGAATTGAGTTTTCTAAACAACTCAACGTTGTTGTAGTTTACCACAACCGATTCACCATTAGTAAAATGAATTTCAGATTTTGATTGTGGGATTACTTCGCAAAAAACAACATCTCCAAAACGAACAAATTGCGTCCCGCGCTTCCCTTCAACTTTTAGCACTTTGCTGCTTTCAGCCACTTTTTGCAAATCACCCTGGATTTTTTCAATGTTATTTTGCTGTGGCGTATCCTGAGATTGCATTCGATCAATTACATTTTGAACAGTGTCAACAAGTTCTTTAATTTCTATGGGTTTTAGTAAATAATCGGCAACGTGATAGCGAAAGGCTTTTATGGCATACTTGTCGTAAGCGGTGCAAAAAATCACTTGTGTTTTGGAGTAATCAATCGCTTCTAACACATCGAAAGCGTCCCCTTCATCCAATACAATATCCAAAAAAAGAACGTTTGGTTGGGTAGAAGACAGCACTTTAATTGCTTCTTTTAGGGTAGAAATTTGGCGCGTAATTTTAAGTTTAGGACAATATTTTTCAATATAATAAGACAATAACTCTAAATTACTCGACTCATCGTCAACCAAAATTGTGGTGAATTGTTGGGCATTATCAATCATTGGGGCTAAAATAAATTTTTGAATTGTAAAAAACAAAGTCCTATTCATTTTAAGGGATATTTTAAGGGAATTCATAGATTTGTATAGCAAAAAAAAATCCTTTGAAACACATCGAAAGCACTCAAAATCCTGCTGTTAAATCACTTCTACAGCTTCAGCAAAAAGCGCAAAAGAGAAAAGATTTGCAGCGATTTGTTTTAGAAGGTGTTCGAGAAATTGAGCTAGCCATAGAAGGGGGATTTGATCTTGAAATGCTTTATATCTGCTCTTCATTACTTGAAGAAAGTAAGTTAAATACATGGGGAAATACTTTCCAAAACAGGGTCGCTAGCTTGTCATCATCGGTTTATAACAAATTGGCCTATCGAGGTTCTACTGAAGGTGCAATAGCAGTCTTTAAAACAAAATCTCACGCGCTTTCAGATCTAAAACTTGGTGCAAATCCACTCCTGCTCATCGCAGAATCTCCAGAAAAACCAGGAAACCTTGGTGCTTTGTTGCGCACGGCTGAAGCTGCAGGCGTCGATGCAGTGATTATTGCCGACCCCCTGTCAGATATTTACAACCCCAACACTTTAAGGGCCAGTGTTGGGGCTGCTTTTAACATTCCAATAGCGATCGCCAAAACAAACGAAACCATTGATTTTCTTCTAAAAAATAAGGTTCGTATTTTGGCCGCCACCTTACAAAATAGCATAGACTATGCTCAAATGGATTGTAAGGGCGCCACTGCCATAGTGGTCGGCACAGAATCAGAAGGGCTCAGCATGGCATGGCGCAACGCGGCATGGCAAAATATCTGCATTCCAATGCAAGGAAAAATAGACTCTATGAACGTTTCTGTCGCTGCGGCAGTGCTCATTTTTGAAGCACAACGCAAAAGAAAAAATCTTGAGTAGGGTTTAAAAAAAATGTGTATTTTTATGGGATGGAGGTCATAGACACAACCAAAGAAAATCAGCTCATTGCACAAGAGTATAAAGAGTTGCTCAGAAGCAGTTATCAAAGATTATCTGCCGATGACAAAAAACTGATACGACGGGCATTCGACGTAGCTGTGGATGCACACAAAGAACAAAGACGAAAGTCAGGTGAACCCTATGTGATGCACCCCATTGCCGTGGCCAAAATTGTGGCCCACGACATTGGACTTGATGCCACTTCCATTTCTGCTGCTTTGTTGCACGATGTCGTTGAAGACACCTCCTATAATCTTCAAGATTTAGAGCAAATATTTGGTGAAACTATCGCTAAGATTGTTGATGGGCTTACGAAGATTTCGAATCTAAAAAACGAAATCCACATTTCCCATCAAGCAGAAAATTTTAGAAAAATGTTGTTGACGCTGAACGAAGATGTTCGCGTAATTATTATCAAAATTGCGGATCGACTTCACAACATGCGCACCATGGGATCTATGCCAGAGCACAAACAACTTAAAATTGCTTCAGAAACCCTCTACATCTATGCACCATTAGCCCACCGTATTGGACTCTACAACATCAAAACTGAGCTTGAAGATTTAGGCTTAAAATACACAGAGCCAGAAGTTTATAGAGATTTGGAAGCCCTCTTGGCCGAATCGAAATCCAATCAGGATAAATACATAGAAAACTTTAGCAATATCATAGACAATGGGCTGCTTAAGGAAAAACTAAAATATTCTATACAAGGAAGAACAAAGTCTATTTATTCGATCCGCCGAAAGATGGTGACCAAAAACATCAAGTTCGACGAGGTTTTTGACAAATTTGCGATAAGAATCGTTTATAAAGCCACCGAAAAAAACGAAAAATTTATTGCTTGGAAGATTTATTCTATCGTTACTGACTATTTTAGACCAAATCCCATGCGGCTAAGAGATTGGATCTCTGCACCCAAATCGACAGGTTATGAAGCTTTGCACATCACCGTAGTTGGGCCACAAGGCAAATGGGTCGAAGTTCAGATTCGTTCCGAAAGAATGCATGAAATTGCTGAAAAGGGATATGCGGCGCATTTTAAGTATAAAAACGGCGCCAATGATGAAAGTGGTTTAGAATCTTGGTTAAACAGACTTCAAGAGGCTCTCGAAAACGCCAATCAAAACGCAATAGATTTTGTAGAAGAATTTAAGTTAAACCTCTATTCCACAGAAATCTTTGTTTTTACCCCAAAGGGAGAGCTCAAATCATTGCCATCAGGAGCCACTCCTATCGACTTTGCTTTTAGCATTCACACCGAGGTTGGTTTGCATACTCGAGGCGCACGAGTCAACGGAAAAATTGTTCCGCTAAGCCGCGAATTAAAAAGTGGTGATCAGGTAGAAATCATCACCTCGGAGCATTCCAAACCCACTTCGAACTGGCTCGATTTTGCACAGACTGCAAGGGCACGTTCAAACATAAAATCTGCTCTAGCCAACGAAAAGAAATTAGTAGCCGAAGAAGGAAAAGAACTGCTCAGAAGAAAGCTTCGCCAAATGAAGTTTAAAATGGATGACAAAACCATAAACTCTTTGGTAAATTACTTCAAACTTAAAACCAGTCTCGATCTCTATTATCGTGTTAGAATAGGCACAATAGACAACGAAAAATTGAAGAAGTTTTCGGCGAGTAAAAACAATCGACTGCTAAACTTTTTTAGATCTAGAAGCGACAATAAAATTGTTAAATCTATTGACAATCAAGAGATTACAAACAACTACGATCAACTGGTTTTTGGCAAAGACGAGTCTAAACTACAATATTCAACAGCGGCCTGTTGTAACCCGATTGCGGGTGACGATGTTTTTGGCTTTGTAACCGTGAATGATGGCATTAAGATTCACAAAAAAACATGTCCAAATGCTTTAAGTCTTCAATCGAAATTTGCCTACAGAATTGTTCAGGCAAAATGGATCGATTCCACTCAAGAAGATTTTACGGCCACCATAAGACTATCGGGGATTGACAACCTTGGCCTGGTGAGTAAGATCACAAAAATCATTTCGAACAATCTTAATGTTAACATTCAAAAAATGTCATTCGACACCGAACACGGCACGTTTACAGGCAGTTTGGTTGTGAAAGTGAAAAACAACATTATCCTTGAACGTCTCATCAGCAAAATATCCGATTTAAATGGCGTGGATAAAGTCGTTAGAGATTGATTAAAGTTCCGTATTTTTGTGCCTTGAGCAAGAGCCCATGAGCAATCTGAAAAATCAGGAAACGGTTAAAAATGTATTCATTCAATTTCTAGATGCGAATGAACACAGAAAAACACCCGAGCGTTTTGCAATTCTCCATGAGATTTATGACAGCAACGAACATTTCGATATCGAAACCCTTTATTTTAAAATGAAGGACAAAAACTATCGAGTGAGTCGTGCTACACTCTATAACACTATAGAGCTTTTGCTAGAGTGTGGTTTGGTTAGAAAGCATCAGTTTGGGTCCCATCAATCCTATTACGAGAAGTCGTATTTCGATCGTCAGCACGACCACGTAATCTTAACAGACTCCGGTGAGGTTAAGGAATTTTGTGATCCCAGAATTCAAGCCATTAAACAATCGATAGAAGAAATTTTCAATATTAATATACACAGCCATTCGCTGTATTTTTACGGAACCAAAAAACAAAACGAATAATCAATATTATGGCAGTTGACTTGCTATTAGGCCTTCAGTGGGGAGATGAAGGCAAAGGGAAAATTGTGGACGTACTCACAAAAAATTATGATATCATTGCACGATTTCAAGGAGGGCCAAACGCTGGTCACACACTTGAGTTTGACGGTATCAAACATGTATTACACACAATCCCTTCAGGAATTTTTCACCCCAAATCCCTCAACATTGTTGGCAATGGGGTTGTAATAGACCCAGTAATTTTTAAAAAAGAACTCGACAACTTAAGTCCGTTTGGTTTAGACATTCAAAAAAAGCTACTTATCTCTAGAAAAGCGCATCTGATTTTACCCACACACAGGTTGCTCGATGCCGCCTCAGAGGCCGCTAAAGGTGTCGCAAAAATTGGGTCAACACTCAAAGGAATTGGTCCAACCTACATGGACAAAACCGGAAGAAACGGCATTCGAGTGGGGGATATTGAACAGCCCGATTGGAAGAAAAAATATCGCGCATTGGCCCGTAAACATGAAGCCATGATTCAGTTTTACAATGTAGAATTGAATTATGATTTAGAGGCATTAGAACATGATTTTTTTGAAGCCATAGAATTCCTCAATAAGTTACAACTTATCGATAGTGAACACTATTTACACACAGCCATGCAATCCAACAAAACCATTTTGGCTGAAGGTGCACAAGGATCTTTGCTCGATATAGACTTTGGCACCTATCCCTTCGTAACTTCCTCAAACACTACGGCAGCTGGTGCCTGTACTGGTTTAGGGGTTGCGCCTGGAAACATTGGAGAAGTTTATGGTATTTTTAAAGCCTATACCACCCGTGTTGGCAGTGGGCCTTTCCCAACAGAACTTCACGACAGCATAGGACAAAGAATGCAAAAAGTGGGTCATGAGTTCGGGGCTACTACCGGACGATCACGTCGTTGCGGTTGGCTAGATTTGGTTGCCCTAAAATATGCCGTTGAAGTCAATGGTGTAACACAATTGATGATGATGAAGGCCGATGTATTGTCTGGTTTTGATGTCCTTAAAGTTTGCACCCACTACAATTATAAAGGAACACAAATAGATCACCTACCCTACTCGATCGAGCCCGAATTTTTAGAGCCTGTTTACAAAGATTTCGAGGGCTGGGAGGAAGATTTAACAAAAATGACCGATGTAAAGGAATTGCCCAAGCAACTTTTGGATTATATTGATTATATCGAAAAAACTTTGTCCACTCCAATCACTCTAGTTTCGGTAGGTCCCGATCGTAAACAAACATTGCTTAGATAGGTCTAGCTTAAAAAGCGCTATTTTTGAACAAATTTCTTTCTGGTGAAAAAGTTTTTAGTTAGCGTGTTTTTTTTCCTTCAAGGAATACTTTTTGGCTATGCCCAACAAACCACAGCCATTGAAATTCGCCAGTCTGGATCTTTCAATATGGATGAAGCCAAATATCCTGGCGCCAACATTCTAAGCCGAAATGAAAAAACTCGAGTTTACCTTTTTCATGAAGGCATGGACATCTATGCCGATCGTGCAATTTTCTATAAACAACAAAACTTCTTTAAAGCCTATGGCCATGTGCAAATTCGACAAGGCGACACCCTAAAACTCGATAGTGACTATATTGAATATGATGGAAACTTAAAACTCGCCAAATCTAAAATAAACGTACGCCTCGAAAACAAGCAAATGGTACTCACCACCGATAGCCTAAACTATGATCGTAACCTCGAACAGGCCTTTTACAGCACTCCTGGAACAGTGAAAGACAGTCTAACGACCATTGAAAGTTTGTCTGGACGGTTTTACAGCAAGCAAAATAAATACCGCTTCAAAAAACAAGTGAAAATTATTCACCCCGATTATGTGGTCACTTCCGACCAATTAGATTATTACACTGATTCTGACTACGCCTTTTTCTACGGCCCCACAACCATTGTGGGTGAAGACTATGACATTTTTTGTAAGAGAGGTTTTTATGATACTCGAAACAAGAGAGGTTTTTTTGTAAAAGATGCCGAAATCAACTATAATTTTAGATTGATTGAAGGTGATAGTCTATATTTTGATAACCATTTATCCTATGCTGCTGCCACAAACAACATTAAATTAACGGACACACTAAACAACTCTATTATTAGAGGGCATTATGCCGAAGTTTTCAAAGAAAAGGACTCCGCCATTATCACCAAAAAAGCACTAGCCATTAATTTGGTTGAAAAGGACTCCCTCTATATCCATGCCGATACTTTGATAGCCACAGGCAAACCAGAAGATAGGATCATTCGAGGCTATTATGACGTTCGGATTTTTGGAAAAACACTCAGCGGAAGAGCAGATTCGGTACATGTCAACAAAAAAACAGGGCTAACACAACTGCTGCGTAAGCCGCTTACCAAAAGGCAAAGACAAATTTTAACCCCTTCAGAAATCGCAGCCATCAACCCTGTGCTTTGGTCTGGGGGTAGCCAGTTGTTGGGCGATGTTGTCCACCTCATCTCAGACACAATTACCCAAGAATTGGACTCTTTGAAAATTTTAAACAACGCTTTTGTAATTGAAAAAGACACTTTAGGCAAAGACAATTACAACCAAGTCAAAGGCATTTTCCTCAATGGAAAATTTGAAAACAACAGGCTTAAAATTATTGACATTGTAAAAAACACAGAGATGATATACTATCTCTACGAAGAAAGCAGTTCAGAAATGATCGGAATTGACAAAGCCATTTGCAGTGCCCTTCGAATGGAATTAAACAACAATGCTATTGAAGTCATTACTTTTTTCACTAAACCAGAAGGCACCATCTACCCTGAGGCTGATTTGCCCATTAGCGAACGTAAACTTATAGGTTTTCAATGGAGAGACGCTGATCAAATAAACTCGGTTGACGATCTTTTTAGTCCTGCTGACAAAGCCCTAAAACTGATTCCAATTAAAGGAATTGTTATGCCTCTCGATGACGAAGAAACCCTACAGATGCCAAGCAATGGAAACCCTCCTTCTAAGAAATCTACCAATACTAAACCAAAGCCAATTGCAGCCCCATTACCAATCTTGAAAACCTCAAAAACCCCCTCAAGAAATCGTCTAAGCAAAATCCCTAAATGAGCAAACTAGAAGAATACTTTTTTGCGCATCAGGCACAAACAACCCCCCATCCGTTGGGCAAAACAATCGTTTCGGCCGAAGGCTCCTATATCATTGATGCTGAAGGGAAGAAATATTTAGATTTTGTAGCAGGCGTTTCGGCCTGCAGTTTAGGTCATCGACCCAATAAAGTGGTGAAGGCCGTGCAACAACAGCTCGAAAGTTATTGGCATGTTATGGTTTATGGCGAGTTCATTCAAGAACCTGTTGTTCAGCTCACAAGACTCTTGGCCACACATCTACCCTCGAAATTAGAAACTACCTACCTGACCAATTCAGGCACAGAAGCCATCGAAGGTGCTATGAAATTGGCCAAACGTGTCACAGGTCGACCAAAAATTGTGGCCGCCAAAAATGCCTATCATGGCAACACTCAGGGAAGCATGAGTGTTTTGGGCGTTGAAAATCGAATCAGTGGCTATAGACCTTTGCTGCCCGGGATATCCTTTATAGAATTTAATAAGTCCTCTGACTTAAATCAAATCGATCGGCAAACAGCCGCAGTTATACTCGAAACCATTCAAGGAGGCGCAGGTTTTATTGTGCCCCAATTCGATTATCTTCAAAAAGTAAGAGCCCGATGCAACGAAGTGGGTGCCTTGCTGATATTAGACGAAATTCAACCTGGAATAGGACGAACAGGCAAAATGTTCGCCTTCGAACACTTTGGAATTGAACCCGATATTGTTGTTATGGGGAAAGGGCTTGGTGGCGGTTTTCCGATTGGTGCTTTTAGTGCCTCTGCAACACATATGAAATTACTTCAACATCATCCAAAACTTGGACATATCACCACATTTGGAGGACATCCTGTCATTGCAGCTGCAGCTAAAGCTACTTTAGAAACAATTGTCGAAGAAAACCTCATGCTCAAAGCCCTAGAAAAAGAAGGTATTATAAGAGGACTATTGACACACCCGCTCATTAGAGAAATTCGAGGCAAAGGGCTCATGCTTGCACTCATGCTTCCCGATGCGGAGATCGCCAACAAACTCGTTCACAAATGCATGGACAAAGGATTGATCTTGTTTTGGCTTTTGTTCGAAACAAAGGCTGTTCGAATCACACCACCCCTCACCATTTCAGTTGAAGAAATCCAAAAGGGTTGTCGTATTATTCTTGAAACACTCAACGAAATTCATAACGAAAAAAATGTTGATTAGTTTGTTGAAAAAACCTAGAACCAAAACAGCATTTTAAAACAAATTGGTCTAACTTTATAAGTATCAAGTTCATTCATGGATCTAAATTCTGAAAGAAGCATAGAAACAATTGTTAGGCGTTTTGAAAAAATGCTCAAAACCAACGAAGTTTTATACTTCGATTCGGAAGATTTTATTCGAATAATTGAATATTATTTAGATTCGGGTCAACAACAAAAGACCATCCAAGCCATTAATATTGGTAGCAATCAACACCCCTATTCCTATGATATCAAAATATTAGGAATTGAATTTTATGTAGGTGAAAACAAGCTCAACAAAGCCATCGCTTTGCTCGAAGAATTAGAAGGCGTTTCAGAAGTAGCCGAGGACTACCATGTGCAAAAAGCTGCTATTTTATCAAAGCAAAACAAACACCTCGAGGCTATCGAAGAACTCAACAAGGCTTTGGCCTGCACGTCTTTTCCAGAGACCATGTATTACCAAATGGCTATGGAATATTTGTTTTTAGACAATTTTTTGATGGCCAAAGATTTTTTCATTAAAAGTCTAAATTCTGACAATCAAGATGTTGGAGCCTTATACAACGTCATTTATTGCTTTGAATCCCTTGACGATCACCAAGGGGCAATCTATTTTTTGGGTGATTTTATAGACAAAAACCCCTACAACGAAATTGCTTGGCACCAATTGGGAAAACAATACATGGCCCTTGACAAGTTTGAAGAAGCTGTGGCTGCCTTCGATTTTGCAATTATCAGTGATGACTCGTTTGTTGGTGCCTATATTGAAATGGGTAAAGCTTTAGAAAAATTAGGACAACTCAATCGAGCCATAGAACAATATCAAAGCTCATTAGAGATTGAAGATCCAACGGCCTTTGCCTTACTGCGAATAGGCGCTTGTCACCAAGAATTAGGCAATGATTTACTGGCATTAAAGTTTTACAAAAAAGCCGTTCATGAAGATCCCCTTTTCGAAAAAGGCTGGATCGCCATCGTTGATTACTTTATGGCACAAAAGGCATACGTGAAAGCTTTATATTATTTAAAAAAAGCACTTCAAATTGACAATACCAACATTGTACTTTGGAAAAAAATGGCACATTGCAACAATGCCTTATCCTTTTTTGAAGAAGCTGATTTGGCCTATAAAGAATTGATTGATTTAGGCTGTCATGAATATCAAATATGGTTAGAATGGGTCGAAACCCTGCGTGCAATGGGAGAAACAAAACGTGCTATAGAGGTTTTGCACAAAGCCCTGTTGTCGTTTCCAAAATCATCTGAAATCCAGTATCTATTATCGGGTCTTTATTACCAATCAAAACAACATTTAAAAGGAATCTTATATTTAAAAAATGCCTACAAATTAAACCCCAAACAATTTGCACATTATTCTAGCGCATTTCCTATAATGTCTGAATCGAACTTTCAACTAAAATCAGCCAAAGACACGACCAGCAAACTCGATTGATTTTGAGTATCTTTGTGAGTATGATCACCCAATCTAAAAACAAGTTTTTTTTGTATTTAAAGGGCATAGCTATGGGCATTGCCGACTTAATCCCTGGGGTTTCTGGAGGCACTTTGGCGCTCATTACAGGGATTTATGAAGAACTGATACATTCAATTTCCGGTATAGGAGTCCACACACTAAAGCTATTAGTAAAAGGTAAGTGGAAAGCCGCTTGGCAGCAAGCCAATGGATCTTTCCTGCTGCCCTTATTAACAGGCATTGCCACAAGTTTACTCTTGCTTAGCCAAGGAATTCGGAAACTCTTAATCCTATATCCGATTTTGCTTTGGGCCTTCTTTTTTGGGTTGATTTTGGCCAGTTGTGTCATGCTGATTCAGCAAATCGAGGGCAAACATCCTAGGCTTTGGGGAGCATTTATCATGGGGGCAATTATCGCCTTTGCCATCACCATCATCAACCCAATTCAAACAGAAATCGGTGGCTTATACCTCTTCATTTGTGGACTTTTAGCTATAGTGGCCATGATATTACCAGGGATTTCAGGGGCTTTCATTCTGTTGCTATTGGGTGCCTATGAGGAAGCCCTGAAGATTATCAACCAAATGTTACACCTCGATGGGATTGGATTCAAAAAGGCTGCGATTCTTGCTGCAGGTGCTTTGGTGGGGTTGAAAGTTTTTTCCTCCTCCCTACATTGGATTTTAAAACATCACAAAAACCGAGCAATGGCTTTTTTGACGGGCGTGATGGCAGGGTCGCTCAACAAAGTTTGGCCGTGGAAAACAGTTATACAATGGCGTACAAATAGCGAAGGTATCCAAGTGCCTTTGATAGAAAAAAGTGTATGGCCCACGGCATTCGATGGAGATCCTCAAATCATCTCAGCCATTTGCATGGCGTTGGTGGGGGCATCGATTTTGTATTTGTTGCATTACGCTTCGAAAAAACATCAAGCATGATCTTTGAAAATCGAACACCAATAGACCGATTTTTTTTAGTTTTAAAGGGTATTGCCATGGGTGCCGCTAATAAAGTGCCTGGAGTATCGGGCGGAATTGTAGCCATTGCGGCAGGCTTCTATGAAGAGTTTATATATTCCTTAAAAAAAATAAATCAAAAAGCATTAAAGCTCCTGATTTCTTGTCGATTTTCATTGTTTTACAACTACATCAACGGACGATTTTTGGGGTTGCTGTTTCTTGGCATGATCATCAGTTATTTTAGTGTTTCAAAGCTTCTCGATTTTGCACTCGAAAAACACGAAACATTAGTTTGGGGTGTTTTTTTTGGAATGATTTTAGGGTCTGCATTGTGCCTTATCAAATATTTTGAGAAATGGAACTATACCAATATTGTTTGGTCTTTTCTTGGGTTTTCATTTGGAGTTGCTATCAGTATGCTGAATCCTGCTACTGGAAACGACCATTTGGGTTTTGTGTTTTTTTGTGGAGTGATTAGCATAACAGGCATGACATTGCCTGGCTTGTCAGGATCATTTCTCCTCATGTTGTTAGGCAACTATGTGCTTTTGCTGGTAGATGCTGTGAATGCAGTTTATGATAGCCTGAAAGATTTGTTCACAGGGAATATTTCTCAAATTTTTCATCCCGACCGTAAACGCCTGTTGGTAGTGATGGCTGTTTTCAGTTTAGGTTCTCTAACGGGTTTGGTTATTTTTTCACACATCC
This sequence comes from uncultured Flavobacteriaceae bacterium, assembly GCA_964477735.1. GTDB lineage: Bacteria > Bacteroidota > Bacteroidia > Flavobacteriales > Flavobacteriaceae > CAYZFD01. The sequence continues at coordinate 17,667 of CAYZFD010000002.1, forward strand.
TAAGTTATGTCCTCGAACGCTTTAAACTCCAAACCAACGCACTTCTGATTGGCTTTGTAATGGGATCTTTAGGCATGGTTTGGCCTTGGAAAAAAACGGTGTATTTGAAAGGCCTAGATGGAGAATTTCGCCTAGATTCATCTGGGAAATTAATTGTGGAAAAATTCTCACGATATTGGCCTGATCTAGCGAGCCAGCAAAACTGGTGGGTTGTTTTGGCTATTTTAGTGGGCTTGTTTATTGTGATAGGACTATATGAATATGGAAAATCAAAATAAATTATTTGGACTACTAGGCAGAAACATTGCCTACTCATTTTCAAGGGGTTACTTTACGGAAAAATTTAATCATCTTGGATTAGAACACTGCCGTTATATCAATTTTGACCTTCCCAATTTAGAGAGCTTTAAAGCTCTGTGGGATAACCCTTCATTAGTTGGCATGAACGTCACCATACCCTATAAGCAGGAGGTAATTTCGCATCTAGACCAACTCGATGAAACGGCTGCAGAAATTGGCGCTGTGAACACCATAAAAAAACTTCAGGACGGACAACTGAAGGGCTACAATACTGACTGTATTGGTTTTGAAAACGCATTAAAACCATTGCTGACAAAGGATCACAAAAAAAGCTTGATTTTGGGTTCTGGCGGAGCTTCTAAGGCTGTGATTTATGTCCTTCAAAAATTAGGCATTTCATGTCAGGTTGTTTCAAGAACACCCTCAGAGGGCAAATGGACCTATGATCAGCTCACTCCTGAGCAAATAGAGGAACATCTACTCATCGTGAATTGCTCACCTGTGGGCACTCATCCGAAAATTGAGGACAAACCCAAGCTACCCTACGAAAACGTAGGTGAGCACCATCTGTTTTTTGATCTAATTTACAACCCACCCGAAACAGCCTTTTTAAAAGCGGCGAAAGCCAAAGGCGCCAAAACAGCCAGCGGATTGGCCATGCTTGAAGGACAGGCGGAAGCCGCCTGGAGCTTGTGGAATGCCCAACCATTTTAAAATCTCGAAATAATTGTTATATTCGAAGTGTATTATAAAATTCCATCAAAATGTTGGACGACGAACAAAATACACTTCCCAGCGCTGAGGACATCTCAAACCAATCATCCGATGAGGTAGAAAAAACAAGTGCTCAAAATCCTGATAGCCAAGCTGTTAAAGAAAAGGAGCTTGAAGACCTAGGCCCCGAAGAATCGGAAGAAGACGAAGATGACAATCAAGAAGATCATAACCATTTTGAAAATTTATCGCTCGAAAGTTTGGTTTCGGCATTTGAAAAAATGCTTAAAACTGATGATATTAAGGTTATCCGAAATCAAGTTGAGCAACTTCGATCAGCATTCGAAAGCAAGTATAACACACTGTTTGAGGAAAAAAAGGCTACTTTTCTTGAAGAAGGAGGTCTTGAGATTGATTTTGAATTTTATAATCCCCATAAAAAGTCCTACGACCTGCTGTTAAGAGATTATAAGCGAAAGAGAAACACTTTTTATAAAAACATTGAACAACGCCAGAAAGAGAGCCTAAACAACAGGCTAGAGTTGATTGAAGAGCTGAAGGGTTTAATCTCGATAGATCAGGACATCAACACTACATACAAGCAGTTCAAAGACCTTCAGAGCCGATGGAAGAGTGTTGGAGCGGTTCCAAGGGCAGAGGCCAACAATGTGTGGAGAACCTATCATCATCATGTCAATATTTTCTATGATTTTCTCCATTTGAATAGAGAACTTAGAGAGCTCGACTACAAGCACAACTTTGAGGAAAAAACCAACATTATCTCGCAAGCTGAAAAGCTAGTAGAATTGGATGATGCCCAACGTGCTTTTAGGGATTTGCAACAGCTTCACAAACGCTGGAAAGATGAGCTTGGCCCGGTGGCACCCGAACACAGAGAAGAACTTTGGGAGCGCTTTAGTGAACTAACCAAAGTTATTCGCGATAAAAGACAACACTATTTATCACACCTAGAAGATATTCTTCAAGAAAACCTTCAAAAAAAATTGAAGGTCATTCAGGAAATGGAGTCGTTGTTGGAACAAGATATCGATAGTTTTAAAACTTGGTCTAAACAAAGTAAAACTTTTGAAAAGCTAAGAGATCGTTTTTTCGAATTGGGCAAAGTGCCACGTAGCGAAAACAGCAATGTATGGAACCATTTCAAAACAAGTTTAAGAAGTTTCAACAAAAAGAAAAATTTATTTTTCAGACAACAAAAGAAAGAATCTTCAAAGAATTTAGCTCTTAAAAAAGCGCTAATCGAGAGAGTTAAATCATTAACAGAAAGTGACTTAGAAACTTCTGAGATCACAACGCAGATAATCGCCATTCAAAAAGAGTGGAAAACCATTGGAAATGTTGGACGAAGACAGAATGAGAAGATTTGGAAGGTTTTTAGGAGTATTTGCAATGCGCATTTTGAGCAATTAGATAAAAATAAAAATAAGGTTTCTGAGGAGGAGCTTCAAAATTTTGAAGCCAAACAGAAGATCACTGAAGCCTTAAATGCTCTAAACGAAAAAGAGGCTGAAACAGCTCAAACAAAAATTGCTACACTTCAAGACGAATGGAATCAAGTGGGATCAGCTGGAAAAAACGAAGCTAAAGCCATGGCGACTTTCCAAAAGGCCTTAGAAAAAGCCTACAAAGAGATCGGTTATGACAAGCAAAAAGTAAACAAAGCGCTATACCAAAACAAACTCAACCAATTGTCGGGAGATGAAAAAGGCATTAGCAAAGAGTTGGGGAGTTTGCAAAGAAAAATTGATGAAACCAAAAGTGAATTAAATCAACTCGAAAACAATCTTCAATTTTTCTCACAAGGCAGTGAAGACAATCCGGTATTTAAAAAAGTGGTGAAAGACATCGAAAATCGCAAAGAAATTCTAGATAAACTAAAAGAACAAAAAAAGCAACTCAAACAACTTTAGTGCTTTTTAGCCTCTTGCCATAAAGTTTCAAGTTCATTCAGTTTATAATCAGAAAGTTTTTTATCGTTTAAGGCAGCCTTTTCTTCCATCCACAAAAATCGTTTCATGAATTTAAGGTTGGTACGTTCTAATGCAGTGTCGGCATTAAATCCTAATAAGCGCGAATAATTTACCAACGAAAAAATGACATCGCCCAATTCCTCTTCTTTTTCAGAATCACTTCCATGTTCGAGTGCGGATTTGAGTTCGTTTAGTTCTTCGATGATTTTTTGCTGTGCTCCATCAGGGGTAGGCCAATCAAAACCAATGCCGGCCGCTTTTTCCTGAATGCGATGGGCTTTGACAAGTGGAGGAAGTTGTGAAGGCACACCAGCCAAAACGCTTTTATTTCCTTCTTTAAGTTTAAGCTTTTCCCAATTTTGCTTAACCTCATCTTCATTCTGAACCTGGAGGTCACCATAAATATGTGGATGCCTTTTAATGAGCTTTCCTGTAATCGATTGAGCTACATCAGCTATGTCAAATGCCTCATTTTCGCTACCCATTTTGGAATAAAAAACAATATGGAGCAACAAATCGCCCAACTCTTTTTTGATTTCATCGGGTTGCTGATTTAAAATTGCTTCGCTGAGTTCATAGGTTTCTTCAATGGTTAGTGGCCTAAGTGACTCAAAAGTTTGTTTTTGATCCCATGGACATCCTGCCCTAAGTTCATCCATGACCGTAAGCAACTTATCAAGGGCCTCAAGCTGGGCTTTTCTTGAATTTTTCATGCCTAGCGGTTTTTAGTTTTGGCAGGAAACCGCATTTTATAATCGGCATTGACTTGACCACGACTGATGGCATTTAACTTATTTTTTAAAAGTCGCTTTTTAATTGGACTCAGTTTGTCGGTAAACAAAATCCCTTCGATGTGGTCGTATTCGTGTTGCACTACACGGGCGGCCAAACCGTCCAAGTGGAGTTCTTGTTCTTCAAAGTTTTCATCAAAAAATCGGATAAAAACATGCTCTTGTCGCATCACATCTTCTCTAATGTCGGGAATGCTTAAACAGCCCTCATTAAAAGGTTTTGAAACGCCAGTCTCCTCAATGATTTCGGGGTTGATGAAAACTTTTTTAAAGTCTTGTAATGCATTTGCTTGTTGAGCTGATAGTTCGGGATCATCAGCAAATGGACTGGCATCCACCACAAACAACCTTAGTGACAAACCAATTTGAGGAGCGGCCAAACCGACACCATTTGCGGCATACATGGTCTCAAACATATCATCTATAAGGGTAGATAAATCCTGATGATTTTGATCAATGTTTGCACATTTAGACCTTAAAACAGGATCTCCGTATGCCACAATTGGTCTTATCATAATTGTTGTGTTTTTTCTAGATGAGATTGTAATATGAGTGTTGCACTGATTTCATCAATCAGGCCTTTTTGACTTCTTTTAGCTTTGGGAACACCCGAATCAATGAGGGTGCGTTGAGCCATTTTAGAAGTAAAACGTTCATCTACCCTATGAAGGGTCATTGAGGGAAATTTTGTCGAAATTTGGGCCACCATCTGAGCTACAAAATCGGCAGACTCTGAAGGGGTATTGTTCAGTTTTTTGGGTTCACCTATTACAATCTCTTTAACAGATTCATTGGGAATATAGTCTAAAAGAAAAGGAATTAAATGGTTTGTGGACACAGTGGTTAGACCAGAGGCCAATCCCACAAAACCATCGGTTACGGCCAAGCCGCAACGTTTTAATCCAATATCGATAGCCAGAATTCGGTTCATAGATTTTACAAATTTAAGGCGAAATATGTTAAGGATTTAAAATGATTCGTGAATTCAGCCCTAGGGTTGTATCTTTGAAAAAAAATTAAAATGACGTTACGCCAAATTATTGAAAGCGCATGGGAGGATCGTTCGCTCCTTCAAACTGCAGAGACTCAACAAGCCATCCGATCTGTTGTTGAACAGTTAGATGCAGGAAGCCTTAGGGTAGCCGAACCTACAAGTGATGGGTGGCAAGTGAATGAGTGGGTGAAAAAAGCAGTTGTTTTATACTTTCCCATCCAAAAAATGGAAACGATTGAAGTGGGGCCTTTTGAATTTCACGACAAAATGCCTCTGAAAAGAGGCTATGAAGCCAAAGGAATTCGGGTGGTTCCTCATGCTGTGGCACGCCACGGGGCCTATATTTCTAAGGGGGTGATTATGATGCCCAGCTATGTGAATATTGGGGCCTATGTAGATGCAGGAACCATGGTTGACACCTGGGCTACAGTGGGCAGTTGTGCTCAAATTGGCCAAAACGTGCATTTGAGTGGTGGCGTAGGTATTGGTGGGGTTTTAGAGCCCCTTCAGGCTGCACCTGTCATCATTGAAGACAATGTTTTTGTGGGATCTCGTTGCATCGTGGTGGAAGGCGTTCGTGTTGAAAAAGAAGCCGTTTTAGGGGCCAATGTGGTGCTCACGGCCTCAACAAAAATCATCGACGTAACCGGCGACACTCCAGTAGAACGAAAAGGTTTGGTGCCTGCAAGATCTGTGGTAATTCCCGGAAGTTATACCAAAACTTTTCCAGCAGGCAATTTTCAGGTGCCATGCGCCTTGATTATTGGGACAAGAAAAGAGAGTACTGACAAAAAAACTTCTTTAAACGATGCTTTAAGGGAGTATGATGTCGCGGTTTAGGGATATTATTCTTTTACGAAAGTTTGCTTTGTTTTCAACATGTTTTGATAAACTTGCAAATAGGCACGAGCATATTGCTCCATTTCTGTAGCTTTTTCTGGCAAAATATCGGTATAACTCGTTGAATTGTTTTCGTGGTATTTGTATAGTTTCTGATATTCATTTTCTTTGAAAATATACAAATACTCATGATCAAGCACGCCCATTTTATCATCGTCATTGAGCAACACATAGGGTCTGTTTTCCGATAAAAGGTCAATGCCCATGGTGTTGTTTAAATAGGGCAATTTCAATAAGCCCATGATGGTTGGCAATACATCAATTTGACTTCCAATTTTTTCAATTAACTGCGGTTTTTGAAATAGCGTTGAATTGTAAACAATTAAAGGGGTATGGTGATGAGCAAGTGTAAGTTCATAGGGCGTATTTCGTGGCATTCCATGATCGGCAATGAAGACAAAAATGGTATCGTCAAACCAAGGTTGTTTTGAGGCCGCCTTAAAAAATTGTTTTAAAGCCCAATCAGCATAAGCAACGCCTTGTTCCTTAATGTTTTCTGTAGGGGGCGAAAAGTAATCAGGAATATAATAGGGTCCATGATTGCTTGCGGTCATGAAAGCATAAAAAAATGGTCGATCTTGTTGCGCAAATTCGTTCATAGAGGGCAAAACATATCTGAACATAAAATCATCGGGAACACCCATAGTGGTCTTCACTTGCTTGCTTGGATAGTTTTTTTGAGAGATGACTTCTTTAAAACCATTGCTGATCAAGAAACCTTCCGTGTTGTCAAATTGTCCATCATGTGGGATGCAAAAAGCGGTTTGGTATCCATTTTTGTTTAATGTGTGTACCATCCCGTTGAATTTATCCATGTTTTTCATGGCATGCCTTCTATATAGAGAGGGAAATGAATAGAGCGTGCTAAAGATTCCGTTATAGGTATGCTTTCCAGCAGTATAAACCTTATTAAAATATAAAGATTTTTGGGACAAGCTGTCTAGAAAGGGCGTAAGATTTTTTGGGCCACCGTGTCTTTCCATCCACTTTGCGCCCATACTTTCCATAATAACCAGCACAACATTGGGTTTATTTGAAACTGTTGTGTCTGGAACTATCCTTCGTGCTATGGGCGAGTTTTCTATAAAGTTTTGGTTTGGAGGCAAGCTATTCCTTACGATAGTTTCGGCCTTTTCAGCGTCCATTAAGTTTAAAGTTTGATTGTCTTTTTCAAAACTTTCTAAAGTTGTTTTCAATAGCGTAAACACCGGATTAAGTCCCAATTGATTTAAAAAAGGATTGTCACAAAAATAGGCGGTTCCAATTCTAATGGGCGATTTGATGGTGAGTCTTCCCCGAATACCTAAAAACATAAGCAACAGACAAACGAGTGCAATTGCTGATTTTTTTAGCGTAGAGTCATGGGATTGGTGATCAGTGAGCAATGTCCTTTTGAAAGGTTTATAGAACAACCAAAGCATTAAGATTAATGGTATAGAAAACACCAAAAAAATGGGTTCTTGCAAGACCATTTTAAGCACAAAAACCGGATATGCTAACCACTCGAATACGGTGACCGAAATCCTTTCAAAAAACTGACTAAAATAGGGGACGTCAATAGCGGCAATGGTAGCAGTTAGGACAAATAGTGCATAGCAATAAGAAAGGATGATGATGTTTAATTTTCTGGAATGAAAGTTTAGCAGGTCTGAGACAAACAAAACAAGTGCTGGCAATGCCATTGCATAGCCTGTGATCACCAAATCAAAACGAAGCCCCATCAAAAAAGCCTTAAAAATATTTCCTAAAACTTCACTTATAGTTTCTAATTGATCGATTTCAACAACAAAAAGCAGCAGACGAAAAGCGGTGAACATGGAAAGAAACATGAAATAAGTTCGAAGTAATTTGAATACAATTTTCATATTTCTGTTCAATACTTTTTAAAGAAGTCTAATTAAAATAAAAGATAGGTCATTAATCTAATCAACTCAGAGATGCAAATCTATATATAAATCACGAAATGCGTAACTTTACAAGGTTTAATGAAAGATTTGAAAATGAAAATTGGTTATGACGCAAAACGCCTTTTTCACAACGCTAGTGGCTTGGGAAATTATAGTCGCGATTTGGTTCGCATCTTGGCCTCACATTTTCCCAACAATGCGTATTTCTTATACAATCCAAAAAAAGGAAAACTCAATCGTTGGAAGTCCTTAACGAATACATTCGAAAAACAGCCCAACGGGATATGGCGTCGCTTACACCCGCTGTGGAGACAAGGGCCTATTTCGCATCAACTTAAAAATGATGGTCTTGATCTATACCACGGGCTTAGCGGTGAACTGCCTAGAGGACTAAAAATACCATCTGTGGTTACTGTCCATGATTTAATTTTTTATAGATACTCAAAACTCTACAAACCTATAGATGTTATTATTCACAAACGCAAAGTGAATCACGCTGTTCAAGCGGCCACTAAAGTGGTGGCCATAAGCGAACAAACCAAATCAGATTTGATTGAATTTACTGGAATATCTGGAGATAAAATTGAGGTTATTTATCAAGGCTGTCATCCAGTTTTTAAAACAAAGCTTAGCAACGAAAAACTTGAATCCATTTCAAAAAAATATCAGCTCCCAAAAAAATTTGTGTTGTTTGTTGGTACGCTAGAGGCTAGAAAAAATCCTCTTATTATCGCTCAAGCGTTAAAAGACACCCCTCATTCTATGGTTTTTGTGGGCAAGGTAAAAGCCCATGGCGAAACCTTAAAATCCTTCGTCAACACAAACAGAATGCAAGATCGGGTGGTGTTCATTGACAGCATTGGGGTTGAAGATTTGGCAGGCATTTACCAATGTGCAACGGTTTTTTGCTACCCTTCCCTTTTTGAAGGATTTGGCATCCCCATCATTGAAGCGCTTTACAGCGGGACACCTGTTATCACAACCGAAGGCGGTTGCTTCTCTGAGGCAGGAGGTAAAAGCAGCATTTACATTGACCCAACCAACATAGAGGCGCTTAGAAATGCCGTTGATCATTTGGTTAACGAGCCCCAAAGTAAACGAAAAAAACGCGTCCAGGATGGGAAAGAATTTGTTGAGAAGTTTAACGATAATGTGCTGGCCAAACAATGGAACAAGATGTATAAATCTGTTTTATGAAGAACAAAAACATCTGCTTATTTAACACAGCCATTCCATGGGGAGGCGGCGAAAAATGGTATAGTGAAACAGCACAACACCTACATCAAAGTGGACACAATGTTTTCGTTATGTGTCAGAAAAACAGTCAACTAAAGAAATCATTAGAATCTTGTGGCATTCGAACAATTGATGTGTCAGCCAAAAACACAAGTTTTTTGAATTTTTTTAAAATAAATCAAATACGATCGAGATTGAGAGAGGAAGAATGTGACGTCATTATATTAAATCTTTCAAGAGACCTTAAGCTTGGTGGTCTTGCAGCTAAATGGGCTGGAGTTAAAAAAATTATTTATACAAGAGGGATTGATGTTCCTGTCAAAAACTCATTCACCAATCGTTTCATTTTCAAAAAAATCGTAACAAACGTGCTAGCCAATTCCCTAGCTACCAGCAATGCATTATTGGCTAGAAATAATAAATTGATTGAAAAAAGTAAAATAAAGATTATTCCTCATGGAATTGATATTCAGAATTTTATTAAAAAACCATCAAAACCCTATTACATTGCTAAAAAAAATGAGTTTGTAGTTACTAGCTTAGGCCGCTTAGAAAAAGAAAAAAATCAGCAGTTTTTATTGAAGGCAGCCTCTGAATTAAAAAAAAGAGGCGTTAACTTCAAGATGATTATAGGAGGTGTTGGAAGCTTAGAAGAGGAACTTAAGGAAACCGCATTATCCGAGCAACTTACCCACGAAATAATTTTTGTTGGATTTGTGAAAAACGCTAAAGATTTATATGATAGTGGCGATGTTTTCTTGCTTCCGTCAGTTTCTGAGGGTTTTGGATTTGTGAAAATTGAAGCAAACTTAGCTGGAAAACCAGTGATCGCCTTTGATATCAGCAGCAATCCCGAAACTATCAACAATAATTACAATGGCATTCTTGTGAAATTTGGTCACGTTTCCGCATTTTGTGATGCGATTCAAAAGCTCTCTGAGGATAAGAAAATGCTTAGGGAAATGAGTAAAAACAGTATTGAATATGTTAAAAAAAATTATGACATCAACAGCATCAATAAGCAAATTGAAACCTTTATTACAGATGGTCTCAAACCTTAATTAAATAGCATTATGTTTGGCCAAATTTTTGCAAGTTATACTGCTTATAATATTTGGTAAATGCATAGAAAAAGTTGAAAATAGCCAAATATAAACCAGTAGCCCCATCCAAAAACCCCAGTTTTAAAAAATACATTTTAAAAAAGTAAAAAACTGGCGCAAAAATTATTTTAAAAACAGATATTTTTTTTCCATTTTCGAAATTGACTTGAGCTTGTTTTGATGTATAATCGTTTAATTTCTCTAAATGATGATGAATGTTTTTATATAAATAATGAAAAATAGGCTGCTTAATAAACCCAACCGTCTTATGCGTTTGCCAGGTTTCATGAACTTTTATATCATTAAAAAAACCTGAATCTTTTTTAAACAATAATTTCTTGAAGTGTTGACTCCAACCACCAAACCTAACAGGTTTACCATTTATTATTGCTACTAGTCGAATATAATAAACATCGAATTTTGCAGTCCCATTCTTAACAAGACTCCTAATATGATCCGAAAGCTCCAAGCTAATTTCCTCGTCTGCATCAATGGATAGAATCCAAGAACCATTAGATTGATTTACAGCATATTGCTTCTGAGCTCCATAACCCTTAAAAGTTTGCTCAAAAAACTTAACCTTGTTAAAACTTAATGCAATTTCTTTTGTTCTATCAGTTGAAAACGAATCAACAATAACAATTTCATCTGCCAAATCATGAACTGCTTTTAAGGTTCTTTCGAGGTTATCTTCCTCGTTATATGTAATCATTACAACAGATAAGTTCATAAAAAAGCATTTAAATTTATTTTCAAAAGTAGCAGAAATTTTAAACACCAATTAAAAAGTTTCCACAGTGCTATATATCGCCATAACCCGTAAATTTGTAATTGATCAATCTTAAGAAAATGTTTAAGATTTTAAATCAGGCCATTAACGCTGCAACTGGATGTTTAGAAGCTAAAAAAAACATCCTCTACCCCACCGACACGGTTTGGGGTTTGGGTTGTGACGCCACCTCTGAAGCGGCTGTGAAAAACATTTTTAGAATCAAAAAGCGTGACGACCAAAAGGCGCTCATTTGCTTAATGAAAGACCTAGAAATGATTTCGAATTATATAGAAAAATTACCCCCCAACATAAAAGCCATAATGCAACAGACACAGGAACCGCTCACCATCATTTATCCCAATGCCAAAGGATTAGCCTCCAACCTGTTGCCTCCAGATGGATCAATCGCCATTCGAATTCCTAATGATGACTTTTGTCAAAAGCTACTCCAAGCTTTCGGAAAACCTATCGTTTCCACTTCGGCCAACATAAGCGGCACACCAACCCCTAGCTGCTTTGCGGAAATCGACCCCGAAATTTTGGAACAGGTGGACTATGTCGTACCTTTGAACCAAGAAAAAATCAGTGGAAAACCGTCTAAAATCATCAAAATTGAACCCGACGGATCTTTCTTGACCATACGCGCCTAACCATGTACAATCATCTATCGGCTCTGACACATCCTATTTTCCAAAAAATAAGCATATTATTGGATGAAAACAATTTAAAAGGCTATGTTATTGGAGGGTTTGTGAGAGACCACTTGCTTAATCGCCCCAACAAAAAAGATATTGATATAGTGGTATTGGGAGACGGCATTGAGTTTGCCAAAAAATTGGCAGAATCTATACACCCCGTCCCCAAAGTAAGCGTGTTTAAAACCTACGGCACTGCAATGATCGAAACTGCAGGCCTCACCCTCGAATTTGTGGGTGCCCGAAAGGAAAGTTACACCAAAAAAAGTCGAAATCCTAAAGTAAGCACTGGCACGCTCGAAGACGATCAAAATCGGCGCGATTTCACTGTGAATGCCCTTGCCCTATGCCTCAACAAATATCGGTTTGGAGACCTTGTTGATCCCTTCAAAGGACTCGAAGATTTATCGGGTAAAATTCTTAAAACACCGTTAGAACCTCACCAAACCTTTTCCGACGATCCCTTGCGTATGCTAAGGGCCATACGCTTTTCAACACAACTCAATTTTAGCATTGAGCCTAGTACATTCGAAGCCATTCAACAACAACCTGAACGCATAGACATTGTTTCGAAAGAACGAATTGTTGATGAATTGCATAAGATTATGATGACCCCCAAACCCTCAACAGGGTTTTTGTTGCTGCACAAAGCAGGTTTACTTGAAAGAATTTTGCCCGAACTTACCAACCTGCAAGGGATTGAAGAGGTTCAAGGTCAAACCCATAAAGATAATTTTTTTCACACCTTGGAGGTGGTGGACAACATTTGCCCCAATACCGAAAACCTCTGGTTGCGCTGGGCGGCATTGCTACACGATATAGGCAAAGCGCCCACCAAAAAATTTCACAAAAAAACAGGGTGGACCTTCCATGGCCACGAATTTGTGGGCGCTAAAATGGTTTATAAACTGTTCAAGAGATTGCGCCTACCTCTTAATGAGAAAATGAAGTATGTGCAGAAAATGGTGTTCATGAGCTCCAGACCCATTGTCATTTCTGAAGACCTAGTCACCGACTCTGCCGTGCGTCGATTGGCCTTTGATGCTGGTGATGCCATTGATGATTTGCTCACCCTTTGCGAAGCAGACATTACCACCAAAAACCCAAAACGATTTAAAAAATATCACCAAAATTTTCAGATCGTTCGACAAAAACTCACGGAAGTCGAGGAAAGAGACCGCATTCGAAATTTTCAACCGCCGATCTCTGGGGAGGAAATTATGAAGCATTTCAATCTCAAACCCTGTAGAGCTGTTGGCGAAATCAAAGAAGCCATTAAAGAGGCTATTTTGGAAGGCGAAATCCCCAATGATTATGAGGCTGCCCACAAGTTTATGTTGAAAAAAGCAACTGAACTCAACCTAAAACCCAACCACAAATGAAAACCCTACGGATATTCATCAACACCTCTTTGATCTTAGTCTATCTAGTGATTCTAGCTGGTGCCATAGTTCGGATGACAGGCAGTGGCATGGGGTGCCCAGATTGGCCCAAGTGTTTTGGATACATGATTCCCCCAACCGAATACAGTCAATTAGAATGGAAACCCAATCACGACTACGCAAAGGGTAATGTGATTATTGTGGATGAAGCTTTGCGCGTGGCCAACAATGATTTTCGCACTTCTAATGAATACAGCGACCAAAATTGGGCGGCCTATACCAAACACGATTACGCCACTTTCAATGCCACACACACATGGGTAGAGTTCATTAACCGGCTCTTGGGCGCCTTAGCAGGGCTGGCCACCTTAGCCTTGTTTGTGGCCAATTTCTGGAAATTCAAATTAAGAAGAACCATACCTGTGCTCGCTTTCTTGGTGGTATTGGGCATGGGATTTCAGGCGTGGTTAGGCAAAACAGTAGTCGATTCTAACCTATTACCACATAAAATTACAATACACATGGCCATGGCGCTTGTCATTTTAGGGTTGTTATTTGGACTTCGAGCCCTTTGCACAAAAGGCGAACAACTCATCGCACACGGGTGGCTCAAAAAAGGACTTATTTTAGCCTTGTTACTTTCATTAATCCAAATTTATATGGGTGCCCAGGTGAGGCAGTTCATCGACTTGGAAATGAAATTTTGGAACTATGAAAATGCTTCGCAATGGCTTCAGGAACCGCCCACAATATTTTTGTTTCACCGCTCCTTCTCTATCGTTGTTTTACTCCTCAATGTGAGACTGTTTTTTTTCAGTAAAAAGTTTCATCAAACTAGATTTGGAAATGGGATTCTCTTTTTCATAGCTTTGGAAATTCTTAGTGGAATAGCCCTCTACTACCTAGACTTTCCATTTGGAAGTCAACCCCTTCACCTACTTTTGGCCACGGCACTATTTGGCATGCAACTCTATTGGTTGCTACGCCTACAACTTAAACCTATAGCACAGCAATGATCGGTAGATTTAGAATACTTTTTGATGGTGATGAAGATGTGTTGAGAGACGTAGAAATCACCTTAAATGACAACCTTGAAACTTTTCACAACCTCATCATCAATGCCTTTGGGTTAGACCTGGGTGAGATGTCCTCTTTTTACATCAGCAATAGCGAATGGGAACAAGGGCTCGAAATCAGTCTTTTTGACATGAATGACAACGAAGAACCTACTTTGAATATGTCTGAAACCACACTCGAAAATTTGATCGAAGATGAGCAGCTTCGATTAATTTTTGTTTATGACTTTATGAGTTTATGGACGTTCTTAATTGAATTGGTAGAAGTTTCTGAACCTGTTTCGGGGGTTGCCTATCCTCATGTTATTTTCAGTCACGGGCAATTACCCGAACAGGCCCCTGAAAAAAGCTTTGAATCGGAAGGCGAATCAATGGATTTTTTCGATGATGCTGAAGATTACTCAGATGAAGAGGACTTTTATGACGATTACGAAAATTATTAGCCTGCCCCCAGCATTTGATGGTTTTCATAATTTCGCCTAATGTATTGGATGGCGCCCGCCAAAATTTCTCCCATGCTACTTATTTTTAAAAAATAATCATCGCTAGTGAGGGCGTAGATTTGCTGACTTAAAGACTGAATATTCTCAGGGGTTGAGATCCGATCTTTAAGTTGACAAGCGAGCAAAGTTTTAATGCGTCGGCCAGAACTCATGGCTCTTTTGGCTACCATTGACCGCTCTTCTGTTTTATACTGATCGATCGATTTTTTGTTTAAAATTCCTTTCACCAACCCCATCATTTCAAGGTTTTCTTTAAAAAATTGAGGACGATATACATTCAATTTACCTTCATAGGATTGCTGATCAAAATCTATGGCGCGTATTCGATAAACCACTTGGTCGAAATCATGGGTTGGCACAATCACATAATTGTAGGATCTCATATCGCCAAGTAACCGAATCATGCATCTTTCATTAAATTTCACAAACTCTTTGGCAATTTGCGCTTTTTCTGATGCCGAACAATGGGGCAAATAATCCTCAATAAATTCATCCCCAGGAATGCCAGCTATATGCTCCTCTACCAAAGTGTTTTCGTGCACCAAGTAGTTGAGATTATAGGGCGAAAGCATGTGTTCCAATTCCAATCCATAAATACGAGAAGCGTCTGCTTTTTTGATATAGAAATACACAAAATTGTCATTCAAAATATTCCTAACCTTTATGCGAAAAGGTTTGGAGTTTCCAAAAGTGCAAAAGTCCACGGCGTCGATGTTTAGGAAAGACAGGGTGGAGTCGCTTCCATCGGAAAGTAGGAGTGCATAAGTTTTTTTTAAATAACGGTCGATTTCGATGCGTTCGTGCTCTTCATACAAGACCCTTAGCCACAAACTGTCTTCTCCTTTTTTATTATACACCACAACCCCATCTTTAAAGTGTAACAGATCGTCATAGCTTATGGGAATTTTGGCGGTGCGTTCATACTGTTCCAAAAACGCAACCAATGGCTTTCGAACAGGGAAAGATGGTTTTTTTTTGGAAATCTTAACGTCAGACATAAGGTTTGATTATTTTTGATGGGCACCAACAAAATAACAAAAAAACCTTATCTTTTTAGAAACAAAATTCGACTAACAACGTTAAAAGTTTAATGAGTACCATTCTTACCTTAGAAAATCTTAGCAAAAAGTTCGGCCGTTTAAAAGCTGTTGATCAACTTAGTTTTGCAGTTAAAAAAGGGTTTGTATATGGGATTTTAGGCCCAAACGGAAGTGGTAAATCGACCACTTTGGGGATGGTCCTAAACGTGATTAATCCTACAAGTGGGGAATTCTCTTGGTTCGAAGGAAGTTTGAATCCCCATCAAGCACTCAAAAAAATTGGTGCAATAATTGAAAGGCCTAACTTTTACCCCTACATGACAGCTTTTGAAAACCTAAAATTGGTTTGCCGTATTAAGCAAATCTCTTTTGAAGCCATAGAAGAATCATTGGAATTGGTGGGCCTGAAAGATCGTCAGCACGATAAATTTAGCACCTTTTCCTTGGGTATGAAACAACGCCTGGCCATAGGCTCTGCACTACTCAACAAGCCTGAAATTTTAATTTTAGATGAACCCACCAACGGCCTTGATCCGCAGGGTATTTTTCAAATCAGGGAGTTGATTAAAAAAATTGCGCAACAAGGCACTACCATTCTCCTGGCCTCACACTTGCTCGACGAGGTTGAAAAAGTTTGTAGCCACGTCATTGTGTTGCAAAAAGGGGTGGCCTGCTATGTGGGACCCGTTGCGGACATGAGTGTGGATTTTGGTCAAATATGGATTCAATCTGAAAACCTATTGGTGCTAAAAAAAACGCTTCAAAATCATCCTGAAATAGCTGAAATCCAAGAAGTGAATGGTTATTTGGTCTTGAATCTAAAATCTACTTTGGCCACCTCAGCGCTTAACAAGTGGTTGGGAACAAAAAAAATTTACCCCTCCTATTTGGCCTTTCGAAAAAAATCTCTTGAAGAAAAGTTTTTAGACCTAACCGCATCAAAAAACATCAACTAATGAAAAGACTTTTTCTCATAGAGTTTGATAAATTGTATAGAAGTCGTGCCAGTAAAATTTTAATTGTTTCATATTTTACCCTACTCAGCGCAATTGCCCTTATTGCCGCCATTAAATTCGATATTGGACCCATTAAATTTCATTTGGCAGAACAAGGGATTTTTAACTTCCCATATATCTGGCATTTTAACACTTTTATGGCTTCATGGGCTAAATTATTTTTAGCTGTAGTGATTGTTTCCATGATCGCCAACGAATATAGCTACAAAACCCTAAAGCAAAATTTGATTGATGGGTTAAGCAAAAAAGAATTGGTGGCTTCGAAAGTGATCATGATAATTTTTCTGTCAGCAGCTTCGACTGTTTTCATTTGGCTAATATCCCTTATTTTAGGTTTTAGCTACTCGAACTATACAGAGTGGCAAGTGGTGTTCATGGATTGGGAATATCTTTTGGCTTATTTTGTGAAACATGTCGGGTTTTTCGCATTTTGTTTGTTTTTAGGAGTCCTTATAAAAAGGGCTGCATTTGCCCTAGGGTTTTTGGGTGTGTGGCAATTTTTAGAACTCATCTCTTTTGGTTTACTACACTGGAAACTCACAGAATATTTCCCCAATCTAACCCCAGAATCTGTAGCTCGATTTTTTCCACTACATTCAATAAGAAATCTCATAAAAGAACCTTTTTCTAGATTATCGGCTGTTAAAAATGTAGCCAAACAGGTAGGCGAAAGTTTAGAAAAAAATATCGACGTTCAGTTTTGGGAAATCGCAATCGTTTTGGGCTGGACTAGCCTTTTCATCTGGCTATGCTATTGGGTTTTAAAGAAAAGAGATTTATAATTCACTTCGGCTGACTAAATTCATTCTTTAATCTTATCTTTTTTTTTAATTAGAAACTTTAGGTTTTAATACCTTTATGCTTTAATATGATTTTAATCATGAACCGACTGTGCGTTTTCATAACACTAACTTTTTTAATGCCTCTGTTAGGATGGGCGCAATTAAGCAAAACGCATTATGTCCCCCCCATAGGAATTGACACAGAGCCCTATGATCAATGGATTTATCTCTCGACACCCAGTACTGCCCAGGTGTATTATGAAATCAAAAAAGGTGATGATACTGTGGTTAGCAGTGGCTATTTAGACCAAAACAACCCTATTGTTTATCAAATTCCAGGAAATACCTACGGCGACTTCATTGTGCCTCATAGTGCTTGCGATAGGGTTTTAAACGGGAAAGGTTATGTCATTGAAGCCTCAAAGCCTGTCTATGCCTCAGTTAGGGTGAGATCAAATGACAACAGAAACCACTACCACGCCGGGGCACTTGTTTCAAAAGGGCTTTCAGGTTTGGGTACAAAATTCAGAGCTGGAATGTTTCAGTTAAACAGAAATAGCCACAGTGGATTTATAGGGATAATGGCCACTGAAAACAACACCAATATTCAAATTGATCTGCCTGCAGTAGCCACTACTGTGAGTTCAAAAAAAGGGTCATTTAGTATCGCATTAAACAAAGGTGAAAGTTATGTAATTGCCTCCAAAGGAGTCTCCAATAACCTCATTGGCACACTAGTGACTTCTAACAAAAATATTGTTGTCAACGTGGGTGCTGGAACAGGAACCTTTTCAACTACAGAAAGTGGACAAGATTATGGAATGGACCAACTTGTGGACATTTCAGGTGTTGGCAGTTCCTATATTCTTGTTAGAGCTGAGGCAGGTGACAGCGTTGAAAATGCGCTCATTATAGCCGATGAGGACAACACACAACTACAGGTTAACGGAACAAATTATGGTGCCCCCCTAAAAGCTGGAGAATACACCATTATTGAAGGAAATCAGTATAGTCCCGATGGCAATATGTTCATCAAAGCCATAAGCAGCATTGATGGCTCTGAAAAACCCGTTTTTACATTTCAGGGGCTAGGGGTTTTCACAGATCCAAACAATCCGGCTTCTAACCAAGGTATGTTTTTTGTTCCGCCCTTAAGCTGCTCTGCTAGAGGAGATGTGGACAACATTGCCCAAATTCATAAAATAGGAAACACAACAATGACTGGCGGTGGAGTCACGGTGGTTGTAAAAAATGGGGCATCATTAATTTTGAGCGACGACAATAAACCAGAAGGAGGTGAAGTGGCTTCCTACCCTGGCGTGACCGTTAGTGGGCCAAACCCCGTAATGGGCAATAGCGACTATGTTACCTATAAGGTTGTTGGACTTAAAGGTAATGTTTCGGTGAGAAGCGATGACGAACTTTATGTGGCTTATTACAACTACAACGGTGCCGCAACATCCGGTGCTTTTTACTCTGGATTCCCCTCAGCTCCAGAAATCAATTTTGAAGCCCAATTTGAAACCTTGGGTAATTGCATCCCCAACATAACGCTTTCTGCTGCAAACGCCCAAAGTTTTGATTCCTTAGAATGGCTATACGATGATGGCACTGGATTTCAACCCATTTCAACAAACTCCGAAATTGTTCCCACACTTCCTGGTCAATACAAAATGATTGGAGTGATCGCCTGTTTAAGTTTATCTTTCGAATCGAGTGAAGTCACCGTGAGCATTTGTCCCGACGACGCCGATGCCGATGGCATTATTGATAATTTAGATGAGGACAATGACAACGATGGTATTCTAAATAGCGATGAATCTAGAGGAACGATTTCACTAGATTTCACCGACCTCAACAATCCGATAGCCTCAGCTGATAATGACGGAGTTAACACAGGGTTGATTGTGATCGGCCAACAAAACAGCACCAATGTTGCTGGAGGCACCAACACCCTAGAGGGTTTTCCAGAAGGGCTCATTCGCTCCACTTTAAGCCCCTCATCTGATAGTCAAAATGACTACCAAATGACTTTTGATCAGAAGACACATTTGCGCTTTGAGCAAAACCCACAAAGCAACCTCTCCACCATCGACGCAGAAACTTTTTCTGTGTCAGTTTCTCCGGCCAATAAAAACATCACGGTTGTAAATCCTGACAATCAATTGTTAATCGACACCAACTTTGACGGCGAATATGAGCAAAACATCAAACAATTTAGTGCTTCAACAATTCGGTTTAAGATCAACAGCAATGCCAGCGGATCTCCAACATTTTATTTTACGGCCTCCTTTATCGACGGTTTCAGTATAAAGCACAACTCCGCCAACGTTACTCAAAATGCTATTTTTGAGGGCAGAGTTTCGCTGCCTAACTTTCCAAACTTTAGCTTGGCCACTAACCCAAAAGACGATGCTTTCACACTTGATAGTGATGCCGATGGATGTTATGACGTAACAGAGGCTGGTTTTGAAGATCCCGATGGTGATGGTATTTTAGGAACAAACCCCATCACGATCAACAATAACAATGGTCGTGTAAATTGGGCTAACAGCGGTTATACCAGTCCAGCCGACAATAACAACAATGGGCAATATGATTTTCAAGAAGCCGGTGCACCCATTGGCATAACTACCGAACCACAATCAACCCGAGTTTGTGTAAACACAACAGCAAGCTTCACGGTCATCCCAGATGATTCCTCACAAGCACGTTATCGTTGGGAAATTTGGGATCCAACCGCCAATGAATGGATCATAATCGACAATAGTTCAACTGCCTATTCGGGGGCAGAAACCAACACGCTTAACATCACAAATGCCACTGTTTCGATGGACGGAAACACTTATCGAGTGGGCATATACTCCGAAGCTTATGCATGTGCAACATATTCCATAAGTCAAGTAGTGCTAAACGTTAACAACACCCCTGATCCCCCAACCCTTGAACCTATCCAAACTTTTTGTTTTTCTGCAACAGTGGGTGATTTGCAAGTAATTACAGGGGAAAACATTTCATGGTTTACTCAAGAAACTGGCGGATCAGCTCTAGACCCTAACACGCCCTTAGTGAACAACAATTCCTATTGGGCAGAAGCAAGCGACAGCACAGGTTGTTTGAGCACCGCAAGAACTGAAACAAAACCATTTATAAGCAGCCCAAGTGTCACAGCAGACCGGCAAGAAATTTGTTTTGGGGAACAAATCACCATAACAGTTGAGGGCGTTGCAAAAACTCCACAAGATTTTGAGATCGCACACCCTGAATTGCGAAAAATTGCGACCTATCAATCCTCACACTATTTTGTGAGAGAAGCATCTATGTCGTGGGAAGAGGCCAAAGCTTTGGGAGATACCTACGAAGGTACTTCGATGTATATCATCAATGATGCAAACGAAGAGCAAGCTGTTTATAACAGTTTGCAAAGTCTTGGCCTAACAGGAACAGACAATAAATATTTCTGGCTTGGACTTAAGCAAATTCGAACCGCTTCGGATTATGCCGAGCCTGCGGGGGGTTGGTATTGGACAGATGGCTCACCACTCACCTACAGCAACTGGTGGTCTGGAGAACCAAACGACTGGGAAGGCGGTGAAGATTATGGACAGTTTGAATTTAGTGACAACGGTATTCGATGGAACGATATGGCAAATACCAATGCCAGTGGCGCCTCCTGGCCACTCTTTGAATTTACAGGCACTAGTGCAGTGAATTGGGGTTATATTGACACCAACGGAAATGATGTGTCTCTACCCAATGCACTAACGAGCAGTATCGATGTTAGTCCATTAACCACAACTACCTATTTTGTTGAGGTGGTGACAAACGGCGTCGTTTGTAGAGACGAATTTACAATAACTGTTCAGCCATTGCCCACAATTTCGGATGTTGTAAATCTAGAAGCCTGTGACAACCCTTCAACAAACAATGGCACAGGAGTGTCATTTGATTTAAGCTTACATGATTCCACTCTATTAGGCACACAAAACGCAACTGATTTTGCAGTTTCGTACCACCTAAACTTTAATGATGCCAACGACAATCTCAATGTTATAAACCAAAACATTCCCTATTTAAACATTCAAAATAATCAACAAATTTACCCCAGAATTACCAACAAGACGACTGGGTGCTTCGTTGTTGGAAATCCCTTTGAGCTAATAGTTTTGCCCTTGCCTGATTTGACCCCACCTACCCCACTTGTTGTTTGTGACGGCACCAATGACACACAAGGAGGGACTGATACAAATGGATTCGCTTTATTTGATTTAGACCAAAAAAATATAGAAATTCTAAACGGGCAAGATCCTAATAATTTTAAGGTCAGTTATCATTTAACTGCGGCCGATGCAGCCTCTGAAACGGCCATTGGACTGTCTAGCCCTTTCGAAAACACACAAAAAGACACACAAACACTCTATGTTCGAGTGCAAAATACAGTCACCAATTGTATACGTTCCTCCGGAACCTTAGAATTACAAGTAGCACCCTTGCCTACCATCACCAATGCCCTAATTCATTTAAAACAATGCGACAGTGATGACAACAATGACGGGGTAAGTGTTTTCAACTTAACCGCCTATGAATCAGATATTTCATTAAACGCCAGTCAAGAAAAGTTTGAATATTTTCAACTCCCTGCCCTAACCCCAATTGCCAATCCCTCCCAATATGCTAACCTTGCTTTTTCTGATAGTGTTCAAGTACGTGTCAAAACTAATAATGGCTGCGAAAGAATTGCCCAAATCAACTTAAAAGTAGGCGCCAACCTTATTCCTGATACTTTTATGGAAAATCATGAAGTTTGTGAGGATTCAGACTATGATAACCAAGATGGTATTGCAGTTTTTTCTCACAATATTTTTACAGATTTGAGAGCCCATTTAATGGCCTCTGACCCAAAATTCAGTCAGTTTACGGCCAAAACAACTTTCTATGAAAGCCAAGAGGATGCCCTAACAAAGATGAATCCTATCGATGAAAGCATTGATTACACAAACAAAACCCCTTGGATTCAAGAAATATGGGCAAATATCGAAAACGAAGACCTTGATAACTTCGAATGTTTAGGACTAAAACAAGTGGCCACGCTAACTGTAGAATCTTTACCCATACACCACGCTGTTGTGATCAACAGTCAATGTGATGATGGCTTGGATTCCAAGGACGGATTTTCTGAATTTGACACCACCAATCTCATTCAAGGTTTGTTAACAGACCCAGCTACGGGGGTCGTTCAAACAGGGATAGATATTTCTTTTGAATATCAAGACGAAAATGGCCTCAAGCAAAAAGCCAGTGCCTTGCCAAACCCGTTTAACACCAAAACACAAACGGTCACCGTAAACATGCAGAATCAGTCAGGACTTCAATGTGAAACCAGCTCAACGCTTGGTTTTGTTGTAGATGAAACGCCACAGGCCTATCCCGTCACAATCCCTCCCTTATGCGATGATGATGCAGATGGCGATGACACCAATGGTTATGTGACTTTTGACACTTCTTCTGTATTGGATGTTCTGCTCACCGATCCCAAAACAGGTCTCAAACAAACAAACCTCAACGTTGAATTTTCATATGAAGATGAAACCGGACTCAATCAAAAAGCGACAAGCCTTCCAAATCCGTTCTACAGCCATTCGCAAGTTGTTACCGCAACGATAACAAATCCTATAAACCCCAAATGTTCCGCCATCCAAAACATTCAATTTGTTGTTAACCCATTGCCAGATTTTCAGGTTGTTACAACAGAAATCATATGTAAAAATCTAGACCCTGAACCCATTGGCGTTTCTTATGCCAAAGAGGAGTATCAGTATAATTGGGCAAGAAATGGCGTTGATTTACCCTACAACACACCAACAATCACCATTGATGAAGGAGGTATTTATACCATAACAGCCACAACGATAAATGGCTCAAATTGCTCAAGAACGCAAACCATAACAGTTGAAGAATCGGAAATTGCATCAGTAAGTGCCGACATTATAAAAGTTTTTGATTTAACCTCAAACGGAAACAACAGTATTGCCATTGACAGCACCAAATTGGGGATAGGAAACTATGAGTTCTCGCTTAATGACATGTTTGGACCCTACCAAGACAATCCACTTTTTGAGCAGCTTAAACCTGGTATTCACACGCTTTACGTAAGGGACAAAAATGGTTGTGGTGTGGCCTTACAATCTTTTTCAATTGTTGGCTATAGCCCGTTTTTCACGCCAAATGGAGATGGTTATAACGATTATTGGAATGTCTTGGGTATCAATGCTGATTTTCAGGCAGCATCTCAAATATATATTTTTGACCGTTACGGAAAATTACTCAAACAACTCTCCCCAACAAGTCGAGGTTGGGATGGTAGCTTCAATGGTGTTCCCATGCCTTCCGATGATTATTGGTTCCTTGTAAATTTAGAGGACGGACGGCAATTCAAAGGGCATTTTACACTGAAACGCTAAGCGTTTTCTTATTTTTGCTAGTGCATGGATTTTAAGCTCATTTCTGATTTTAGACCCACTGGTGATCAGCCTGAAGCCATTCGGCAACTCGCAGAAGGCATTCATCAAAACGAAAAGTTTCAAACACTTCAAGGTGTCACAGGCTCTGGAAAAACTTTTACCATGGCCAACGTGATTGAAAAAGTGCAAAGACCTACCTTAGTTTTGGCCCACAACAAAACACTTGCAGCACAGTTGTATGCAGAATTTAAGCAGTTCTTTCCCCAAAATGCTGTAGAATATTTTGTCTCCTATTATGATTATTATCAGCCCGAAGCCTATATTCCTACTTCAGGGACCTATATCGAAAAAGATCTTTCGATCAATGATGAGATTGAAAAGTTAAGATTAAGCACCACTTCTGCTCTGCTTTCGGGTCGTAGAGACATCGTGGTAGTGGCTTCGGTTTCCTGTTTATATGGGATTGGAAACCCAGTAGAATTTAAAAAAAATGTCATTGCGCTCCATGTAGGGATGAACATCCCGAGAACAAAATTTTTGCACAAATTGGTAACCAGCTTGTATTCTAGAACCACAGCCGATTTCATACATGGCACCTTTAGAGTGAAAGGTGATGTTGTAGATATTTTTCCAAGTTATGCCGACACCGCCTACAAAATTCATTTTTTTGGGGATGAAATTGAAATTATTGAAAGCTTTGATCCGTTAACTCATGAAAAACTAGAGACTTTCAAACAGTGGACACTCTATCCTGCCAATATGTTTGTGACCTCTCCCGAGGTTCTTCAAAATGCGATCAGACAAATTCAGGATGATCTAACCACACAAGTCGCCTATTTTAAGGAAGTAGGTAAGCATTTGGAGGCCAAAAGACTGGAAGAAAGAACAAATTTTGACTTGGAAATGATTCGCGAATTGGGTTATTGTTCGGGGATAGAAAATTATTCGAGATACATTGATGGACGCGCACCAGGCACAAGACCCTTTTGCCTACTCGACTATTTTCCAAATGATTTTCTGATGATGGTCGATGAAAGCCATGTAACCCTTTCTCAAGTGCATGCCATGTATGGCGGTGACCGCAGTAGAAAAGAAAATTTAGTAGAGTATGGTTTCAGACTTCCGGCGGCCATGGACAACCGCCCCCTGAAATATGAAGAGTTTGAAAACATTCAAAACCAAGTCGTCTATGTGAGTGCCACACCTTCAGATTATGAATTGCAAAAAACAGAGGGTGTTGTGGTGGAGCAAATCATTCGTCCAACAGGTTTGCTAGACCCAGAAATAGAAGTGCGGCCGAGCTTAAATCAAATTGATGATTTGGTAGAAGAAATTCAGCTACGAGCCGAAAAAGATGAGCGAGTATTGGTCACTACACTCACCAAAAGAATGGCTGAAGAACTCACTAAATACTTCAGTAGAATCTTTATTCGCTGTAGATATATTCACTCAGATATTGATACATTGGAAAGGGTTGAAATTATGCAGGATCTTAGAAAAGGTTTGTTTGATGTTTTGGTGGGGGTTAACTTACTAAGAGAGGGCTTAGACCTTCCGGAAGTCTCGTTAGTGGCCATTCTAGACGCCGATAAAGAAGGGTTTCTTCGCTCAACAAGATCCCTAACGCAAACCGTAGG
>CAYZFD010000002.1:43066-51256 GCA_964477735.1 uncultured Flavobacteriaceae bacterium
GGCTTAGAGATCAAATCGCTTTTTGGAAAGAAAACCTTTAGGTTAAACTAAAACTGCTTGAACTTTATCTGCTGCTTCTTGAAATTCAACTGCAGCATGAACTTCCAATCCTGAATGATCTATCAATTCTTTTGCTAAAGTAGCATTGGTGCCTTGAAGACGCACGATAATGGGCACCTTAATGGAATCTCCCATGTTTTTATAGGCGTCAACAATTCCTTGAGCCACGCGGTCGCAACGAACAATTCCACCAAAAATATTGATTAAAATGGCTTTAACATTAGGGTCTTTAAGAATGAGTCTAAAGGCAGTTTCTACCCTTTGAGCATCGGCAGTACCACCAACATCTAAGAAATTGGCAGGCTCTCCTCCAGCTTGTTTAATTAAGTCCATTGTGGCCATGGCCAAACCAGCTCCATTAACCATACAACCCACATTGCCATCCAGATCTACATAGTTTAGCCCAACTGCTTTGGCTTCAATCTCAATGGGATTTTCTTCTTTCAAATCGCGCATTGCTTCGTAATCTTTGTGTCGAAACAAAGCATTGTCATCGATGCTAACTTTAGCATCAACGGCCAAAATTTTGTTGTCAGAAGTTTTTAGCACAGGATTGATCTCAAAGAGGGAGGCGTCAGAAGCTGTGTAGGCCTTATATAAAGCCGTAACAAATGCTGTCATTTCTTTAAATGCCTGTCCACTTAAACCTAAATTAAAAGCTACCTTTCTGGCCTGGAAAGCTTGAAGTCCAAGGGCAGGATCAATTTCTTCCGTAAAAATGAGGTGAGGGGTTTGCTCAGCTACCGTTTCAATATCCATCCCTCCCTCAGTAGAATACATGATCATATTTTTACCAGTAGCACGGTTGAGCAATACAGAAATATAAAATTCATCTGGTTCACTCTCACCAGGATAATAAACGTCTTCGGCAATCAAAACTTGGTGCACTTTTTTTCCCTCAGGAGGCGTTTGCGGCGTAATCAGCTGCATGCCAATTATTTCATCGGCAATAGAACGAACATCATCCAAACTTTTGGCCAGTTTAACGCCGCCCCCTTTTCCACGCCCTCCTGCATGAATTTGTGCTTTCACAACAAACCAGCTAGTGCCAGTTTCTTTTTGAAGTTGTTGGGCAGCACTTACTGCAGCTGAAGCGGTATCGGCAACATGTCCACGCTGGACATTGACGCCAAATCCTGCCAAAATTTGTTTTCCCTGATATTCGTGTAAATTCATGAACTTTGATTAATTGCGATTGCAAAAATAGAAAATATCAACGCCAACGTCTAAAGAATTGTCTTTCAAATTATGTTATATTTATAACAATAAGTTATTTTTTTATAATTTTTTAAAAGTTGATTTGATTAGGATGTTTCAATACGGTAGTTTTGCCAAAAATCTTTTCGATGAACAACAAAGACTTACAGGCCATTGGTCATAAATTTGGCGGACCGATTTATGTTTACGATGCCCAAAAAATCGAATTTCAATATAAAAGATTAACGTCAGCATTTAGCAAAGTTAACGCCTTGCGAATCAATTATGCAGTGAAGGCCCTTTCAAACCTTTCGATCCTAAAATATATGCATCACCTTGGTGCAGGACTAGATACTGTTTCGATTCAGGAGGTGCAGCTGGGACTTGCTGCAGGTGTTCCAGCAGAAA
The DNA here is from genome assembly GCA_964477735.1 of uncultured Flavobacteriaceae bacterium. GTDB lineage: Bacteria > Bacteroidota > Bacteroidia > Flavobacteriales > Flavobacteriaceae > CAYZFD01. Next base: position 44,732 of record CAYZFD010000002.1, read on the forward strand.
AAATCATATTCACACCAAATGGCGTCTCCTTGCGAGAGATTGAAGAAGTAAGAAGTTTAGGTGCTCAAATCAACATCGACAATTTGTCTATTTTGGAGCAGTTTGGAAGTAAATATCCCGAAACGCCAGTTTGTGTCCGCATCAACCCTCATGTGATGGCAGGCGGAAATGCCAATATTTCTGTTGGTCATATAGATTCTAAGTTTGGCATCAGTATTCACCAAATACCACACATTCAGCGGATCGTGAAAAACACCAATATGACCATCAATGGAATTCACATGCACACTGGGAGTGACATTCTAGATATTGATGTGTTTTTGCATGCCGCCGAAATTCTTTTCGACACTGCAAAACATTTCGAAAATCTTGATTTTATTGATTTTGGAAGCGGGTTTAAAGTGCCTTATAACAGCAATGATATCGAAACAAATATTGAAGAGTTGGGTGAACGTTTGAGCAAAAGGTTCAACCTTTTTTGCAAAGAATATGGCCGACCCCTAACCTTGGCTTTCGAACCCGGAAAATTTTTGGTGAGTGAGGCAGGTTATTTTTTATCACAAGTGAACGTTGTAAAACAAACTACTTCTACGGTTTTTGCACAGGTTGATACTGGCTTTAACCACCTCATTAGACCCATGTTGTATGGTGCCCAGCACCACATCGAAAACCTTTCTAACCCCATTGGAAGAGAGCGATTTTACTCTGTGGTAGGTTATATTTGTGAAACGGACACTTTTGCTAACAACCGAAGGATTCCCGAAATTTCAGAAGGAGATTGGCTGTGTTTTAGAAATGCTGGGGCTTATTGCTTCACTATGGCCAGCAACTACAACTCTCGCTTAAGACCCGCAGAAGTGTTGTGGCTGGATGGTGAAGCAAAACTTATCAGAAAACGCGAATCTTTTGAAGATCTAATCAACAATCAAATTATTATTGATTTAAAACAACCCACTGAAGTTGCTTAGCGTTGTTTTACCAACTTAATGGAGTAGTGGCCACGATTTGTCTCGAGACTCGCCACATAAACGCCCTTACTCAGTGAGCTAACATCAACCTTATTTTGTGAGGGGGTGAGCAATTGATGATGCACTTTTTTACCTAGAACATCAAAAAGTGTTAATTGAACTTTGTCCACCAAAGGAGGAAAACGAACTTCAAAACTGTAAACAACAGGATTGGGAAAAATATGAAAAGGAACTTGTTGGACTGCTGAATGGGGATGACTCTCGACACTAGTAAACGCTAGTGATCCCAAACACAAAAACACGATATAAAATAACCTTTTCGTCAAGTGACTTAATTTTCGGCTAATATACATCAATAATCATACCTAAAGCTTTACCGTCTCTTTAGTCTTAACAGCTTTATCGCAAGCAAGAGCGATTTGAAGACTTCTCACAGCCGACTCTAAATGCGCACTAAGGTCCAATGAATGGCTGATGGCCTCATAAAAAAATTCTTGTTCTGCATTACAAAGCTCTTGATGACTGGGATCATCAGAAAAGCGTATCCAATCATCTGGATACTTGAATTTTCCATCCTGGCCGAGACTTGAATGGTGAATTTTCAATGTGTCAGATTTTGTATGACGATCAATATCATCCGAACCTTCATCATAAACACCCTTTTCTGAAACTATAGAAACAGCGCCTTTCGGCCCAATGACATCTTTCACAAAATAAGCTGTTTCGCTCATCATGGGCCCCCAACCGGCTTCATACCACCCCACTGATCCGTCTTCGAAACGAATTTGAAGCTGACCATAGTTGTATTGATTTTCGGGGATCTCATCTGTTAACCGAACGCCAATGGCGGAAACACTAAGGGGCGCAGCCTGTGTCATTTGGCACATGACATCTAGATAATGCACCCCACAGTCAACAATAGGACTTAGTGATTGCATAAGGTTTTTGTGCACATCCCACATATTTCCATGGCTTTGTTGGTTTAAATTCATCCGCATCACCAAGGGCTTCCCTAACTTTTGGGCTTCCGCAACAAACCTAACCCACGTGGGGTGATGCCTCAAAATATATCCAACCACCACTTGAAGACCTTTTTTGGTAGCCAAATTTTTCACGCGCAATGCGCCTTCGACAGTAGTGGCCAGTGGTTTTTCTACAAAAACATGACAACCCAATTCTAAAGCCAAAACCGCAAAAGACTCATGGGTGTCGGGATAGGTTGAAATACAAACAGCATCAGGTTTGCAAACTTTCAAGGCTTGCTCGTAATCATCAAAAACAGGATAGGCATTTAGAAACTGTTGGTTCAACACATTTTTACTATCGCCTTTGGATACCAGTCCAACAAGCTGAAAGTGTTGACTGAGGTGATAGGCTTTGGCGTGTGATGCACCCATGTTACCACAACCAACAACAAGCACACGGATCATTTTAGGTAGATTTTCTTTAAAAATACCAAATTTTAATCAAAACGATGATCAATTACGCAATCACACCAGAGCCCAGTAATTCGTTCTGCTGATACCAAGCTGCAAATTGCCCTGAAGTAATGGCGGATTGGGCATTTTCGAAATGCAAAAAAGTAACCTCTTCAAAAACATGTAAAACTGCATTTTGCAGCGGTTGTCGATACCGAATTCTAACTTGAACAGGGATTGATGATCCAGGAGCTGGCAATTTGTCGGGGCGCACAGCATGAAGCTCGGTATTATTGATTTGAAGTGCATGGCGGAACAATCCAGGGTGATGAGCGCCCTCACCTACAAAAACTGTGTTTGTTTTAACGTCTGTAGCCAACACAAAAAGCGGTTCAACAGTGCCGCCAACAGCAAGACCTTTACGTTGTCCAATGGTAAAAAAATGTGCGCCTTGATGGGTGCCAACAGGAGTTCCGTCTTGAACTTTGTAGGTTATTTTTTTTGAAGCTTGTTCAAGCTTTTGCGCCAAAGAACCTTCGATTTTATTTGAACTGTAAACTGAAAAATCTGCTTCAATACGAATAATTTCCCCTTGTTTTGGGGCTAGCTTTTGCTGAAGAAAATCGGGCAACCGAACTTTTCCAACAAAGCACAATCCTTGAGAATCTTTTTTATCAGCTGTTACAAGTTCTAATTCTAATGCCATTTGACGCACTTCAGTTTTCTGCAAATGCCCAATAGGAAAAAGTGTTTTTGCCAATTGCTGTTGTGATAATTGACATAAAAAATAGGATTGATCTTTGCTTTGGTCTGCACCAGCAAGCAACTGAAACATTTGGGCTTTGTCATCCCAGCCTTTTTGACAATAATGTCCTGTAGCCACAAAATCAGCGCCCAAATCTAGTGCTAGTTTTAAAAAAACATCAAACTTAATCTCTCGGTTACACAAAACATCAGGGTTGGGTGTTCGACCTTGTTCATATTCACGAAACATATAGTCTATGATACGGGTTTTGTAGGCTTCACTCAAATCCACAGTTTGAAAAGGAATGTTTAGTTTTTGGGCAACGAGCAAGGCGTCATTACTATCTTCTAACCAAGGACATTCATCTGAAATAGTAACGGAATCATCGTGCCAGTTTTTCATAAAAAGCCCTATGACTTCATACCCTTGTTTTTTGAGCATGTAAGCCGCTACGCTTGAATCAACGCCGCCAGACAATCCGACGACTACACGTTTTGATGAGGTTTTCATGACAGGGCAAAGATACCTATTTTCGGCCTCTCGCTTTTTGTTGCTTTTCGGCCTCTTCCATCATCTCTTGCATTTTACGCTGAAAACGGTTTTGTTTTCGAGGCTTCTTTTTATTTTCTTGAATCTGAAGATGGATTTTTTCCTCATCAATAATAAAGTTCTTGATCACCAGCATGATGATGATGGTGATGAGGTTTGAAACAAAATAATATAAACTTAGACCCGAAGCATAATTGTTAAAAAAGAACAACATCATGAGGGGCATAAGATACATGATGAATTTCATATTGGGCATTCCTGGTTGTGGCGCTTGCATTTGCTGACCAGTGGTCATTGTTGTATAAAAGAAAATTGCGATGGAGGCCAATATAGGAAACAAGCTCACATGGTCACCATAAAAAGGTATGTTAAAGGGCAGTTGAGCCACGGCATCATAGGACGATAGGTCTTCGGCCCACAAAAATGATTTGTTTCTTAACTGAAAAGCTACGGGAAAAAAATAGAACAAGGCCAAGAAAACAGGCATTTGAAGGAGCGCTGGCACACAACCAGCCATGGGGCTCACACCAGCTTTTCCGTAAAGCTTCATGGTTTCTTGCTGACGCTTCACAGCATCGCTTTTAAATTTGTCGTTGATTTCAGTGATTTCGGGACGTAAGACTTTCATTTTCGCTTGAGACAAATAGGTCTTGTAGGTTATAGGCGACATCAAAAACCGTACAATAATGGTCATCACGATGATGGCAATTCCATAGGGTAGAAAGCTGCTTAGGAATCCGAAAAGCGGGAAAAACAAGTAGCGATTGATCCATCCAAAAATGCCCCAACCAAACGAAATCACATCAGACAACTCGTGGGGATATTTTTTTAACACCTCATAATCTGAAGGACCTATATACCATTGGGCTTGGAAATGACCATTCCTAAAATCATTCGCGATGTCTGCTTCGGCAAGAAAATTCTTGGTAAAGAGGGTCGCTTCACTTTCTTCTTCCACTAAATTTTCCGAGTTCATCGAAATTTTTTCGAAGGGTGATGAAGGAATTAAAATCATGCTAAAAAAGTGCTGATTGAAGGCCACCCACTTCACTTTGGATTCTTGATCATCATCACTCCCCATCGCAGATAAACTTCCCACTTTGTCGTCTTCATAGCGGTATTTCAGTTCAGTGTATCGGTTTTCATACTCTACACTTTTTGCTTGTCTTAAACCCTTGAGCTCTAGCGAAAGCTTGGTGTCTCTATATCGAGAGCTTTTATCAACATCTACTTCAAAATCAAGCAAATAGCTATCATTAGGAAGTGTGTATTTAAAATGAATTTGCTTATTGTCTGGAAGGTTGGCGACAAGGGTGACGATACTGCTTTTTTCGTCATTAGAAAAAATTGGTGCAAAAGCCAGCTGACGTGTATTCAAAGGCATTCCAGCAGTTGTTTCTAACTGGAAATTCAACTGACTATTGGCATCTTTCACAATATAAATGGGGTGAGATTTATAGTCTTGAAAAGTTTTTAGCCTTACCTCTTTTAGAAATCCCCCTTGGGCGTTGAAAGCAATATAAATGAGGTCATTTTCTAATTCAATATCACCATCATAGAGAGCATTTTCTTGGGTAATCTCATCACCGTTTTCAACAGCAGTTGGGCTTTGTGTGGGGATTTCAAGTTGCTCAGTTACAGTTTGGTTTTCGGGTTTAGGGGATTGCTCCACAGGTGGCTGAACATAGAGCATCCAAGTAAAAATTCCCGCAATTAGGACAAAACCAATGATTTGATAGGGATCGATCTTCCTCTCTTCCATTCTATTTTTTTAAGCTTCTAACGTTGATTTCTTATTCTTTAAGCAGGCCGCCACGAACGACACAAATAGTGGATGTGGTGAGGCCACGGTGCTTTTGTATTCTGGGTGGTATTGCACCCCCACAAACCAGGGGTGATTTTTCAGTTCGATGGCTTCCACCAAGCCGGTATCGGGGTTCGTTCCAGAAATAACCATTCCGGCATCGGTAAGGGCCTTCCGGTAGTGATCGTTAAATTCATACCGGTGTCTGTGGCGTTCTTTGATGAGGGTTTGACTATAGACACGGCTGAGAATGGTGTTTGATTCCACTTTGCAGGCCCAACTCCCTAAACGCATAGTGCCCCCTTTGTTTACAATATTTTTTTGATCCTCCATTAATGAAATCACAGGATGAGCAGTATGTTCATCCATTTCAATGGAATTGGCTCCTTTCAGACCTAGCACATTTCGAGCAAATTCAATAACCGCCATTTGCATCCCCAAGCAAATTCCTAAAAATGGAATATTGTTTTCTCTGGCCCATTGAATGGCACTAATTTTTCCTTCAATTCCTCGACCTCCAAATCCTGGGGCCACCAAAACGCCATCTAAATTTTTCAGTAAATGAGAAACTTTTTCAGATTCAATATGCTCAGAATGGATGGAATGTACCTCTACCTTGGTTTCATTGGCAGCACCAGCATGAATAAAAGCTTCCAAGATGGATTTGTAGGAATCTTGGAGTTCGACATATTTGCCAATCAGGCCAATGTGAACGGTATTTAGAGGGTTTTTTAGTCTATTTAAAAAATCTTTCCATGCCCTTAAATCAGGGGTAACTTCGTTGTGAAGGTTTAATTTCTTGAGCACAACCTGATCTAATCCTTCTTCTTCCATCAACAACGGGACTTCGTAGATGGTTTTGGCATCGATAGATTGAATCACGGCTTCGCGCTTTACATTGCAAAACAAAGCAAGTTTTTCTTTGATTTCATCCCCCAATTCATGTTCGGTTCGGCAAACCAACACATCGGCATTAATTCCGCTTTCCATTAGGGTTTTGATGGAGTGTTGGGTGGGTTTGGTTTTAAGTTCTCCTGCTGC
>CAYZFD010000002.1:51356-70147 GCA_964477735.1 uncultured Flavobacteriaceae bacterium
CCATTAGGGTTTTGATGGAGTGTTGGGTGGGTTTGGTTTTAAGTTCTCCTGCTGCCGATAGAAAAGGCACCAAGGTTAGATGAATTACAATTCCATTGAAATCACCCAGCTCCCAGCGAAGCTGACGCACAGCTTCAATGTAGGGCAAGGATTCTATATCACCAACTGTACCTCCAATTTCTGTAATTACAATGTCATATTCTCCCGACTGACCAAGCAACTGCATTCTTTCTTTGATTTCATTGGTAATGTGGGGGATCACTTGTACCGTTTTACCTAAAAACTCACCACGTCTTTCTTTTTCAATTACACTTTGATAGATGCGACCAGTGGTTACATTGTTGGCTTGAGAAGTAGAAACGTTCAAAAAGCGTTCATAATGACCTAGATCGAGATCGGTTTCTGCGCCGTCATCAGTGACATAACATTCACCATGTTCATAGGGGTTCAAGGTTCCAGGATCAACATTGATGTAGGGGTCAAACTTTTGAATGGTGGTTTTAAATCCTCGGGCTTGAAGCAATTTGGCTAGGGAGGCGGAGATGATTCCCTTTCCTAATGAGGAGGTAACGCCGCCAGTAACAAAAATATATTTGGTATTCGTCATGAAAGCACGCTTATTGGTGTGTTTCAGTGCTCAAAAGTACGAAAAGAAATGAGACTCTAGGGCTAAAAATCCTAAAAATCATCTGGGTTTTCTGTGGTTGGATTTTGGCTTAACACTTCAATATCCAACCCATGATGCCGTACCAAATAAACGCTGGTGTTTTGAAAGCCTGCTACTGGGTGAGGACGATAATAGAATTTGTGTTGCAAATATTCGGTTTGACCCAGTCTTGCCATTTGCTCAGGATCAGATCTTAGTGCCCAACGCAAAACAGCATCCATCGTTAAATCGAAGCCTCTAACAGCGTATGCATTTGGGGCAATTCCAAAAAGTGATTTGTATCTTGATTCGAAACTTAGATAATCTGGATGTGGACTTTCAACGCGATCGGTGGCATAGGTGAAGGCCAATGCGCCAAGATGTTCTCGGGATACATTTTCGTTTTCATACTCACTGGTATGAAAAGTTGTAAACATTCGAATGCTCAGCGTATCACTTATCATGGCATTAAGCATCCCAGGAATGGAATGTATGAGCGTAGGATTTTGCGTTTCTAAAAAAACCCAATTTTGATGATCTCTTTTCATCACTTCAGCAAGCGCATCGGGTTTGATGAAATTTTCCTCCAAATCGATGGTTTGGGCTTGTGGATACAATTTTAGTAACTTTTGCTTTACAGCAACATTGGCCCGATCAGCAATAATGACAGGAACGGTTAATGAATCTGTGAGCAGTTTAGACTTAAAATATTGGATTGAAGCATGTTGCAAAACTTCTTTGGTGGGCACAGACTGCAACACATTTGAAGCTGGACTTACCTCTAGGTTTGACAAGGGAGATATCAGAATTTTTGAGGTGTTTTTAAAGTTTTCTGTCATGGCAGAAAACAATTTTGGCACAAATGGACCCATAATTAAATCGGCTTCTTGAACTTCGTGGCGCTTCGATAAATCTTGGATTCTTTCTAGTTTGTTTTCAGTATCTAAAACCTCAAGACGAAGGTTTAGATCATAATCTTTCAATTGGTTAAGCGCCACATGAACACCTGTGTAAAAATCCAACGAAAGTGTGTGCAAGTTTCTTTGATTGAGCACCTTACGCGTAGCCTCAATGGAATCGAGTGGCAAGCTGTTTAGTAAAAAAGGGGCCATCAAAACCATCCTAATATCTTTATTTTTCAAGATGCTATCAGAAAGCTGTGTTTTTTCGATCAGCAAAGCATCTTTGACCACCAAGGTGCTTAATAGTTTTTTTGGAACCTTTAGAATTTGACCCGATTTCAACCCGTTTTCTTTTAAACCAGGATTTAGTTCCTCCAAAGTAGATTGCAAAACACCTAACTTTTGCTTAAGTCTAAAAAAACCCTCTTTTGGTTTTACAGTGTAATAGTAATAATCCTCTGCTATTGTTTTAGGGTTTTTAAATGATGATTTTGGAATTTTAAGACTATCCCCTACCGACAAGACGGGACCTATTGAGGGATTTAAGGTTTTTAAAGAATCTAAAGAAATGCCATAGGAATAGGCAATTCTCCACAAGTTGTCTTTGGGTTTAACCTTATAATATTCGAACTCAGAGATCGGTGGTGGTGCTATCACCACATGAACGGTGCGAAAGCGCGGAATTCTAAGTTTCATCCGCTTTTGCAAAACCTTATCATTTAAAATCGGGTTGTAGGCTTTAATTTGCTCGATCGTGATGTCATATCGCTTAGAAATGGTGTATAGCGTTTCTTTTTTCCTAACCTTATGTATGACAAAGCTCGAAACTTCTGTTTGTTGTTCTGTCTGTACATCAGTGGTTTCTTGTGCTTGAACAAATGCTAAGCAGCAAAAAAATATCACAAAAACAACAAATCGTTTTTTCATCCTACTCCCATTCAATAGTGGCTGGTGGTTTTGAGCTAATGTCATAAACCACTCGGTTCACCCCTTTTACTCTGTTGATAATTTGATTAGAAATGTTTTGCAAAAATTTATAAGGCAAATGGACCCAATCTGCGGTCATCCCATCAGTTGATTCCACAGCACGAAGGGCCACACATTTCTCATAGGTTCGCTCGTCGCCCATAACACCCACACTGTTTACAGGGAGTAGTATAGCTCCTGCTTGCCAAACTGAATCATAAAGTTTTTCTTTTTTCAAAGCATCAATAAATAAGGCATCAACTTCCTGCAAGATACGCACTTTTTCTGCAGTGATATCACCCAAAATTCTGATGGCCAATCCCGGACCAGGAAAGGGATGCCTTCCAAGCAGTTCGGGATCAATGCCCATACTGGCACCAACCCTTCGCACTTCATCTTTAAAAAGCATTCTTAAAGGTTCAACAACTTTGAGCTTCATGAAATCGGGCAAACCTCCTACGTTGTGATGAGATTTGATGGTGGCCGATGGTCCTTTAACAGAGATCGACTCGATGACGTCGGGGTATATGGTGCCTTGGCCCAACCAACTTGCTCCCTCAATGAGATGAGCTTCGTCATCAAAGACTTCAATAAAAACTCGTCCAATAGTTTTGCGTTTCATTTCAGGATCATCAATTCCGCTAAGGGCATCCAAAAAACGTGCCGAGGCATCCACGCCCTTCACGTTCAACCCCATTCCTTTATATTGTTCTAAAACACTCTGAAATTCATTTTTTCTCAATAATCCATTGTTCACAAAAATGCAATGCAAGTTGCTGCCAATGGCCTTGTGTAACAAAACTGCAGCTACTGTGGAATCCACTCCTCCAGAAAGGCCTAAAACAACCTTGCCGTCTCCTAACTGATTTTTTAAATCACCAACCGTTTGTTCAACAAAAGAATCGGGTGTCCAATTTTGGGTCACTCCGGCAATCCTAACCAAGAAATTTTCGAGCATCTTCTTTCCATCTACACTGTGATAGACTTCAGGATGAAACTGAATGGCATAGGTCGTTTCTCCTTCAATTTTATAGGCAGCATTTTTAACATCATCGGTGCTAGCAAGGTGAGTGGCTTTGGTTGGCAACTGCTGAATGGTGTCACTATGACTCATCCACACTTGACTACCTTCAAGGATTTGATCGAAAAAAGGATCATTCTTGATGTAGGTGAGATGTGCACGACCAAACTCTCGTGTATTTGACGGCGCTACGGCTCCACCTCCGAAGTGAGCCAAGAATTGTGCGCCATAACAAACCCCAAGCAGCGGTTTCTTTCCACGAATTTGACTCAAATCGGGTTGGGGCGCTTCCTCGGATCGAACTGAAAAGGGCGAGCCTGAAAGAATTACGGCCTTAAAACTTTCAAGATCCTTAGGCAAATGGTTGTAGGGATGAATTTCGCAATAAATAAAGAGTTCGCGAACCCTTCGGGCAATCAGCTGTGTGTACTGAGAGCCGAAGTCTAAAATGAGTACCTTGTCTTGCATACACAAAAATAGGGTTCACATTTCATTTGAAAACACGAATCTAAATATTTTTTTAAACAGGTTTTTGACACCTTAAGATATAGGCAAAACAGTCCAGTCGAAACGAAGTGGTTCGAGTTTTTGGATTAAATAAGGAATGAAATCTTCGCCTTTTTCTAAATAAAATTGTGAAAAATTCTCTTGCCTTTCTTGGAGTTTTCCGTGAGGAAATAATGCTTGTTGCAAGTCTGTTGCTCTAATAATTTCATCTCTCAATTTTCGTTTTTGAGCTTTCAAAAGACGCTTTTCTAGGGCTTCCAACCCTTTTAACTGTTTGATTTCCTGAGCTTTGACAGCGTTCAAAAAAGTAATGTCGGTTTTTGATGCGAGAGCATACAGAGCTATAAACTGCTGTTTAAGATGCTGCTTTTGAGAGGAAAAATCTATATCAATATTGCTAATTTGGCGAACCCTTTTGTTGATGAATTGGGTGCGCTCTAAAAACAAATCTTCGATGGGAAGGGAAAGCCTTTCGCATTTCTCGAGTTGTTTCACCGTGGTTAATAAGACTGCACTTCGCAAGACAAGCATAGGAAAAGGTTGATCAAAATCCGAAAAACACTGTTTGAGTTGCAACCAATAGGCCAGCTCACCTGCTCCACCCACATAAGCTATATTAGGTAGTACCGTTTCTTGATACAAAGGGCGCATGAGGGCATTGGGTGAAAAACGTTCAGGGTGTTGCTCCACTTGGTTTAAGATCTCGTTTTTAGAAAAAGAAATGTCAGTATCTAAAACCTGATAACGATCATCTTGATGAACAATTCTTTTTCTTATTTTATCAGTGATATAAAACAAATTGAGAGGTCGAGGATGTACCTGAAGGGTTACGTTCTCGCCTAGTGCGTTTATGAGTTTGTTGTTGGTTTTCAAGACCGCACTTTCGGTGGTTTTTGAGACCAACTCCTTTTTCACGATTGGACTAAAAAGCGATTTCAATGAAACATCGTCACCATCTATTATCACCAAACCATATACCCCAAACATCTTATGAATCAACAATCTGGTGGCCTGTGCGAGTGAGTGACCATTGTTATAACATTCGTCAAACAATGTATAAAGTTTATCAGCATGTATGCTTTGGCCTATAGCCTGGCTAAAAGAATCTAATACTGCATCGAGCCCATGGGTTTTCATGCGCCCCACTGGCCCACCAAAAGTTTGAGACCACTGCACCTTTTTACCTTCAAAATAAAAATGATTAATTTCTTCAAAATCATGATCTTCAGAGGCCATCCAAAACACAGGCACAAAAAAATAATCTGGATGTTTTTTTTGCCAGCGTTCACACAGTTTCAGCGTGTCGATGATTTTATAGAATACATAGAGTGGGCCAGAAAACAGATTCAATTGATGACCCGTTGTTACAGTAACTGTTTTGGGATCTGAAAGTTTTTTTAGGTTAGTCTTTAACGCTGACGACAACTCAAGGTTTCCGTATTGTTTAGCAAGACTATTGACCAAAACCTCTCGGGATTTATTTGAATAATGTATAAGCTTTTCATGAGCTTGAAGCGCTACATTATCATCATTTGGATAGCGATTGTAGAACGTTTTCAAGATCGGATCTTGATTCACATAGCGCAACATCAATTCCGGAAAGCGGTGGGTTTTGGCCAACGGAATGTGAATGGGTTGCATACTTTTTTTAGTAAAGATATTAAATATGTTTAAGCCACTGGAATAGCAATCAAATCGAAATCATGGGCCTCAATGACTTTTAGGTTTGTAAACGCTCCGATTTTTAGGTAATGATTTCTGGCATCTACTTTCACTTCATTGTCAACATCAGGAGAATCAGATGCTGTGCGACCCACAAAAAAATGCCCTTCTTTTCTATCGATCATGCAGCGAAATATCTGTCCCACCTTTGCCTGATTTAACTCCCAAGAAATTTGGGCTTGCAACTCCATGATCTCACCCAACCTTTGTTGTTTAACTTCTTCAGGGACGTCATCTTGAAGGTTATAGGCGTGGGTGTTTTCCTCATGGCTGTAAGTGAAACATCCTAAGCGATCAAAACGCATGGTTTTCACCCAGTTTTTCAAGAGCAGAAAGTCCTCTTCTGTTTCTCCGGGATAGCCCACAATCAGGGTAGTGCGCAAAGTGATGTTGGGAATTTCATTTCTAAATTGCTCAATCAATGAAGTGGTTTTGGCCATGGTAGTGCCTCGCCTCATAGACTTCAGAATGTTGTCAGAAACATGTTGCAAAGGAATGTCTAAATAATTACATATTTTGGAAGATTTCTTCATAACCTCCAATACATCCATTGGAAATCCTGTTGGGAAAGCATAATGAAGTCTAATCCACTCTATACCATCAACGAGGACTAAGGCTTCCAATAATTCTGCAAGTGCTCTTTTTTTATATAAATCCAATCCATAGTAGGTAAGATCTTGCGCAATGAGTATGAGCTCCTGCACGCCGTTTTTAGCCAACACAGAGGCTTCCTTAACGAGTTGTTCTATTGTAGTGGAACGATGTTTACCACGCATCAGTGGAATTGCACAAAATGAACAAGGACGATCGCAACCCTCAGAAATTTTGAGGTAGGCATAATTTTTTGGGGTGGTGGTGATGCGTTCACCCAACAATTCATGTTTGTAATCTGCGCCGAGCGATTTTAACAATAAAGGCAAGTCCGTGGTGCCAAAATAGGCGTCGACGTCAGGAATTTCCTCAACAAGATCATCCTTATAACGCTCACTAAGACAACCTGTTACGAAAACTTTGTCAACCAAACCTGCTTCCTTTTTTTGAACAAATTCCAGAATGGTGTTCACAGATTCTTCTTTGGCATTGTCGATAAAACCACAAGTGTTAATCACCACAATGTTGCCCTCTTTTTCATGCACCACCTTTTTATTATTGGCTTTTAGCTGACCCATTAAAACTTCGGAATCATATACATTCTTAGAGCAGCCAAGCGTTACCACATTGATGGTGTTTTTTTCGGAAGACTTTGTTCGCATAAAAACCCTTATTTATTTAAAAAAAGAATCTACAAAGGACTTAGGGTCAAAATGTTGTAAATCTTCAATCCCCTCACCCACTCCAATATATTTAACCGGGATTTGGAATTGATCAGATATCCCCATCACCACACCGCCTTTGGCTGTGCCGTCTAATTTAGTAATGGCTAAGGCATTCACGTCTGTAGCGGCCGTAAATTGCTTGGCTTGTTCGAAAGCATTTTGGCCTGTTGAACCATCTAAAACCAGAAGAATTTCGTGGGGTGCTTCTGGCAAAACTTTTTGCATCACCCTTTTCACTTTTGAAAGTTCATTCATCAAATTTACCTTATTGTGCAACCGACCAGCAGTGTCAATAAGCACCACATCCACGTTTTGTTTCACGGCCGCCTGAAGGGTGTCGAAAGCAACAGAAGCAGGGTCACTCCCCATCTGCTGTTTGATGAGCGGCACGCCTACCCTTTCTGACCAAATTTGGAGTTGATCTATGGCAGCAGCCCTAAAAGTATCGGCTGCACCAATCATCACAGATAGACCGCCTTTTTTGAAACGATGGGCTAGCTTTCCAATGGTGGTGGTTTTGCCAACACCATTCACGCCCACCACAAGAATCACATAGGGTTTGGTTGCGCGATCAAAAACATCTTCGTTTTGATCTTTAGAAAGCACTAGTGACATTTCGTCTCTTAACAGAGCTTGCAGTTCTTCTGTTCCAAAATAGGGCGTTTTGGCTACCCTTTCCTGAACACGATCGATGATCTTTAGCGTAGTAGCCACGCCAACATCCGAACTGATAAGCACCTCTTCGAGTTCATCGAGCACATCCTCGTCAACCTTGGATTTGCCAGCAACTGCTCTGGTCAGTTTGTGAAGAAAAGATTGGTTAGACATTGCTAGACCTTTGTCTAACGTTTCTTTTTTATCTGAAGAAAATATTTTTTTAAAAAAACCCATATTCATTCGCAAAGATAGGAAAGCCAACAATTCTTATGACCATAAAAAAAGCCGCTAAAAGCGGCTGTAGTTTTGTTTTAAACAAATTACTTTTTGTTTAACCATTCATCCACCATTTCAGGGGCCATAACAGACTCTACAAAAGTGTAGGCGCCAGATTTTGAACTACGCACCATTTTGATGGCTTTGGTTAATCTTTTAGAAGATGTTTGTAGGGTTGCAACGGTTTTCTTTGCCATGACAAAATTATTTAATTTCTTTATGAACAGTCATGCGCTTGAGGATAGGGTTGAATTTTTTCAACTCCATACGATCAGGCGTATTCTTTTTGTTTTTTGTAGTCACATAGCGCGAAGTTCCTGGCATTCCAGATTCTTTGTGCTCAGTGCATTCAAGTATCACTTGTACTCTATTTCCTTTCTTAGCCATGAGTAAATTATTTGATCAAACCTTGTGAGCGTGCTTCTTTCAACACTGCTGAAATACCATTTTTATTGATGGTCTTCAATGCAGAAGTCGAAAGTTTTAATTGAATCCACCGATCTTCTTCGGGAATATAAAAGCGTTTTTTGATGAGGTTGGCCTCAAAACGTCGCTTGGTTTTGTTCATAGCGTGAGAAACATTATTCCCCACCATGCCCTTCTTTCCAGTCAGTTCACAAACTTTAGACATCGTTCGATTTTTTAAACAGGTGGCAAATTAACAACATTTTACACGTTTATACAAACTTATTTTACGGGTTTTTTAATGCTTTGTATAAGAGCTCCAAGCTTTTGTTCACCGCCTTCTGTAAATTTCTTTCTCTATGCTTTCCAAAATTATTTTTAAAATAAGGAAATGATTGCGAATGTTTATAATAAACAAATGAAAATAAGGAGCCTAATAATGTCAATCAAAAAAATAACTAAGGCTCTTTTTTAGCTTCATAGAGATAAAAAACCGTTTTGAATAATTATTAATAAACCTGATTTAAATCATTTTATTTTTAATTTTTGAGGTATAATTTGGCTCCCTAAATCTTTCTTATGAAAGCTACGCTTATATGTTTATCCTGTTTATTTCTCTCAACCACAAGGGCACAATTTACGCTAGAGGCAGAACTACGTCCTCGGTTGGAATATCGACATGGTTTTAAAACAATCTACAATGCCAACGACACCCCCGCCACTTTCATTTCGCAACGTACCCGCCTCAATGCAACACACAAAACCGAAGCTTTAACAATTTTTTTAAGCCTTCAAAACATACGGGTTTGGGGCGATGTACCTCAGCTCAACCTAGCCGATAAAAATGGCAATGCTTTGCATCAAGCTTGGGCAGAACTAAAACTATCACCCACCGGTAGCATCCGTCTGGGGCGTCAAGAACTGGTTTATGATGACAGTCGCATTTTAGGCAATGTGGGCTGGGCACAACAAGCCCGTAGTCATGATGTAGCCCTATTTCGTTGGATCAGTCCAAACCATCAATTGCATTTGGGCTTTGCCTACAATCAAGATAAAGAAAATGTGGTGGGCAACATTTACGCCACTATAGGAAACTATAAAGCCCTGCAATTTTTATGGTATCATAAAGACGGTAAAAACTTTTCTTGGAGTGGCTTATTATTAAACAATGGGCTCCAATATTTGGGCACCGGAACTACAACTAAAAATCAAATTTTATACAGTCAAACCGCCGGAATCAATGGCACTTTTCGCCAGAACAAACTGAGTCTTTTTGGAGAAGGTTATTACCAATTTGGAAAAGATGGGGTCAACAATCAATTGAATGCAGCTCTTTTAGGGCTTGAATTAAAATACCAATGGGAACCCCATTTCAGCACACTTTTGGGTTATGAATACATCAGTGGAAATGATAATGGCACCCCAAAAAATGGAAAAAACAAAGCCTTTACACCTTTTTATGGCACCAACCATAAATTCAATGGGTTGATGGATTATTTCTATGTGGGCAATCATCTCAATGCCGTAGGTTTATCTGACCTATATCTATCACTCAACATCAAGTCAAAATCAAAAGCCACCTATCGCTTTGACCTGCATCACTTTACCGCCGCAGGAAAAATAGCCGGAGCATCCAACAAAAATTTTGGTATGGAATGGGATGCGGTTTACAGTCGCTCCATTTCACCAAATGTAGGGCTGGCCGTGGGTTATTCCCACTTTTTCCCTACAAAAACACTTAAGACCTATAAACAAACAACATCTAACGAAACCAACAACTGGTTTTGGATGATGCTCACGGTAAAACCTAAACTTTTTGTTCACAATCCTTAAATCCAAAACAATGAAAAAAAAGCTGTTTCAATCTCTGTTTTGTACGCTCTTGGCACTAGCCCTTGTAAGCTGCAACAATTCGGAAAAAAAATCTTCCGAACCTAAAGCGCCGTCTATGGCCGTAAAAGGCACCATCATGGCCGAACTCACCCACCCACCACAAGTGCCTCCTCCTGTGGGCGATCGGTCGGCAAAAATTGTCAAATTAAGCATGGAAGTAGTAGAAAAAGAGTCCGAAATGATGGATGGTGTTACCTACACCTACTGGACATTTGGAGGTTCTGTGCCCGGTCAATTTATTCGGACACGTATTGGTGATGAAGTAGAATTTACACTTAAAAATCACCCCGATAACAAACTTCCACACAACATTGATCTGCACGCCGTAACAGGCCCCGGTGGTGGTGCCACCTCTTCTTTTGTGGCTCCCGGACACGAAGTGAAATTTTCGTTTAAAACCTTAAATGAAGGGCTTTATGTCTATCACTGTGCCACTGCCCCTGTAGGAATGCATGTAGCCAATGGTATGTATGGCCTCATTTTGGTAGAACCCGCTGGAGGATTGCCACCCGTTGACCGAGAATATTATGTGGTACAAGGTGATTTTTATACCAAAGGAGAATACGGTGATAGAGGCAACCAACCCTTTAATATGCAAAAAACCATTGATGAAGATGCAGACTACGTAGTCTTTAATGGCAAGGTGGGTGCTCTAACGGGAGACAATGCCCTGACTGCCAATGTGGGCGAAACCGTTCGAATTTATGTGGGTAATGGCGGGCCTAACCTCGTATCTTCTTTCCATGTGATTGGAGAAATTTTTGACCGTGTCAATATTGAAGGAGGCGATTTGATTAACGAAAACGTGCAAACCACGCTAGTTCCTGCCGGAGGTTCCGACATTGTAGAGTTTAAAGTGGATGTGCCCGGTACCTTTATTTTAGTTGATCACTCCATTTTCAGAGCTTTTAACAAAGGAGCCTTGGGCATGCTTAAGGTTTCGGGAGAGGAAGACAAACGCATTTATTCCGGAAAAATTCAAGAGGGTGTTTATCTCCCCGAAGGAGGTGCTGTGCAAACCATGCCTGAAACCACAGCAGATACACAGGCCATGAGCAAAAAAGCCAAAACCCTAGCCGAACAGTTAGAGCACGGTAAACAAAAATATATGGAAACCTGTTTTGCTTGTCATCAAGCTGAAGGACAAGGCATTGCCGGTGCTTTTCCACCCTTGGCTAAATCTGATTATCTAAACGCTGATGTAAAACGTGCCATCAGTAGTGTTATAAAAGGACTTTCAGGTGAAATTACAGTCAATGGAGAAGTCTATAATAGCATCATGCCGGCGCAAACCTTGAGCGATGAAGAAGTGGCAGATATTCTGACCTATGTTTATCATTCTTGGGGAAATAACAAAACGGTTGTTTCTGAAGCGCAGGTAAAGGCAGCTCGAAAGTAATTATAAGATGTCATCCTTTCCTTTACCACATGTTAATGGTGTTGTTATTCTATTGTTTGGGCTTTTCGGATATAGCCAAACAAGCCACAAGGAAGGGATGGCATTTATTGAAGGGGGGCGTTATGCACCCCTCTATCAAACTACTCAAGAATTTATAGAGTTAGGTTCTTTTTATTTAGACAAAACCGCCGTAACCGTGGCTCAATATGCTGAATTTTTGGAGAAAAACCCACAATGGAACAAAGAAAACATAAAGCAACTTTTTGCTGAATCAAGTTATTTGTCCAATAAGAATAATCAACACCCTAATGCACCCGTTACTTACGTATCTTGGTTTGCAGCCAATGCCTACTGTCAATGCAAAGGCAAGCGTTTGCCCACCATAGACGAATGGGAATATGTGGCGCTGGCCAACGAAAATAGAAGAGATGCCCGAAGTTTACCTTCTTTCAATCAATACATTTTAGATTGGTATGAACGCCCGGAAAAGGAACATCTTAAAACCGTAAAAAGCACCTTTCAAAATGCTTGGGGTGTCTATGATATGCACGGACTCATTTGGGAATGGACCTTAGATTTTAATTCCATCCTCATTTCGGGAGAATCAAGAAAAGACGGAGCCACCGATCGAAATTTATTTTGTGGTAGTGCCTCCATTGGTGCAGCCGATTTGATGAACTATGCTGCGTTTATGCGTTATGCATTTCGCGGAAGTGTGGAAGCCGACTTTTGCATCAAAAATTTAGGCTTTCGTTGTGCCGCAGACCCTTTAATATTTTAATGAATTAAAATGAAGAAAGGAATTTTAATACTTGTTTTTTTTACGATTTTCGGTTGCCAACAACAAACAAAATCAAAGGAATCAAAACAAGAAGTATCACTACCTGAAATGTCTATTTATCACCTACCCGGCAAATGGACTAGTCACAATAAGGAAGATATTTCTTTAGTTGATTTGAAGGGAAAAGTTTTGGTGGTTGTAATGATTTACACCACCTGCAAAGCCGCTTGTCCGCGGTTGATTGCCGATATGCAAAACATTCTCGCCCAACTTGAACCTAAAGACCAAAAAAATCTCCAAATGATTTTGGTCAGCATTGACCCTGTCACTGACACGTCCGAGCATCTCAATGCTTTTGCCAAAGAAAACGAAATGGATCAACACCCGTGGTTGTTCCTAAGAGGTTCAGAAGCTGACACAAGAACTTTTGCTGCTGTACTAGCCGTGAAGTACAAAAAAATTACTCCCTTAGATTTTAGCCATTCCAACATCATCAGTGTGTTTAATCCACAAGGAGAACTGGTTCATCAAAAAGAAGGCTTGGGTATAGATAATAAAGAAACCGTTATTGAAATTAAAAAGCAACTCAAGCAAATGAATTAAACCATCACTTCTTTAAACAATAACTCCAAAGCTTTGTTTAGTGTCTTTCGCAGATTCCGTTCGCGGTGTTTTCCAAAGCAAAAGGTTTCTACCCTTTCAATCTCAGGAGTGATTATGGCAATGACCACCGTACCAATTTCAGCATGGGCGTCGCCTTTGGTGGGACCAAAATTCCCAGTAGTAGCCACAGCAACATCTGCGCCCGTTTGGCGCAACACCCCTTTTGCCATAGCAAGGGCAACAGGTTCACTCACTACAGAGTGTTCCGAAATAACCTCTTTTGCAACACCCAAAAGACGTGTTTTTAGTTCGGTGGCATAAGCCACCACTGACCCTTTAAAATACGCTGAGGCACCCGCATGCTGTGTAAACAACGAAGCCAAGTTACCACCAGTGCAGCTTTCGGCAATGGCAAGCATCCAACCCTTATGCACCAAGGCGTTTCCAATGTGTTGCTCAATGGGTTCTTCAGATTCAAAACCGGTAATGTGATCGCCAATAAGAGGATAAAGCGCATCGAACAACACATCTATTTCGTTTTGCAAAGCAGCTTCATCAGTTCCCTTGGCAGACAGCCGCAATCGCACCCGACCAAAATTAGGCAAATAGGCCAGCCTGATGTGTGGTGGAAGTGAGGCTTCCCAGTCTGCAATTTTTTCTGCAATAATGCTTTCGCCCAAACCATAAGTTAATAGTGTTTTATGAACAATTGATGGACGGCGAAAATGCGTCACTAGCTTGGGCAACAGCGCTCCCTCTAGCATAGCCTTCATCTCAAAAGGCACCCCGGGCATGGCCACAAAAACAGTGTGGTTTTTTTCCATCCACAATCCAGTGGCAGTCCCAAAGTTATTGGGAATTATTGTGGCTTTTGAAGGCAAAGCAGCTTGGGCTCTGTTGAGATCGTTGATGGGTGTTTTGGTGTATGTTTTGAAAAGGGTTTCAATGTGTTTCAACACTTTTTGGTTGACGACCAATTCATCATCAAAAAACTGGCAAAAAGCAGACTTAGTCACATCGTCTTTGGTTGGCCCAAGACCACCAGTAATGAGCACTAAAGGAACCTCATTTTCGGAGGTTTTAAGCGACTTGATAATGTCCTCTAATGAATCTGAAATCGATCTTATTTCTCTAATTTCGATCCCAACCTTGTTGAGGGTTTTGGCGATAACAGCTGAATTGGAATCGACAACTTGGCCAATCAGGATTTCATCACCAATGGTGATTACGTCTGCCTTCATTATTTAACGGTGATTTCGAAGAATTTTTGCTGCTCAATATAACCCGCCAAGTGATCGTTGGCAACGACCTGCCCAACTCCTGCAGGTGTTCCTGTAAAGATAATATCCCCGATCTTGAGGGTGAAAAATTGCGAAATATGCGCAATCAATGCATTAACTTTCCATAGCATGTGAGCGGTATTTCCTTGCTGAACTGTTTTCTCATTTTTGGTCATCGAAAAATTGATGTTTTCAATGTCAGGAAAATCTTTCTTTGAAGCCCAAGAGCCCACAAGTGCTGATCCGTCAAAAGCTTTGGCTTTTTCCCATGGTAAACCTTTTTCTTTTAATTGATTTTGAAGGTCGCGGGCTGTAAAATCAATACCCAATCCAATTTCATCGTAATATTTGTGTGCAAACTTTTCTTGAATGTGTTTGCCAATACGGTTTATTTTAACAAGCAACTCTACCTCGAAGTGTATGTTTTGAGAAAAGTCAGGGATAAAAAAAGGTTGGTTTTTTAGAATGATGGCAGAATCTGGTTTTAGGAACAACACTGGAGAAGCAGGTCGTTCGTTTTGAAGTTCAGCAATATGGGTGGCATAATTTCTGCCCACGCAGATTATTTTCATACTTATTAATCTAATTTGTTATTCAAGGCTTCGAGCCGAATGGCGGTGAGCACTTTTTTGGTGTAAAGTGGAAAATCAGCATTGAGCAACCACCCAAAATAGCCAGGTTCTTGCTCAAGAATGTGACGTACCGTTTGTCCTTTGTGTTTTCCAAAACTAAAACAAGGTTCTCCACTTTTGTTTAGCACCACGAAACCTGCCAAATCCACGCTTTTTCTTCGGGTAGAAAATTCGCTTAAAAAGTCTATTGAATTTTCCAGTTCATCATAGCGCTCCAACTGAGAAAGCAATACTTCGAAAGTGGCTTCGGTGTCGGCAGCGGCAGAGTGTGCATTGTCTAGGGCTTTGTCGCAATAGAACTTGTAGGCTGCTGACAGGGTGCGTTGTTCCATTTTATGAAAAATGGTTTGTACATCAATCGTTTTACGGTTTTTTAAATCAAAATCCACTTCTGCCCTAAGAAATTCTTCGGCAAGTAAGGGAATGTCAAACTTATCGGAATTAAAGCCCGCCAAATCTGCATGACCCATAAACTCAAAAATTTCTGATGCCAGCTGCTTAAAAGTGGGGGCTTCTGCTACTTTATCGTCAGTAATACCATGTACAGCCGAGGCTTCTGCCGGAATGGGCATTTCAGGATTCACCAACCAGGTTTTGGATGTTTTTTCATTGTTAGGAGAAACTTTCAAGATGGAAATTTCTACAATTCGGTCATGAGCCACGTTTACCCCTGTGGTTTCTAAGTCAAAAAAACAAATGGGTTTGTGAAGTGTTAAATTCATTTAGGTGTTGTTTATAAGCTTAAAGTTTGAGCTTGGGATCCCATGCTTCGAGTTCTTCTTTTATTCTTTTAATAAACAACCCTCCTTGGGCGCCGTTCACAACTCTGTGATCATAACTATGGGAGAGCATCATTTTATGTCTGATTCCTATAAAATCGCCTTTATTGGTTTCTATGACGGCGGGCTCTTTTCTTATGGCACCAATGGCCAAAATACCCACTTGTGGTTGGTTGATGATTGGAGTGCCTGTGAGACTGCCAAAAGCCCCCACATTGGTCACTGTAAAAGTGCCCTCTTTCACCTCATCGGGTTTGAGTTGGTTGTGACGAGCTCGGTTGGCCAAATCGTTCACGATTTTCACCATGCCAAGCAAACTCAATTGGTCGGCGTTTTTTATTACAGGTACGATCAGATTGCCGTCGGGCAAAGCGGTAGCCATGCCTAAGTTGATGGCTTTTTTCTTGATAATGGTGTGGCCTTCTACAGAAATATTAAGACCCGGAAATTCTCTTAAAACCTTGGCCACAATTTGCATAAAAACAGGTGTGAAAGTGAGTCGCTCACCTTCTTGTTGTTCAAATGCTTTTCTAACTTTTAGGCGCCATTCCCACAAATCTGTAACATCGACCTCAATAAAGGATTGCACGTGGGCGGAAGTATGCAAACTGTTGGTCATGTGATCGGCAATGAGCCGCTCCATGCGACCCATTTCGATTCGCTCCTCTCCTTGGGTGGGTGCTGTGTTAGCCGTAAATGTTGGTGTCGCTTGGGGTGTTGTGGGGGGCGGTGAAACAGAGGCAGAAGCTTGAGCAGTCCTCCCTTCCAAATACTCTAAAATATCATTTTTGGTAACCCTCCCATCCTTTCCTGAACCTACGATATTCAACAGTTCTACTTCAGAAATTCCTTCGGTTTGTGCAATATTTTTTACTAAAGGTGAATAAAACCTTTCGGAAGTTTTGACAACCGTTTCATGAGCGATTTTTTCGGCCTTTTCAACTTCTTGAGCCAAATCTTCCAACACAGCATCGGGAATTTCCTCGGCCTCAACAACGATTTCGGGTGCTGACACTTCATCTGTGGTTTCAATATGTGCCAAAACATCACCGATTTGAGCCACTTGATCAACCTCAAAAAAAGTTTTTACGATCGTGCCGCTAACTTCACTGGGCACTTCGGTGTTGACTTTGTCGGTGGCCACTTCAACGATTTCTTCATCTTGCACTACTGCATCTCCAACAGATTTAATCCAAGAAACGATGGTGGCTTCTGCCACGCTTTCACCCATTTTCGGTAAGACGAGTTTGTATATGGCCATGACTGGTCGCAATTGTTTTGCAAAAATACCAAATTAAGCTTGGCTTTTTATCTTTTTTGCATAGGTTTCCCCAATCACAAGGATTTCACCCCGACAATTGGAGTCGTTACTTCCCACAAAGAAGTTGGCATTTTGTGGTTTTATTTTAAATGTAGCCTGGTGTGGAGCGTGGTTCATAAACACGATAAGTTCTTCATAAGTCATGGCATCCATGTCTAGAAGATATTCTGTGTAGGGTAACGTAGAAACTTGATAGGATTTCATCAAAGATTCGAAATGAAAAAATCTGTGGTATAAGGTCTTTGAAAATCTATCAACCAAAGTGTTGTTTTTAGAAATGATTACATAGCTCGATGGACGAGAGATCTGTTTGGCGTCGGCTCGAGAAGATTTATATTTTTTGAATAAACTAAACAAGCTTGTAGCAGCATTTACAAAAATGCGCACCCAAAAATTAGGGCTGAAATGTTTGTCGTAAAATAGTTGAAGGGCTTGCTGAAAACGGAGTTGGTAGCGGCTATCCTTCTGGGTGCTCTCACCCTTGAAATGCACTGCAGTGGTGCTACCGAAATAATAATTGGTATAGCCAAGTTTTTCAACACGATAAGAAAGATCCATGTCTTCGCCATACATGAAAAACTGTTCGTCGAACTTTCCGGCTTTGATAAAAACCTCACGTTCCATAAACATAAAGGCACCCACCAAAATGGGGGCAGGGCCTGTTTCAAACTCATTTAGGTGTAGTGAATAAAATTTTCCAAACGATTTTTTTGAAATCTTATAGAGTCCAAAAACTTTAGAAAAAGCGACTAGTGGCGTTGGAACACCCCTCTTAGATTCCAATAAGAACTTGGCAGAGCCATCAATTAGGCGGGGGCCTACAATGCCGCATTGCGGTGTTTTTTTGTGGAAATCGATTAGGTCTTTAAAAGTGTTTTCTGAGACTACAGTGTCGGGATTTAGGATGCACAAATAGGTTCCGCTAGCCTGTTCTATTCCTATGTTATTGCCCTTGGAAAAACCCTCGTTGTTTTTATTGACAATTAATTTTATTTTGGGAAAATGTTCACGCACCATCTCCAATGAGCGATCACTTGAGGCATTGTCAACCACAATAATTTCGGCAGGGATGTCTTGCAGTGCTTTCTGAACACTGTCTAAACACAATTGCAAAAAATGTTTAACGTTGTAGTTGAGCACAACTACTGAGAGAATTGGCTTTTCGATTTTCAATGCTTGAGTGTGTTTTCGAAAGGGATTCGATTTTGTATGCTACGGCCCAAAGTCACCTCATCGGCATATTCCAACTCATCTCCAACAGAGATGCCTCGTGCAATGGTTGAACACTGAATGTTGTAGGGTGCGATTTGTTTGTAGATATAGAAATTTGTTGTGTCGCCTTCCATCGTAGAACTTAACGCAAAAACCAGCTCATTAATTGTGCCACTGCTCACTTTTTCCACGAGTTGCTCAATATTCAGCTGTTGGGGGCCAATCCCATCTATTGGGGAAATTTTTCCGCCCAAAACATGATATTGTCCTCTAAATTGACCTGTAGCCTCAATGGCCATCACATCCCTAATGTCTTCAACAACACAAACCAAAGAAGCATCTCTTTTAGACGAAGCACAAATTTCACAAACCTCATGGTCTGAAATATTATGACAGTTCTTACAATATTGAATTGATGTGCGCAGTTGCTTCAGGGTCTCAGATAAATGCAATGTTTGGCTTTCGGGACGACG
>CAYZFD010000002.1:70247-76954 GCA_964477735.1 uncultured Flavobacteriaceae bacterium
TGCGCAGTTGCTTCAGGGTCTCAGATAAATGCAATGTTTGGCTTTCGGGACGACGCAACAGGTGTAATACCAATCGGAGGGCTGTTCTCTTTCCTATACCAGGTAATTGGGCTACGGCCTCTACGGCGTTTTCCAATAATTTTGACGAAAAATCCATGAGCGCAAAAATACATCATTTAACAAAAGTGTTCATTCACTATATTTGATTAAAAGTACAAACCATGAAACCATCACTGTTGTTGTTGCTCATTGGAGGTTATTTTGCGCTATTGCTTTTGGTATCCTATCTCACAAAAGGCGCAAATTCCAACGACACCTTTTTTAGGGCCAACCGACGCGCACCCTGGTATTTGGTCGCATTTGGCATGATTGGCGCTTCCTTGTCTGGGGTTACGTTTATTTCTGTGCCAGGATGGGTCGAAAGTACTCAGTTTGGATATTTTCAGGTGGTTTTGGGCTACATAGTGGGATATTTCGTGATTGGCACAATTTTGCTGCCGCTCTACTACAAACTCAACCTCACCTCGATTTATACATATTTAAACCAAAGATTTGGGCAAACGGCCTACAAAACTGGGGCCTCATTTTTCATACTCTCTAGAGTGGTGGGCGCCAGTTTTAGGCTTTATTTGGTGGCCAATGTGTTGCAATGGCTAATTTTTGATGCATGGGGCATTGACTTTTGGGTAACGGTGGTGATCACCATCGCTCTAATTTGGCTCTACACACACCGCTCAGGACTCAAAACCCTAATCTGGACCGATACGCTACAAACACTTTTTATGCTCTTGGCATTGCTTTTTGGTATAGTTTTTATGGTAGATGCACTCCAAATTTCGTGGGATTCGCTCCCAGAATTTATTGGACAAAATAGCCTGTCCAAAACTTTTTTCTTTGAAGAATGGAATTCCGGAAATTATTTCTGGAAACAATTTATTTCGGGTGCTTTTATTGCCATTGTGATGACAGGTCTAGACCAAGACATGATGCAAAAAAACTTAAGCTGTCGCTCATTAAAAGATGCTCAAAAAAACATGTTTTGGTTTACGATTGTGCTCACCGTAGTGAACTTCATTTTTTTGTGTTTAGGTCTTCTGCTCACTGTATATGCACAACAAAACAACCTAGACATTCACAACGATCGACTTTTCCCCACAGTGGCTATGCAATCTGGTGTGGGGCTTGCAGTGGTGTTTATGCTGGGATTGATTGCAGCGGCCTACAGCAGCGCAGATAGTGCACTAACCTCCCTCACCACCTCAGTGAGTGTGGACTTGCTAGGCATAGAAAATTACAAAAACAAGCAAGAGCAAGTCAGGGTTCGCAAGCGAATACATGTCATCATGTCATTGGTTTTGGTTGGCGTAATATTGATTTTCAAATACTGGATTGCCAACGAAAGTGTCATTGCCAAGCTTTTTCTTTTTGCTGGCTACACCTATGGACCTTTACTCGGATTGTATGTTTGTGGCTTGTTTACGAAATGGAAACCCCATGACCGTTGGATTGCTCTTGTAGCTGTGGCAGCACCGCTGTTGTCCTATTTCATCACAGATTATAGTCTCAGTAAATGGCAATTTGACTTTGGATTTTTTGTGCTCATTCTCAATGGTGGACTTACGGTTTTGGGGCTGTTTTTATTTCATCGAATTACCAAGAAATCATAGCACTCCCCCAAGTAAAACCACTGCCAAAAGCAGCCAAAACAACCTTGTCATTTTCCTTAATCTTCCCTTCCAAAATGGCTTCAGACAATGCAATTGGAATAGAGGCAGCTGTAGTGTTGCCATAGCGCATGATGTTGTTATAAACCTGGTTGTCAAGAAGTTTGAATTTTTTTTGAATAAACTGGGCGATTCTCAAATTGGCTTGGTGGGGAATCAAAAGATCAATATCTGAGGCCTGCCAGCCCTGCATGGTCAACCCTTCTAGAATGACTTCGCTGAAACGTACAACAGCGTTTTTAAACACCAATTGACCATTCATGTAGGGATGATAACGCATATCGTCTTCATCATAATTTGAAACAATTTCTGGGATCCAACGTTTGGTGCTGGGTCCAATAATGGCAAGTTCTTCGGCATACTTTCCTTCGGAATGTAAATGGGTAGATAAAATACCTTTGGCATTGTCATTTTCACGAGTGAGCACAGCAGCACCAGCACCATCACCAAAAATGACGGATACGCCACGACCACGTGTAGAAAAATCCATACCGCCAGAATGATATTCAGAACCCACCAATAACACATTTTTATACATGCCTGTTTTGATGAATTGGTCGGCAACAGAGAGCCCATAAACAAAACCCGAACATTGATTGCGAATATCAAGCGCTGGACAAGTGCCCATGCCCATTAGATCTTGTAACAATACGCCAGATCCGGGAAAATAATAGTCTGGACTTAGTGTTGCAAATACAATTAAATCAATATCAGTTGCCTTAAGACTAGCTTGTTCAAGCGCCATCTTGGCCGCTTTCACACCCATGGATGCAGTTCCGTCCTCACCATTTGGAAGCACATGACGTCGCTCGTGGATTCCTGTACGTTCAACAATCCAGGAATCGCTGGTATCCATGAGCTTAGATAAATCATCGTTGGTAACAATATTTTCGGGGACATAGTGCCCCATGCCTACTATTCTGGAATTGTACATGTCAAAAATTTTCAAAAAAAATAAGAAATAAATGGGTTTAAAAAAAATGAGGCGAAACAACCACGAAACGCCCCATTTACAACTTAACCAAAATAAACCAAACAAAATTTAGAATTGAGAATTTCATGAGAATCAAGAAGGAAAAATTTCTTTTTCATAGCAATTTTTTCAACCTACTTGAATTAGAATTTCAAAATTCTTTTACAAATATAAAACTGTTTAATAAATTTACCAAATATTTAAACAAAATATTTTTATGTCAATTTGTCATCTATTTAAATTTGGTACTGGATTTGAAATGAACACGATAAATATTTAAAACAATGAACAAAGGATCCATCAATGTATCAGTAGAGAATATCTTTCCACTCATTAAAAAGTTTTTGTATAGCGATCACGAAATTTTTCTTCGTGAATTGGTGTCAAATGCTACAGATGCCACATTAAAACTCAAGCATTTGGCCAACATTGGAGAAGCAAAAGTATCGATAGACAACGCGCTCATTGAAGTAAAAGTTGACAAGAAAGGCAAAAAAATTCATCTTATAGACCAAGGAATTGGTATGACTGAAGATGAAGTGAAAAAATACATCAATGAGGTGGCGTTTTCTGGTGCAGAAGAATTTTTAGAACAATATAAAGACACCGCAAAAGACAGTGGAATTATTGGCCATTTTGGTTTGGGTTTTTATTCTGCTTTTATGGTTGCCAAAAAAGTTGAAATCATAACCAAATCCTATAAAGATTCACCTGCAGTGCACTGGATTTGTGATGGATCTCCCGAATATAGCTTGGAAGAAAGCGACAAAGACACACGAGGAACTGAAATTATTTTACACATTGCCGACGATTCAACAGAATTTTTAGAAGAAGCTCGGATCCGCACTTTGTTGAACAAATACAACAAATTCATGCCGGTGCCCATCAAATTTGGGACCAAGGAAGTGACACGCACAGAAGGCGAAGGTGAAGATGCGAAAGAAATAAAGGAAACTGTTGATGATATTGTTAACAACCCTAGCCCAGCATGGACCAAAACCCCCACAGATCTCGAAGACAAAGACTACAAAGCTTTCTATAGAGAATTGTATCCCATGCAATTCGAAGAACCCTTATTCCACATCCATTTAAATGTGGACTACCCCTTTAACTTAACCGGAATTCTATATTTTCCAAAACTCACCAACGATTTAAGCGTTCAAAAAGATCGCATTCAACTTTATCAAAATCAAGTTTTTGTAACCGATAATGTCGAAGGCATCGTACCCGAGTTTTTAACCCTTTTACGTGGCGTTATTGATTCTCCCGACATCCCCCTAAATGTGTCTAGAAGCTACTTACAGGCCGATGGAGCAGTGAAGAAAATCAGCAATTACATCACAAGAAAAGTCGCCGACAAATTGAATGGTTTGTTTAAGAATGACCGAGAAGCATTCGAGCAAAAGTGGAACGACATTAAGGTCGTGATTGAGTATGGAATGTTGAGCGATGATAAATTCTTCGAAAAAGCACCACAATTTGCGCTATATCCCACCGTAGATGAACAATATTTTACTTTTGAGGAACTGCAAGAAAAATTAAAAGACAACCAAACTGACAAAGACGACAAGTTGGTTATTCTTTATGCTTCTGACAGAGAAAAACAACACGCCTACATTGAGTCTGCTAAAAGCAAGGGTTATGAGGTTTTACTTTTGGATTCTCCAATCGTGAGTCACCTCATTCAAAAACTCGAAACCTCTCAGGAAAAAATCAGTTTTGCGAGAGTGGATGCAGACCATATTGACAAGCTAATTCAAAAAGATGACAATACTATTTCCAAGCTTTCAGATGATCAAAAAGAAACATTGAAAACTGCCATCGAAGAAGTGCTTGCATCTCAAAATTACACTGTTGAACTGGCTGCTATGGACAGCGAAGCTGCGCCCATACTCATCACACAACCTGAATTCATGAGACGCATGAAAGAAATGCAACAAACCGGTGGTAACAGCATGTTTGGCAACCTGCCCGAAATGTACACCCTCACCGTAAACGTTAACCACCCTTTGGCCACACAAATTTTAGAAACCAAAACGAGTAAGAAAAAAGAACGCCTCATCAAACAAAGTCTCGATTTGGCCAAACTTGCACAAAACCTTCTTAAGGGAGAAGCCCTAACAAGCTTCATCAAGAGAAGTTTTGAGATGATAAAATAAGTTGTGAATTCCCTAAAAATTAACATCTTTGTGGCTATGAAAAATGCATTTCTATCAGTTGCTCTTGCGATAGCCTTGGGCAGCATTACGCTTGTGGGTTGCGCAACAGAAGAAAACACATTGTTGGTTCAGGCCGAAATAAAGGGCCTGAAAAAAGGCACACTTTACCTCCAAAAAATAGAAGATTCTGTTTGGGTGAATGTCGACTCTGTTTCGGTTAGCAAATCGGGAGTATCAACACTTAAAACCATCGTTGAAAGTCCTGAACTCTTCTCCTTGCATCTTGACAAAAGAGATGGAATTGATGACAATGACCGAATTACATTTTTTGGGGAACCAGGTGTGGTTAACATTCAAACTAGTTTGAAAAAATATGTGTTTGACGCCCAAATTGAAGGAGGTGAAAATCAAAATCTATATGCTAATTTTCAAGATTTTAAAAGAAAATTTATAGACCAGCGTTTGGATTTGATTAAAGCGCAAATAGAAATGCAAAAGGTGGGCAATCAAGATTCATTAGAGAAGATTTTGCAATTTTCTGAGAACTTAGAGAAACGACGCTATCTCTATGTGCTTAACTATGCCATCACGCACGCCGATAAGGAATTGGCTCCTTTTTTAATCTTATCAGAATTGGAGACCATTACACCCTATATGCTAGACACACTTAAAAGCAGCATGACAGCAGCTGTTAAGGATTCAAAATATGGAAAGCAAATTCTGGCTTTAGAAACAGCGAAGACAGAATGAGTTAGGCAAGTTTTTCCACTTTGTTTAGTAGTGCCTGAGCTGTCGCTTCCAACTCCAAATTCAGTTGCTTGAAATGTGTGTGTTTATTGTCCACATCTTTAGTGTGGATTTTTGCAATAAAGTCATCAAAAGCAGCAATGACCTCATCTATAAGTGCCTCGCTCTTGGCGGCGTCTATGCTCGTGTTTTCCAATTCCTTTTCATAAATCAACTCAATGATTTCTCCCATAATGGCATTTAAATCTTTCTTAAGGTTGCGAATGCTGGCCATAATTTTTAATTTTTACCAAAGATAGTGAAATGAAACTTTTGCTGGATTTTATTTTAGGTTTCAAAACGAATTCTAATCTCCTGAAAAATCTACGTAGTTTCGGGGTGTTTCGTAGAGTCTAACACTCAACGTTTTTTGAGCGTCTATGTGAGGGCGAAGTTTTTTCCAAATCACCATGGCGATGTTTTCAGCAGTGGGATTGAGGGATTTAAACTCCAAAACTTCTTCGTTTAAATTCTTGTGATCAAGCGCCTCTTCTATCTCACTTTTAATCAATTCTTTAAGAAACTTAACATCCACAACAAACCCTGTTTCGGGATCAATTTCCCCACAAACAGAAACGACTAAATCATAGTTATGACCGTGAAAATTAGGGTTGCTGCATTTACCAAAAACTAAGGCGTTTTTTTCATCGCTCCAATCGGGGCGAAACAAACGATGAGCAGCATTAAAATGTGCTTTTCTATGGACGGTAGCTTTCATAACGTTTTTATTTGTTCGTAGAACTGCTCAAAGATAATGATAAACCAAACGGTATAGTTTTGAGGGTTTTGGTTGACATCATCACGAACCACATCAATGGGCATCCATTTCCAATTTGCAACTTCGTCGGGATTGATGTTGGGTGCGTCGTTGTATTGCCCAATCATAATGTGGTCTAACTCGTGTTCGGTTAGGCCGTTATCAAAAGGGGCTTTGTAAATAAAAGAGGTGACCTCTCTCAATTCGGTTTCAAAACCCATTTCTTCTTGCAAACGGCGTTTGCCGGCAGCGATATTGGTTTCGCCATCACGTTGGTGGCTGCAACAGGTATTGGTCCACAACCCAGG
>CAYZFD010000003.1:0-13966 GCA_964477735.1 uncultured Flavobacteriaceae bacterium
GTATGGAAATTTCTGTCGCGTTTAGGATAACTTTTTGGCTCATCACGCTTATTTGACGGCAAAGATAAGGTTTTTTAATTCATCTAACGTACTTCCAGACTTTGCAAACTCTAACAAAGAGATTTGAAATTCAATAAATCGTATAAACTATAACAGCAATTGACAGATCTTTTAAACACACAAACATTAAAGGCATTTTTATTAACTTCGAAAAAAACAATCGTACAATGTTTAAATATATTTTTTTATTCCTATCCCTGTTTTTGATTTCCTGTAAAATCAATTCAACATCAGAGAATGCCATTTTAGTGATTCATGGCGGAGCGGGTACCATACTAAAAGAAAACATGACCGACAGTTTAGAGATGGCCTATACCAATAAATTGAAAGAGGCTTTGCTAGTAGGTCAAAAGGTGCTTAACGAAGGTGGATCGAGTGTTGAGGCGGTGGCACAAACTATAGAGGTATTGGAAAACTCCCCTTTGTTCAATGCTGGAAAAGGTGCTGTCTTTACTAATGAGGGTGAAAACGAATTAGATGCCTCCATCATGAATGGCGGCACAGGACAAGCAGGAGCAGTGGCTGGTGTTCATACCCTTAAAAACCCCATTAGGGCGGCCATTGCAGTGATGGAACAATCAGAACATGTGATGCTTGTGGGTGAAGGTGCAGAAAAATTTGCGGTGAATACTGGGGTTGAACAAGTTGATCCGGCCTACTTTTTCACAACTAGACGTTTTAATCAACATTTACGAAGCAAAATTACCGCCTCCCCCACCTATTCGGACAATAAATTTGGAACTGTAGGCGCCGTTGCCCTAGATCAGCAGGGGCATTTGGCGGCAGGCACTTCAACAGGTGGCATGACAAACAAAAGGTTTGGCAGGGTTGGCGATGCTCCCATTATTGGAGCAGGCACTTATGCCGATCAAAATTGTGGTATTTCGGCTACTGGGCATGGTGAATTTTTTATTCGGAACGTAGTGGCTTATGATATTGCAGCACAAATGGCCTATTTAAACAAATCACTCAAAGACGCTGCTCATCATACGATTCACAACAAGCTCACGCCAATTGAAGGATTTGGTGGTGTGGTGTGTCTAGACAAAAACGGAAACGTGAGTATGCCCTTCAACACAGAAGGTATGTATAGGGGATTTATCACCAAAACAGGTGAACCTCAAGTATTTATTTACAAAGATTAAGGCATATCATCGACCATAGCCGATGAAAGTCGTTTGTAAATACCTCCGTCCAATCGGTTTCTAATAGCCGAAAAGGCCTCGAGAGTTTCGGCAACGTCTTCGAGGGTGTGTGTGGCCGTTGGAATTAACCTAAGTAAAATTAAGCCCTTTGGAATCACAGGATATACCACTATAGAGCAGAAAATTCTAAAGTTTTCTCTTAAATCTTTCACCAAGGCCATCGCTTCGGGGATGCTTCCCTTTAGATAAACTGGGGTGACACAACTTTGCGTGGTACCCAAATCAAAGCCTTTAGCTTTTAAGCCATCTTGCAAGGCATGAACATTTTCCCAAAGTTTGTTTTTGAGTGCAGGTTGGCTGCGCAATAAATCTAAGCGTTTCAAAGCGCCTTTTACTAGTTGCATTTGCAAAGATTTGGCAAACATTTGAGAGCGCATATTGTATTTAAGATAGGAAATGATCTCTGCGTCGGCAGCAATGAAGGCACCTGTGCTAGCCATAGACTTGGCAAATGTGGCAAAATACACATCAATATCATCTTGCACTCCTTGTTCCTCCCCTGTTCCAGCACCAGTAGCTCCCAGGGTTCCAAAACCATGTGCATCATCGACCAGCAAGCGGAAATTGTAATCTTTTTTGAGTGAAGCGATTTCTTTTAACTTGCCTTGCTCACCACGCATGCCAAAAACACCTTCCGAAATCACCAATATTCCACCACCAGTTTGTTCAGCAACTTTTGTGGCGCGATCTAAGTTTTTTTCAAGGCTGGAAATATCGTTGTGTTGGTAGGTAAATCTTTTCCCTAAATGCAGTCGAACACCATCGATAATGCAGGCATGAGCATCTACATCATAAACAATGACATCGTCTTTTGAAACTAAAGAATCTATGGTAGATAAAATTCCCTGATAGCCAAAATTGAGCACATAGGCCGCTTCTTTTGAAACAAAAGCCGCAAGCTCATTTTCGAGTTGTTCGTGTAAATCTGTGTGTCCCGACATCATGCGCGCACCCATTGGATAGGCCGAACCAAATTCGGCTGCGGCTTCTGCATCTACAGCACGCACTTCCGGATGATTGGCCAAGCCCAAATAGTCATTAACACTCCAGGTGATAACATCCTTTCCCTGAAAGCGCATTCTATTTGAAATTTCCCCTTCAAGCTTTGGAAAAACAAAGTAGCCCTCCGCTACTGAGGCCCATTTTCCTAGTGGGCCTTTGTTCTTGATGATTTTATCAAAAAGATCTTTCATATAAATCTTTAGTTAGACATACAAAAATACAATTTTTATCAGTAAAAAATTAGAAAAATACTGTTAGCGAATGTACTCGATAGGCTTTTCTTGTTCAATGTTTTGACTGTCGAAAAAGCCCTGTTCACGCATCCAGTCATCACTATAAATCTTGCTCATGTAACGTGAGCCATGATCACAAAATATCATCACCACCACACTATCTTCTTTGAAAAAATTGGGTTTTTTGGCCAACTGAAGTACGGCCTGAACGGTAGCACCTGATGTGTAGCCCACAAACAAGCCTTCTGTTTTAGCAATTTTTCGTGCTGTGTGGGCACTTTCTTCGTCAGTTACTTTTTCAAAATAATCAATGACATCAAAGTCAGTTGCCGAAGGGATAAGGTTTTTTCCAAGACCTTCAATTCGGTAGGGATAAATTTCTTTTTCGTCGAATTCTTGGGTTTCGTGAAATTTTTTTAGTACAGATCCATAAGCATCAACTCCAATGATTTGAATGTTGGGATTTTGTTCTTTTAAATAACGACCAATTCCCGAAATGGTTCCTCCAGTGCCGCTACTGGCAATTAGGTGGGTGATTTTGCCAGCTGTTTGTTTCCATATTTCAGGTCCGGTTGTTAAATAATGGGCTTCAGTATTAAGCGCATTGAAATATTGATTGATATAAATAGAACCCTTGATTTCTTCATGTAATCT
This sequence comes from uncultured Flavobacteriaceae bacterium, assembly GCA_964477735.1. Taxonomy (GTDB): domain Bacteria; phylum Bacteroidota; class Bacteroidia; order Flavobacteriales; family Flavobacteriaceae; genus CAYZFD01. The sequence continues at coordinate 3,155 of CAYZFD010000003.1, forward strand.
ACGCGCAACAGAGTAATAAGACCTAGGATCACCTGCTTTTACGTGAGCTGGGCAGACATATACTTTTGCCCCCATAGCACGAAGCATGTCAATTTTATCGGAGGAAGATTTAGAACTGACAGCTAAAATACAATCATATCCTTTGATGATACTGACCATAGCCAAGCTAAAGCCTGTGTTTCCAGAGGTGGTTTCTATAATGGTGTCTCCTGGCTTGATGAGGCCTTTTTTTTCAGCCGTTTCAATAATGTGAAGCGCAATTCGGTCTTTGTTGGAGTGTCCAGGATTGAAGGCTTCAATTTTAGCAAAAAACTGTCCTTTGATTGACGCAGTCAATTTATTGAGTCTTACTAATGGTGTTTCACCAATTAGTTCAAGGGCTGTATTATATGCTTTGATTTCTTTGTTGTTCATCACAAAAGCGTTTTCACGCTACTTGGAATACTATCTTGAACAAAAATACAAAAAACTATGAGAACAAAAACTTGACATTAGTCAGTAATGTGCTCTAAATCGAAAAGAAAGGCATATTGCTTGGCCAACTCCTTTAGAGCTTCGAATCGGCCGGAAGCACCTCCATGCCCTGCTTCCATATCTGTGTGCAGCAATAGTAAATTGGTGTCTGTTTTTTGATCTCTTAATTTGGCTACCCATTTTGCAGGCTCCCAATATTGAACTTGAGAATCATGAAGACCAGTAGTAACCAACATGTTGGGATAAGCTTTTGGTTCAATGTTGTCGTAGGGAGAATAAGATTTTATGTACTGGTAATAGGTCTGGTCGTTAGGATTTCCCCATTCATCATATTCGCCAGTGGTGAGTGGAATACTTTCGTCGAGCATGGTGGTGACCACATCCACAAATGGCACTGCTGCCACAACCCCTTTATATAATTCAGGAGCCATATTGATAACCGCTCCCATCAACAATCCTCCTGCTGATCCACCCATAGCGTAGTGATGTTCTGGGCTTGTGTAGCCCGATTCGATTAGAAAGCGTGAACAATCAATAAAATCTGTGAAAGTGTTTTTTTTGTGCAGCAATTTTCCATCTTCATACCATGGCCTACCCAAATATTGTCCGCCCCTAATGTGAGCTATGGCGTATATAAATCCACGATCGAGTAAGCTTAAGCGAGTGGATGAAAAATAAGGGCTAATTGTGGCTCCATAGGAACCATATCCGTAGAGCAAAAGTGGGTTTTTGCCATTTTTCTGGATTCCTTTTTTATAGACTATTGAAATTGGAATTTTTGTGCCGTCTTGTGCATTGGCCCAAACACGCTCAGAGGTGTAGTTGTTCTTATCGAAAGCACCTCCAAGTACCTCCTGCTCCTTCAAAACTGTTTTTTCTTTGGAAATAAAATTAAACTCTACTATTGAAGACGGTGTGGTGAGTGCATTATAGGCATAGCGTAAAACTTCTGCATCAAAATCTAAATTTGTGGTGGTGTAGGCTGTATAAGTTTCACTTTCAAAAGGCAAATAATAGTCTATGTTCCCATCCCAAGACTGTATTTTTATTTGGTTTAGCCCTCCCGATCGTTCACTAACAACCAAGAATTTATTGAAAATATCGATCCCTTCTAAAAGCACTTCTTTTCTGTGAGGAATCAACTCTTCCCAATTTTTCTTTTGGGTGGCATTTATTGATGTTTTCATCAACTTAAAGTTGGTGGCACCATCGGCGTTTGTCAATACATAGAAATGATCTTTATAGTGAGAAATACTGTATTCAAGACCCCTTTCTCTGGCATGGAACACTTTAAAATCATCGTCTGGTTTGTTGGCATCCAATATGCTGTATTCAGAAGTTAGGGTGCTTGTGGAACCCGCAACTAAAAATTGATCAGATTTGGTTTTGTAAACAAAAGCGTAAAAGGTTTCATCTTTTTCGTGATATACCAACTCATCTTCTGAGGGGTTTTCGCCTATTTTATGACGATAAACTTTTTCGGAACGCAAAGTTTCAGGGTGGTTTGTGGTGTAGAAAAGGGTTTTGTTGTCGTTAGCAAAAGCACTACCGCCAGTGGTGTTATTTATTTTTTCTGGTAAAATTTCTCCAGTTTCTAAGTTTTTTATTTGTAGGGTGTATTGTCGTCGAGAAACCGTATCTATACCAAAGGCAACCCATTTGTTGTCGGGACTGACCTCTAGCCCTGTTAAGTTAAAATAATCATGACCTTTGGCCAGTTCATTACAATCAAATATAATTTCTTCCTGAGCTTGGAGAACATCTTTTTTGCGGGTATAGATGGGGTATTCTTTCCCTGTTTCATAGCGCGTAACATACCAATAACCATTATAGAAATAAGGAACAGAACTATCGTCTTCTTTAATTCTGGATTTCATTTCCTCGAAAAGGCTTTTTTGAAACGCTTCGGTGTGCGCAGTCATTTTCTGGTAATAGTCATTTTCACGCTCTAAATAATCTATAACTTCGGGGTTCTCACGGTCGTTTAGCCAATAGTAGTCATCTATCCTAATATCGTCGTGCTTTTTTAATGAGGTTGGATTTTTTTCAGCTCTCGGCGCATCTAATTTCATAGTTTCGGTTGGTCGTTTATTTTTTGTGCAAGAAGTTGCAAAAATAACACAAAAAAGTAGGGAATAAATTGAGGTTTTCATGACTCTTAAAATTTTGGAATTTGTTTTAAATATAAGCAAAGTCGATATGTAAAAAAAATCACGAATTTGACAACACCTGAAGCACCACAGCATGCATGTCATCTGTATAATCTAAATGGGTAACCATCCTAAGTAAACCGCCTCCCATATCGATTATTTGTATTTGAGCATCCTCCAATTGTTTTTTGAAAGCATCAGCTAAGTCCATATCATCAACCAATTTAAAAACAACAATGTTGGTTTGGGTTTCTGCCACATGGGCAACAGATGGGTGCTGATCTAAGAGTTTCGATATTTCGGAAGCTTTTCTGTGGTCTTCGGCCAAACGATCTATATGGTGATCAAGGGCATATAATGCCGCCGCCGCCAAATAACCAACTTGACGCATGCCTCCACCAAATATTTTTCGAATGCGTAACGCACGATCGACAGTTTCCTGATTGCCCAACAAAACAGATCCAATGGGGCATCCTAGGCCCTTGCTGAAGCAAACAGAAATGGTGTCGAACAAGCTTCCTAGCTGTTGAGGTTTTAATCCTGTTGCCACCATGGCGTTCCACAATCGGGCACCGTCTAAATGATACCGCAACTGATGTGATTCACAAACGGCTTTGATGCTTTCTAACTGAACTAAATCCCAACATGCACCACCGCCCTTGTTGGTGGTGTTTTCCACGCAAACCAAACTTGTTTTTGGGCTGTGATAAAAATCTGGAGGGTTGATGGCCGCTCGAACTTGATCTGCTTCAAAAATACCGCGATTCCCTTCTAACAATTTACAAGAAACCCCACTATTGAAACTGACCCCCCCACCTTCGTAGTTGAAAACATGGGCCGTTTTATCACAAATCAATTGATCACCAGGTTGGGTGTGTAATTTAATGGCTGTTTGATTGGCCATAGTTCCCGAGGGGAAAAATAGTGCCGCCTCCATACCAAAAAGTTCAGCTAACTTCTGTTCTAACATATTAACTGTAGGATCTGCTTTAAAAACATCATCGCCTACCGAAGCTTGAAGCATCGCCTCGAGCATTCCCTGAGTGGGTTTTGTCACCGTGTCACTTATCAAATTGATTGGCATATTGGATCTAAATTTTGTTAAAAATAGCAAACTACCCTCAAATTTTCATGTATTTTTGTTTCGAAATTCATTTGATAATATGATAACAACTGATCAATCTAAAGATCTTATTGAGCGCCTTGGTGCGTTGAGGAGGTATCTTTGACTTAGATGCCAAAAAAATTGAAGTCGCCAATCTAGAAGAAACCACTTTTGATCCCAGTTTTTGGGAAGATTCCAAAAAAGCAGAACAACACATGCGCCTATTGCGCAGTGTAAAGCAATGGATATTAGACTATGAAGAAATTGAAAGTCTTGTTGAGGAAGTGACACTTTCGTTGGAATTCTTTAAGGAAGGTGAACTTAGTGAAGACGAAGTGAAAATAGCCTACAAAAAGGCCCTTGAAAAATTAGAGTATGTAGAATTTAAAAACATGCTCTCTGAAGAAGGAGATCCATTGAGCGCCGTATTGCAAATTACTGCGGGAGCAGGTGGAACTGAAAGTTGTGATTGGGCCAGCATGCTCATGCGCATGTACATCATGTGGGCCGAAAAAAATAAATATGTTGTCAAAGAACTAAACTTTCAAGAAGGTGATGTGGCGGGAGTCAAAACTGTTACATTAGAAATTGAAGGCGAATATGCGTTTGGATGGCTAAAGGGCGAAAATGGCGTACACCGATTGGTGCGCATCTCCCCTTTTGACAGTAATGCAAAAAGACACACTTCCTTCGCCTCGGTTTATGTCTATCCCCTAGTGGATGATTCTATAGAAATTGTGATCAACCCTTCGGATATAAAATGGGAAACAATGCGTTCAAGTGGTGCCGGAGGACAAAATGTCAATAAAGTAGAAACAGCCGTTCGGCTAAGACACGAGCCTTCAGGCATTATAATAGAAAACTCGGAAACAAGATCCCAACTTGACAACAAAACCAAAGCTATGCAGTTGTTGAAATCACAACTATATGAAATTGAGCTTCAAAAAAGAATGGCCGCCCGAGAAGAAATCGAAGCCAGCAAGATGAAGATCGAATGGGGATCTCAAATTCGAAACTATGTGATGCATCCCTACAAATTGGTGAAAGATGTAAGAACCCAAACCGAATCTACCGACGTCACCGCAGTAATGGACGGCGAAATTGACATATTTTTAAAGGCCTTTTTAATGGGCCAAAACATCAATACATGAAACACATAAACACCCTAATCTTTGACCTTGGTGGCGTTCTAATCGATTGGAATCCAGCCTATGTATATTTGAAAGTTTTTGAAGGCGATCGTCAAAAAATGAAATGGTTTTTTGACAACATTTGCACCCACGATTGGAACGAGCAACAAGATGCTGGTGTTCCATTAAATGAAGCAACCGAAGCGCTTGTTGCTAAATTTCCAGCACATGAGAATTTAATCCGAATTTACTATGATCGATGGGAAGAAATGCTGGGTGGTGCACTTGTAGGGACCGTTGAAATTTTAAAATCTGTGTGTCAAAACCCAAAATACAAAGTAGTGGCCCTAACCAATTGGAGCGCAGAAACTTTTCCGGTTGCCCTTGAAAGATTTGAGTTTTTGCATTGGTTTGAAGGGATCGTAGTTTCTGGAGCAGAGAAAATGAGAAAACCTTTTCCTGAAATTTACGAGCTCACCTTGAAGCGCTTCAATATTGTGGCTGAAAACGCTGTTTTTATTGACGACCGATTATCGAACGTGGAGGCTGCGCAAAAACTAGGCATTCATGGACTGCAATTCTTTAGTCCTGAACAATTAAAAACAGATTTAAAAAAAATAAATATAGATGTCTGAAACATTAACCATCTACCACAATCCTAGATGTCGAAAATCTAGAGAAGCACTCGCTTTATTAGAGGCCAAAAATATTAGCCATAATATTGTGCTTTATCTGGAATCTGGACTTTCAGTAGAAATCATAAAAAATTTACTCCAAAAACTCAACCTAAAACCCATCGAACTTGTTAGAAAGAATGAGGACATTTGGAAAACAATCTTTAAAAATAAAGCATTAACAGACCGTGAAATTATTGATGCGCTATGTACCCACCCTAAGCTCATGGAACGACCGGTTATAGTTTCCAACCAAACTGCTGTTGTTGGAAGACCTATAGAGGCATTAGAGAAATTTATATTGAAATTGTAACAGACCCTCTTTTAAATCGTTTATTTGCAAAAAAATAAACATGAAAAAATATATTCTTACGGTCTTATTTTGCTTTTTAGCTGGCTTTGCTTCTGCACAGAGCACTCAACTTAGCGGACAAGTTTTAGATGCTGAAAGCAACTTGCCATTAGAATATGCCACCATAACATTGTATAACTTGGGCGAAACAACCCCTGCGCAAGGTGGGATTACAGATGCCGAAGGAAAATTTTCGCTCTCTGTTAAACCAGATGTTTATAAAATCAACATTGAGTACATTTCTTTTCAGCCATTTGTTATAGAGAGGTTAACCATTAACCAAAATCAATCACTTGGAGTGGTGAAACTATCTATGGATGTCAATCAGCTTAATGAAATAGAATTGGTGGGTGAAAAAACGCAAGTAGAATTTCGATTAGACAAGCAAGTCTATAATATTGGAAAAGATTTAACGGTAAGAGGTGGCTCTGTATCTGATGTATTGGACAATCTTCCCTCTGTGTCTGTCGATATCGAAGGAAATGTAGCTTTGCGAAACAATACTAACGTAAGAATACTTATCAATGGAAAACCATCGGGATTGGTGGGTTTAAGCAGCAATGATGCCTTACGGCAATTTCCTGCCGACAGTGTTGAAAAGGTTGAAATTATCACTTCACCTTCGGCTCGTTACGATGCCGAAGGAACAGCTGGAATTATCAACATTGTTTTGGCTAAAAACAAAATTTCTGGGTTTAACGGCTCTGTTTCTGCTTCGCTTGAAAAACCTTTCAGTTATGGACTTGCTGCAAATCTAAACTTCAGAACAGAAAAATTCAATTGGTTTTTAAACAGCGGGTACAGCAACAACAATTCCATTGGAAGAAGTTACAACGACACAGAATACATAAATGCAAATGGATATAGTTTCTTAACTGAAAGTAGAATATTTGATCGTGTTAGAAGTGGCTACAACAGCACTTTAGGTGTTGAATGGTCATTGACCGATAAAACAAGTGTCACAATTTCCACCCTAATTCAAGACAGGGACAATACCAATTTATCCACCAATGATTTGGTTTTTGAAAATCAAAGTCGAAATCTGGTAGACAAAATTGTTCGCTTACAAGATGAGCTTGAAGAAGATAGTGGGAATGAATATAATTTTAACCTTACACACAATTTCGACGACGAAGGGCATGTTATAACATTTGATGCGCAATTCGAAAAAAACAGCGAAGTGGAAGATGCAGAAATTGGAGAACAAAATTTTGGGGAGTCCATGGTCATCAACGAAACCAACTTAACCAGTGAATCACAAACGCGTAGCCTATTTCAAGCTGATTACGTGAAACCCATTGGAGAAAATGGACAATTTGAATTTGGTTATCGAGGTAATTTTTCTTTGCTCGACACTGATTATATAGTAACAGAACTGGATGAAAATGGAAAATTTGTTCGAAACACCAACCTTTCTAACAATCTTATTTACGACGAAAAAGTAAATGCCGTTTACAGCCAATATGGAAATAAAATCGGGAAACTATCTTTTTTAATGGGCTTAAGATATGAGCATTCAACCATTGATATTGAGCAAAAAACTTTAGGTGATGACAACCACAGAAAATATGCTAACCTATTTCCTACACTAAACCTTTCATGGGAAATATCTGAAGGAAAAACCGTCACCATTGGCTATAATCGTCGTATTAGTCGTCCGCGATCGAGATTCATCAATCCCTTTCCTTCAAGATCGAGCAAAACAAATATTTTTCAAGGAAATCCCAATCTAAATCCCACATTTTCAAATGGAATCGACGTTGGTTTTCTCAGTAGAAATAAATCCCTAACCATTGGCGGATCAGTGTTTTACAGAAAAACCACTGATAATTTTGTTTTTGTTCTTGTAGAAACCGGACAAACTGTCGAAGTGAATGGTCAACAAGTTACTGTGTTACAACGCTCCCCTATCAATTTAGCTTCTGAAACCCAAGTTGGCGTTGAAACAAACGGAAGTTATAGTTTTAACAAAAACTGGCGCATGAATGGAAGTCTTAACTTGTTTGATTCCAAAGTAAGAGGCTCCTACAACAATATTGTTTATGATGCTGATAATTTTAGTTGGTCTGGAAGGTTTAGCAACACATTAAAAGCCAAAGGAATAGATTGGCAAACAAGTGTAATATACAGAGGTCCTAGCAAAACTGCACAGGGAACCTCAGAAGGAATATTGTTCACCAATACGGCATTAAGTAAAGATGTGTTTAAGGAAAAGGGGACGCTAACCTTTAGGGTAAGTGATTTGTTCAATTCATCTCGAAGAAAATCAAGTCTAATTACCGAAAACACGAAAAACTATAGTGAGTTTCAGTGGAGACAACGCACTTTCAGTTTAAATTTCACCTATAGATTTAACCAGAAAAAAGAGCAAAGACAACGTGGTCAGCGCGGCGAAGGCGGAGGTGATGGGGATTTTGGATTCGACGAGTAAGTCTTATTTCGACTTTTTAGCACGCCATTCTTTAAGACGCTCAAGCAAAGCACCACCCACCCAATAAGGCACTATAAAAGTGATGAGGAAAATCATCAACCAAAAGCCTATGGTTAGTATGGTTAGAAAAGCTAAAAATCCAAGGTATTGATCAAATTCGAACATGACTTAATAAATATGTCACAAAGATATTGAGAAAGATTGAAATTCTCCATGCGATCTCTCAGCTTTTTTTCAATTCATTTAAAAACTGTAATGTACCTTTGCATCAAATTCGATCCATATGTCGTTTAGAACTGAAAAAGATACCATGGGAACCGTGTCTGTTCCTGCCGAAAAATATTGGGGTGCGCAAACCGAACGCTCTCGTAATAATTTTAAAATTGGCCCCGAGGCTTCGATGCCACTAGAAATCGTTTATGGTTTTGCCATATTAAAAAAATCAGCTGCATTTGCCAATTGTGAGTTGGGCGTTTTAGATGTAAAAAAGCGAGATCTTATTGCACAAGTTTGCGATGAAATCATAGACGGCAAACTCGATGATCAATTTCCACTGGTCATCTGGCAAACTGGCTCTGGAACACAAAGCAACATGAATGTAAACGAGGTCATTGCCAACCGTGCACATGTGATTGAGGGAAATGTTTTAGGAGAAGGCACTCGAACGCTCCAGCCTAATGACGATGTCAACAAATCGCAATCTTCAAATGACACCTTCCCAACTGGAATGCACATTGCTGCCTATAAACTATTGGTTGAAAACACCATCCCTTCGATTGAGCAGCTCAAAAATCGATTGGCTGAAAAATCATCTGCGTTTATGGATGTAGTGAAAATTGGGCGTACTCACCTTATGGATGCCACCCCTCTCACGCTTGGTCAAGAGTTTTCGGGTTATGTGTCCCAGCTCGATCATGGTTTAAAGGCCCTAAAAAACACCCTTCCCCACCTAGCCGAGCTTGCTTTGGGTGGAACCGCCGTTGGCACTGGAATCAATACACCTAATGGCTACGCCAACTTGGTGGCTCAATATATTGCTAAGTTTTCAAATCTCCCTTTTGTATCAGCCGAAAACAAATTTGAAGCCCTAGCGGCCCACGACGCCTTTGTTGAAACACACGGTGCCTTGAAACAACTGGCTGTTTCTCTCAACAAAATTGCAAATGATATTAGGATGATGGCCAGTGGACCTAGGTCTGGAATCGGCGAAATTATCATCCCTGCCAATGAGCCAGGAAGCTCTATTATGCCAGGTAAAGTCAATCCCACTCAATGCGAAGCACTCACTATGGTTTGTGCACAAGTCATGGGCAACGACGTGGCCATCACAATTGGTGGTACACAAGGACATTACGAGTTAAATGTTTTTAAACCCATGATAGCAGCCAACCTGTTACAATCTGCAAGACTTCTTGGTGATGCGGCCAAAAGTTTTGAGCTTCACTGTGTTTCAGGGATTGAACCCAATCAAAAAAGAATCAACGAATTGGTAAGCAATTCCCTAATGCTTGTTACGGCTCTAAATACCAAAATTGGCTATTACAAATCAGCTGAAATTGCAAATAAAGCTCATGAAGAAGGTAAAACACTAAAAGAAGCAGCACTTGAGCTAAATTACCTTACCGAAGAGGAATTTGATAGCTGGGTGAGACCCGAAGATATGACAGGCCTCTAAACCCGTCCTCTTAAAGCGTTAAAAGCCCATCCAATAGCAATAAATCCTGTTCCTACAACAGAAAAGCCTATGGCATAGTCTGGGTATTTAATCACGCCTAACAGCACAAGAGCGATGCCTAGGCAAGTTAGAATGAGTGAGGCATATCCAAAAATCGAATTTTTATTTAAACTCATAATAATTTAGTCGTTGTTTGAGCCGTAAATATCCTAAAAATACTGGAGATGGCGTTTTCAATTAACGTTTTGTTTGGAAATCAAACTATTCGCTTGCAGTTTTGTAAATTTGTAATACTAATTTTTATCCTTGCTCATGGATTTAGCGTTCAATATAAATGAAGATCGCAACAAAATGTTGCTTTCTACCCTTCGAAAAAAGCTTGCGCAAGTAAAATTTGGAGGCGGTAAAAATCGTATTGAAAAACAACATGCACAAGGAAAATTAACAGCTCGTGAACGTATTGATTTTTTGTTTGATCATCCTAAGCAGTCCATAGAAATTGGCGCATTAGCTGGGGAAGGTATGTATGAGCAAGAAGGGGGCTGCCCTTCGGGGGGTGTTGTTGTGAAAATCGGGAAAATTTCTGGAAGGTTAAGTATAGTTGTGGCCAATGATGCAACGGTTAAAGCAGGCGCTTTTTTCCCTATCACTGCCAAAAAAAACCTTAGAGCACAAGAAATTGCTATAGAAAACAGGCTTCCAATTGTATATTTAGTGGACAGTGCAGGTGTGTTTTTACCTATGCAAGATGAAGTTTTTGGAGATAAAGAGCATTTTGGACGCGTTTTTAGAAATAACGCCAAAATGAGCAGCATGGGAAT
>CAYZFD010000003.1:14066-62368 GCA_964477735.1 uncultured Flavobacteriaceae bacterium
AAGAGCATTTTGGACGCGTTTTTAGAAATAACGCCAAAATGAGCAGCATGGGAATCACACAAATTGCGGCCGTGATGGGAAGCTGTGTTGCTGGAGGTGCCTATTTACCCATCATGTGCGACGAATCCATAATAGTCAAAGGAACAGGAAGTATTTTTTTAGCCGGCAGCTATTTAGTGAAAGCTGCTATCGGTGAAAGTGTTGACAATCAAACGTTAGGAGGTGCTCAAGTACAAACAGACATGAGCGGCAACATAGATTATGTGGCCGAAAATGACCAAGACGCACTCGAAAAAATTAAAAAGCTTATGGGTCAAATGGGTGCAGTGACTAAGGCTGGTTTTCATCGCGACAAACCTGAAGTTCCTTCCGAAAACCCTAAAGAAATTTTTGGCATCCTTCCCCACGAGAGACAACAACCCTATGACATGATGGAAATCATAAAGAGGTTGGTCGACAAATCTGCTTTCGTTCCTTATAAACCTGGGTATGGAAAAACCATAATAACGGGCTATGCCAATATTGACGGCTGGGCTGTTGGGATTATTGCCAACCAAAGACTGGTAAGCAAAAATGCCAAGGGAGAGATGCAATTTGGAGGCGTAATTTATTCTGAGTCAGCCGACAAAGCTGCTCGTTTTGTTTCGGTTTGCAACCAAAAGAAAATTCCACTCGTTTTTTTACAAGACGTTACTGGTTTTATGGTGGGTACAAAAGCTGAGCATGGAGGAATTATAAAGGATGGCGCAAAATTGGTAAATGCTGTGAGCAATTCTGTAGTGCCTAAATTCACAGTGTTGATAGGAAATTCCTATGGAGCTGGAAATTATGCCATGTGTGGTAGAGCCTACGACCCACGTTTGATGGTTTCTTGGCCATCGGCCAAAATGTCGGTAATGGGCGGTGAACAAGCCGCTAGCGTATTGTTGCAAATTGAAAAAAAGGGCGAAAAATTATCTAAACAAGAAGAGTCTGATTTATTAAAAACCATTCAAGAAAAATATGACAAGCAGACTTCCCCCTATTATGGCGCAGCGAGACTTTGGACAGATGCCATCATAGACCCTTTAGAAACAAGAAATTGGATTAGTGTTGGAATAGAAGCAGCCAATCACGCTCCAATAACGGATTCCTACAAAGTTGGGGTGATGCAAGTTTAAAACAACTTTTGGAGCGTAGAAATCCTATCTATTTTTCCCGATTGTGTCTCAATAAAATGTTCCGAGAAATAAATTGACTTAGGGCGTTTATGTTTTGGAAAAGAAATGTCAAATAAGATTTTGTTTTTTAGATTCTCATCTTGATATCCTTCAATAACGACAATTAACTTTTGGCCCAGTTCCTGATCTTCTTCATGAGATACAAAAAATCGTTTTTGTATATGGCATGAAAGAATTTTCTCAATTTCTTCGGGAAATATTTTAATTCCTCCACTATTCACCACGTGATCTATTCGGCCAAGAATTTTAAAGCTGTGAGGAGTGTCAACGACGGCCACGTCATTGGTTAAGATAGACCTTGAGTCAATGTGTGGGGCTACAATAGCCAGGCATCTACGTGCATCTACAGCAACCGAAACACCATCTAATGTAATGAAAGAATCTGACGGCGTTCCTGGACACAGTTGGCGCGCTGCAATGTGTGATACCGTTTCTGTCATGCCATAGGTTTCATAAACTTTTGTAGAGGTATCTTTTAGAGCAATGATGGTTTGGGCGGAAATGGGGGCACCACCAACAATTACTTTTTTAAACCGATGTAAATATGGAATCGAATTGGTGAGCTGTTGGGGCGTTAAAGCCGTAAAATCATAGACTTTTTCGAGTTGGTTTAAGGGAGATTTTGAGGGAGTAAGGGTGTCGAGCGAAAGTCCTAAGATCATAGATCTTATCCACATCATTTTTCCAGCAATATAGGTCGATGGCAACACATTTAGAGCCGTGTTTCTCGGACCTAAATCTAGCCAATTGCCTGTTAACAAAGCTGAATTTACCAAACTTTGTTTAGGCATTTCTATGTTCTTAGGTGTTCCAGTAGATCCAGAAGTTTTTAAAACAATTGTTGGGTTATTATCGAGCCAATCTAATAGGAAAAGTCCAGTTTCTCTCTCAAATGAATCGCCTTCTTTCACAAAACAATAGGCGGCTTCCTTCAATAATTTTCGGTTAAAACTTTGACCGTTAAATCGAAATGAATTGTGAATATTTTTATAGGTGGGTGCTAATTTCATTAGATACGACCAAATAATTTTTCTTTCCAATCAGACCAATTGTAGCGTTTGGCAAAGACATAGAGAAGTGTGGGGTAAATGATGAGGATGGGGAGCACTATATTAACATCTAAAGCAGGCTCGGATATATCAATAAATAGGGAGTTGGTTTGGAGTGCAGTCCAGTCTGCCGTCACCAAGAGCGCAGTGATCATGTTGTTGGCGGCATGCACGCCCAAGGCCAATTCCATTCCCTCATCCATCAGGGTGATTATGCCTAAAAATAAACCCGTGCCAATATAATAAAGCACCAAAATGTTTCCCAGTTTATCAATTTCGGGATTGGCCAAATGCAGAAGGCCAAAACCAATGGAGGTAATGAGTAGAGGAAACCAGCGGTTTTTGACCAAAATTCCTAAACCTTGCATAAGATATCCTCTAAAAAGATACTCTTCAAAACTGGTCTGGAGGGGAAGCAAGGTTATGGAAATTAATATAAGTATGACAAATTTAGATAAGTCAAAATTCCATCTAAAATCTTCTGGAAAAATAATGATGTCTAGAGCAGTCGTTGCCAAAATGATAAGGGTCAACAAAGCAAAAGCAAACCAAACGCGTCGCCAATCAATTTTTGAACGACTAGTAGTCACTGCAACAATTTTTTGACCATGAATCCAGGGCAAAACAACAAAAAACAAGCAAATAATTCCAATAGCAAAAGGGAGAAGCATTAAGGTCAGGTTTTGATTGGGCTCTAATGCGTTAAACATATTGGTGTCGTTTAAATTTTCGAGTCCTACTTTACTTGCAACTATGGCGGTGAAAGGAATTTGACCAAGAATCACAGCCACAACAAGAAGAAAGGTGCCCAACAGATACCTACCGAAACTTGTTTTCGTGTTTTTAATATTTTCTATAAACTTCAAGCTATTTTGTTCCATTTTTTGTTGATATTGTATTTTAAAAATCCATCCGAAACCTCTAAAGGGCTATCGATGTTGTTGGTAAATAAACTACCCGTTCCCAGTCCCTGTGGCATTGATGTGGATTTAGTGAAAACCCATTGAGCGATCGCATTTAAGCCCAAATTACTCTCAAGTGCGCTGGTTGCCCACCATCCAATTCCAAGTTCCTCTGCTAGATGTATCCAGTTCTCAGCCACCCGCCAGCCACCAATAAGGCTTGGCTTTAGGATAAAATAATCTGGCTTAACGACTTCCAAAAATTTGGTGTTTAGAGGGTTTAGACCAATCAATTCTTCATCAACAGCAATTTTAATTGGTGACAATTCACAAAGTGATGCCAATTGATCCCATTGGCTTACAGAAATAGGCTGTTCGATGGAATGAAGATTAAATTCAGACAAACGCTTGAGTTTTTCTAATGCCCCATAGGGTTTAAAAGCACCATTTGCATCTACCCTGATTTCAACATCACCTGAATTAAATTCGGCTCTAATAAATTTTAACAAATCACATTCTTCATCAAAATCTATGGCGCCAATTTTAATCTTTATGCAACGAAATCCAGCGTTTAACTTTTCAACGATTTGCTGACGCATAAAACTTTTAGATCCCATCCAAACCAATCCGTTAATTGGAATTTGCGCATCAGCATTGGTGAAAGCTGATGGAAACAGTTCCATTGGCGAGTTGGCTTCGAGCGATTTGAAGGCCATTTCTAAACCCCATCGAATTGAGGGAAAATTTTGAAGTTGAGCATATAAATCATCGAATCCGATTGAAATATTTTCACAAAGCCATCGAAGTTTTTCTGTGTAATCGGGTCTATCGTCAATACTCAAACCTTTAAGAACACTACACTCACCATAACCCGTTTTGCCTTGGGAGGATATTTTTAGAAACCAGCTATCTTTTTGCATTAAAACGCCTCTAGAAGTTCCTGCTGGTTGCTTGAAATACAATGGGTAATGAATAAAGTCGCACTCCATAGTATGCTAAAATAATTAAATCAATAAAGAAAGAGCAAACAAAACAGAAAATAGGAAGGTGCTGAGAGCAACTTTTTTTAATTCAGGGTCAAAATGGATCGGATCTCTTATGATTAAAATGCGTTTATAATGAATAAAAAGAGGTATGAAAGCGACTAAAGGCAATAATCTTTTCAAGTTTATAGATTCACTGAAAAACAAAAACAATAAGAAAGCTAAAAAACTACCAATTAAAAGCAGCTGATGATAAAAAATTGCTTTAGAAACCCCCCATCGAACCACCAAAGTTCGTTTGTTCGAGTTGGTATCATTTTCAACATCACGCATATTATTGAGATTAAGTACAGCGACAGCCAAGGTTCCAATGCTAATTGTTGGCAGTATGAGCAGAGGAGTCCATGTTTTTGTGAATAAAAAATAGGAACCCATAACGCTGAGAGCTCCAAAGAAAACAAACACAAATACGTCGCCCAAACCATAATATCCGTAGGCAAATTTCCCCATGGTGTAGAAGATGGCGGCCAAAAGTGCTAAAATTCCAAATCCAGCAAACAAGCCTAGGTAAAAGGTGTGGTTTGCAAAGGCAGTTTTAATGGTTAACCCTACAAATAACAATCCAACAATAAACAACAAGATGATGCCAAACAAAAGATTTTTAGGGCTTAGTTCCCCACTCTGAAGCACTCGCTTAGGACCAATTCTATTGCTGTTGTCTGTTCCTTTCACACCATCACCATAATCGTTGGCGAAATTTGAAAGGATCTGAAAAATAAGGGTAGTCGCTAAAGCTAGTACGAAAATTTGCTCATCAAACTTTCCTTGTGTGGCTGCCATAGCAGTTCCAACGATGATTCCAGAAAAAGAAAGTGGCAGTGTTCTGAGTCGGGCTGCTCGAATCCAAATAAAAAGTTTATTCATTTAATCGGTCGGATTTTCAATGAGTTTTCTTTTGCCGTTCACATAAGTAGTTACAAAAGCATCCTGAAACCCTAAATCCATTAGGGCTTTACGGAATGATAAAGCTTCATCGAAATTGTCGAAATTACCCAGGGCGTAAGCATGGTAGTCTTTGTAATTGTAGTTTTTGAAATTGATAAGATTTTTAGAAAACAAGCTTAAGTTGAATTTTTTAAAAGCGCCTATTTGCACTGAGTAAATTGTTTGGTCTTCTAAAACACTCACGGGAGTTTCATAACCTTGAAAATCGTTTTCTAAATGATCGTTAGGTTTTTCAATGTTGTTGTGAGCCGATTGGATTTGTGGCAATTTTGATTTTTGATGTATTCCCACGAGTTCAGGCGAATCATAGGCAAACCAAACAAACATGATGAATAAAAACAATAAAATCCAAAACAATGTGTTCATCAAATTGTTGTTGTTTTTTGAGGGCGTTTTTTTCTTTTTTAAAATTTCATATTGTTCTTGACAAGTTCTCAGCTTAGCCAAAACGCTGTCAACTTCCTGATAAAGGGCATCTAAAACATCTTTTTTAATATAAGGCATGGTTCAATTGTTTTAAGTTTTGGGACAACCTTATTTTTATGGAAATTTTGGGTATTTTTTAAAGTCTGGTTGTCGTTTCTCTAAAAAAGCATTTTTTCCTTCTTGAGCTTCATCCATTAAATAATACATGAGGGTGGCGTCACCTGCCAACTGCATGAGTCCATGCTGGCCATCGAGTTCGGCGTTCATGCACCTTTTAATCATTCTAAGGGCCAACGGACTTCTTTGTTGCATTATTGCTGCCCACTCCATCACCGTATCCTCTAGATTATTAAGGGGAACAACTTTATTTACCAAACCCATATCTAGAGCCTCATGAGCTGAATATTGTTGACACAAAAACCAAATTTCACGGGCTTTTTTTTGTCCTACATGTCGTGCCAAATAAGAGGATCCAAAACCACCATCAAAGCTTCCAACTTTGGGTCCAGTTTGACCAAAAATTGCATTTTCGCTAGCAATAGTTAAATCACAAACCACATGCAACACATGGCCACCTCCTATGGCATAGCCATTTACCATCGCTATTACTGGCTTGGGAATTTCTCGAATGCGTTTGTGCAAATCCAACACATTTAATCGAGGCACACCATCTTCACCGACATAACCCCCAGTGCCTTTGACGTTTTGGTCACCGCCACTACAAAAAGCCTTATCTCCAGCCCCGGTAAACACCACCACGTCAATATCATTTCGTTCTCGACAAATGTCCATAGCTTCAAGCATCTCGAAATTTGTTTCGGGTCGAAAAGCATTGTAAACTTCAGGCCGATTGATCGTAATTTTAGCAACCCCCTCACAAAATTCAAACTTAATATCCTTAAAGGGTTTGATGGTATTCCAAACTCTGCTCATAGCACTTTTTTTTTTCAAAAATAAGCTTTTATGAGCTTCCTAAAAAATGAAATCAAAGCTTCGTGAGTTCAAAAATTATAGCGCACTTTCTTTTTGAAAATATTTAGTGAGCATATAATAAACTACTGCTCTAAGTTTTCTTGGATTCGATTTTCCATATTGGTTCAACACCAACGCCAATCCTTTGTCTAAGTTTTCGTTGTCGGCCAATCCTAGTTTTTTGATTAAAAAGTTTTGCTTTACAGTGTTTAATTCATCAGGATCAGCTGCAGAAACTGTTGAAGCATCACGATTGTAAATCGATGGCCCACAAGCGGTCACTACTTTAAACAATAAATTTTCATCAATTGAAACGCTAAAATGGTTTTTAAGATCTGCCCTAAAAACATTCATAAGTTCGTCCTTTTTGCTCATAAATTTGAGGTTTAAAATGATTAATAATAATTAAATCAAAAATTACAACCCTTTTTAGGATAACACAATCTAATATTTAACCACTAATATTTATTAAAAAGAACCGATTAACAACCTAATTTAATAGATAAACGACTATAAAAGATTTAAACCAAATCTTAATCGGTACTTTTAAAATTTAGCGCCTTGATTTAAAAATTGAAAATATGACTTCAAAACCGTGGGATTGACCTCATTAGGTGTGAAAACTTCTAACAAAATGGGCTTTTTAGATGTTGCAAAAAAGCGTTTTAACTGCCACCTAAACCCTCTGCTACTTTCCGCTTTTAAATATTTAAAACCATACATTTTGGCCAATTGCTTAGCGGTATGTTTATGTTTGGTCTCGAAATATTCCTCAAAAACAGTGTTCTTTTTTTCGCCTGGTAAAATCCTAAATATTCCACCACCTCCGTTGTTCACGACCAGCAGACGAAAACTGTTGGGAATATTTTTGTTCCATAGTGCATTGCTATCATACAAAAAACTTAAATCTCCCGAAACATGCAACACTGGTTTTTGGCTAATTTGTGCAGCCCCTATTGCGGTGGACATGCTGCCATCGATTCCACTAGTACCTCGATTGGCAAAAAAATGAAGCGGAACATCATAATCCATCAATTGCGCATAGCGAATAGGAGAACTGTTGGCCAATTGAAGTTGATAGTGAGCAGGAATTGATTTTGTTAATAGATCAAAAACTTTTAAATCAGAAAAGGGAGCCATTTTCAAAAACAAACGATGCTGATTTTTCCGACTCTTTTCAATGGCATCAAATTCATTGAAATAATGACTTTCTTCATTTTTTGGAAAGTGCTCTACTTCTAAAAACTTGAGATGAACACGCAAGTGATTAACACCGCAATAAAAGGTGTCATAGGCCTTTTTATCGTCAATATGCCAATGACTTTGAGGCTTATACTCTCTAAAAACATTTTTAATTTTTTTAGACACAACCATCCCCCCAATAGTGAGTAGTAGGTCTGGCTTGAATTGCTCCCAATTTTGTTCATATTTATTTTCTTCTTCGAAAGGTGTAATCAACCTGTCAATGGCTCCGAAAAACTTAGGATGTTGAAGGTTAGAGGTAGTTTCAGTGAGTACCACTACAGAAGGGTCTGAAGCCCAATGATCTAATATTTTTGGTGAAATAAGATTTGGTGGGAGACAGCCTACCAAAATCATTTTTTTGGTAGCACCACGCCATTTTTTTTCAAAAGTATCAAAGTTAAAATCAGAGGGGTTGGAGGATGATTCCTGAAATGTTGTCATGCGCACTGAAGGAATAGGAACAGTCTCATACAAAGGTTCCTCAAAAGGCACGTTAATATGTACAGGTCCAGAATGCTCTCTTGCTTTGGTCAGTGCTTGATTAATACTGATTTCGTTGGTATTCTCAAGCTGTTTCTGAAGTTGAATGATTTTATCATCCGACAAATCATGAGGCAATAAATCCTGACGGTTGCTCTTCAATATTGCTGCCGTGTTGTGAATGATGTCTTGTTTTAAGTGTACAGCATATATAATATGTCTGTCAAAAACACCATCTTGCCTAATGGTTTGTCCATCTCCAATATCAATTCTATATACTGGGCGATCAGCAGAAATGACTACTAAAGGAATGTCACTATAAAAGGCCTCCGCCACAGCAGGATAATAATTCAACAAAGCCGACCCCGAAGAACACAATATAGCAACAGGTTCGTTGAGCTGTTGGGCCAGACCTAATGCAAAAAAAGCAGCAGCTCTTTCATCAACAATGCTATAGGTTTTGAATTCGGGATGCTCAGCAAATGACAAGGTGAGTGGTGCATTTCTCGATCCAGGAGATATGACTACGTGTTTAATTCTATGTGAAACACAGCTTAATAGAATTTGTTGAGCAACAGGAATCTTTGAAAATTTCATAGCAAAGGACAAAATTAAGAAACCTACTACAATATCAGCCTAAGCATGGTTCTAGTTTTTTCTATAGTTTCTTGCCATTCACTTTCAGGATTGCTTTTAGCGGTGATGCCTCCACCTACATATATTGAAATACTATTCGAATGAATTTGCATGCACCTTAAGTTCACAAAAAGATTGGCCGAGTCGCCATGAACGGGACCCAAATAACCTGTGTACAATTCTCGATCATAGGTTTCATTATCAACAATAAAATGGACAGCAGCTTTCTTAGGTATTCCGCCCACAGCTGCAGTAGGATGCAAAACATTAATTAGTTCCCAACAACTTGTTTTCGGATGTGGACTACCAAGTATGGTGGTACACAAATGTTCTAATGCTCCTGCTCTTATGGTTTTGGGTCCGTCAATTTTAAGATCAGAAATTATTTCTGAGGTTTTCAAAGCCGAGACGATGGTTTCTGTGACTAGAGCTTGTTCTTCAATTTCTTTTTCCCCCCAATCACGTTGATCCATCGAAGACTTGGTCCCTGCCAAGGCCATGGTTTGAAATTGTTTTGCATGAAATTGAAGTAGTTGCTCTGGAGTGGCCCCTAACCATTCTCCCACAGATGGATGGTATAAATGATATACAAAAGCATTTGGGTAGGCCAAGCGTGCGTTTTTCAACCACTTTAAAGGATCATAGCTTGTGGTTGGAATCTCAATTTTTCGAGATAAAACAACTTTTTTAAATTCAGTTTCATGCAGTTTAAAAATGGCTTTTTTAATTATACTTTGATAATCTTCCTTTCCAATCGAAACCTCGTTTGGGAACTTAAATTTTTCTTGGCTATTTTGTTCGGTTTCTTGAAAAGAAAAAGTCTGTTGTTCATCAGCCCTGATGAAAATTTTATGAGTGGCATCTTTAAAAGGGGCTACCACAAAAGAGGGTGTTTTAGGATCAGTTGAGACTAAATCATTTAGTTGAAAATAGGCTGTAAAACTAGTGCTATTGGGAAGTGAGAACAACACAAAAGGCTGATTGTTGCTTCGTTGCTGTTCAAGCCAGGATTCTATTCCCTTCATAATGTTAAGATTTTCGAGGGAGACTCAATGTCGTAAGTTTACAAGAGGAAATAAGCTGGTGGTCTTCATTGGTAATTTTAATATCCCAAAGTTGTGTGGTTTTCCCCGCATGTAAGGCTTTGGCTGTGGCCCATACATATCCACTTCTAACACTTCTTACATGATTGGCAGCTATTTCAATGCCTCTCACCATCATTTCTTGAGGATTAATTCTGAGTGCTGCTGCCGCACTTCCTACACTTTCTGCCAAGGCAACCATAGCACCTCCATGTAGAACACCATCAGGCTGATGCACTGTGGCGTTAACGGGCATTTTGGCGGTAAGAAAATCGTCACCAACATCAACATATTCAATAGAAAAGGTTTCCATTAAAGTAGCGTGATTTCTGGCATTTAACAAGCTTAGGATTTCTTCTTTTTTCATAAACACAAATTTACAAAAAAAGCGCAGCCAAAAGACTGCGCTTAGTGGGTTTAGCTGTGGCTGATGTTATTTTACTTCTTCAAAATCAACATCTTGCACGTCTTCTTTGTCGTTTTGGGCAGCATGGCCATTAGCTTCCGTGCTAGAGGCTGCACCATCGGCTTCAGCTTGGGCTTTATAAAGTTCCTCTGAAGCATTTTTCCAGGCTTCGTTTAGGGTGTCTAAAGCTGGCTGTATAGCAGCCAAGTCTTTTGACTCGTGTGCTTTTTTAAGTCCTTCCAAAGCGACTTCGATAGGTTTCTTCTTGTCATCGGAAATTTTCTCCCCAAATTCTTTGAGTTGCTTTTCGGTTTGAAAGATCAATGCATCGGCGTTGTTCACCAAGTCTGCCTCTTCCCTAGCCTTTTTGTCGGCTTCGGCGTTGGCTTCTGCTTCTTGACGCATTTTTTGGATTTCTTCTTCGGTCAAACCCGAAGATGCCTCGATACGAATATCTTGTTTCTTCCCTGTTGCTTTGTCTGTTGCAGAAACTTGAATGATTCCGTTGGCATCAATATCAAAAGTCACCTCAATTTGCGGAACACCTCTGGGCGCTGGCGGAATACCATCTAAGTGAAACCTTCCAATGGTTTTGTTGTCTTTGGCCATGGAACGCTCTCCTTGTAACACATGAATTTCAACAGATGGTTGGTTGTCTGCAGCAGTCGAAAACACCTGAGATTTCTTTGTTGGAATGGTGGTATTCGAGTCTATTAAGGTGGTCATAACACCTCCCATGGTTTCGATTCCCAAAGACAGCGGGGTAACATCTAGCAAAAGTACGTCTTTTACATCTCCAGTGAGCACACCACCTTGAATGGCGGCACCAATGGCCACAACTTCGTCGGGATTCACCCCTTTTGAAGGTTTTTTACCAAAAAACTTTTCGACTTCTTCTTGGATGATTGGAATTCTCGTAGAACCTCCAACTAAAATCACTTCGTCGATGTCGCCAGTTGAGAGCCCTGCATCTTTGAGGGCGTTTTTCACAGGTTCCATTGATCGCTTGACTAAAGTGTCAGCCAATTGCTCGAATTTTGCTCTGGTCAATGTTTTCACCAAGTGCTTAGGTCCCGAAGCAGTAGCGGTAACATAAGGCAAGTTGATTTCGGTTTGAGTTGAAGACGAAAGTTCAATTTTAGCTTTTTCTGCAGCTTCTTTTAAACGTTGTAGTGCCATAGGGTCTAGGCGTAGATCTATGTTTTCTTCATTCTTAAATTCATCAGCTAGCCAATCTATGATTACTTCGTCAAAATCATCACCACCAAGGTGAGTGTCGCCGTTTGTTGAAAGCACTTCAAAGACTCCGTCACCCAATTCGAGCACGGAGATATCAAAGGTTCCTCCACCAAGGTCATAAACTGCAATTTTTTGATCTTTACCACCTTTGTCAAGACCATAAGCCAAGGCAGCCGCGGTGGGTTCGTTGATGATGCGGTGCACTTTAAGGCCTGCAATTTCACCAGCTTCTTTGGTCGCTTGGCGTTGTGCATCGTTAAAATAGGCCGGAACTGTAACAACAGCGTCGGAAACAGATTGACCAAGATAATCTTCAGCTGTTTTCTTCATTTTTTGAAGGATCATAGCTGAAAGTTCTTGCGGTGTGTATAGGCGACCGTCGATATCTACTCGAGCAGTGTCGTTGTCTCCTTTTTTAACGGCATAGGGAACACGTTTGATTTCTTTTGTAGATTCAGAAAATTTGTTGCCCATGAATCTTTTAATAGAAGAAATGGTTTTGGTGGGGTTAGTCACCGCCTGACGTTTGGCAGGGTCTCCCACCTTAATTTCTCCACCTTCAACAAAAGCAATGACAGAAGGTGTTGTGCGTTTGCCTTCGGCGTTTGGGATCACAACAGGCTCGTTTCCTTCCATTACAGAAACACAAGAGTTTGTGGTTCCCAAATCAATTCCAATTATTTTACTCATATCTAAAATTTAATAGGTTGTTCAAAATTTACAACTCCAATAAGTCAATGATTATGCCAATTCTACAGAACTGACATGATGTCATGTTTTGTGCAGAAAAAGTTTATGTATAACTCAAAAACTACGACAATCGGTTTGTCGGCGACTGTCAATGAGGTGAATAATTTTCCAACCCGATGCGGTTTTTCTGAGTGTGAAAGCGTTGGCACCACAATGCAAAAATTTGTTGTCTAACCAAAATTCATAGGGTGCCCAAAGCTGTGCTAAGGCACCATCTATTTGTACGGTTTTTGATAATATTTTTTCTTCCCAACGTGGAGATTCTGGGCGGTTCACAACGGCCAAAATAAATTTCTCAAAATCTGATGATTTAAGATGATAACTTGAGTCTTTGGCTCGATAGGTGGTGAATAGCTGGGGGGACTCATCTAGGGTTTCTCGTAATTTTTCTATATTTTTTTGGTGAAAACCTTCAAAAAACTGGTCGATTACTTTTTCAACGGCTTCAATTTCGGATTGCCCATGAATGAATTGAAAAAAAAAGACGGTCAATATAAAGAGGGTCTGTCGCATCGTGGTTTGTTGATAAAGTTTTATTTTTACAAAGTAAATATACAAAGTATGTCAAAAGCCATCAAAACCTATAAAAGAGTTACAACCAATAGTTTGGTTGAAATGAAGGCGGCAAGGGAAAAAATTTCTATGCTCACTGCCTATGACTACACTATGGCGGGTATTGTGGATCATGCTGGGGTTGATATCATTTTGGTTGGTGATTCCGCATCTAATGTGATGGCAGGTCATGAAACCACACTCCCCATAACGCTAGATCAAATGATTTATCATGCCTCTTCTGTGGTGCGTGGTGTGAAGCGTGCACTCATTGTGGTTGACATCCCTTTTGGCAGTTATCAGTCTGATCCCAAAGAAGCTTTGCGATCGGCCATTCGTATCATGAAGGAATCTGGGGCTCATGCGGTGAAAGTAGAAGGGGGATCTCAAGTGAAAGACTCCGTTTTGCGAATACTCAACGCTGGAATTCCTGTAATGGGACATTTGGGTCTAACACCACAATCGATCTATAAATTTGGGACCTATTCGGTTCGTGCACAAGAAGAAAAGGAAGCGCAAAAACTTCTCGAAGATGCTAAAATGCTTGAAACATTGGGTTGTTTTGCTTTGGTTTTGGAAAAGATTCCGGCCGTGCTTGCCGAAAAAGTTGCCAAAAACTTAACCATTCCTGTTATTGGTATTGGAGCCGGCGCAGGTGTTGACGGGCAAGTATTGGTGCTCCATGATATGCTGGGCATGAACACTGAATTTAGCCCTCGATTTCTTCGTAGATATCTCGACCTTCACAAAAGCATGACCTCAGCCATTGAACAATATGTTTCAGATGTAAAGGCGCAAAAATTCCCTAACGAAAAGGAGCAATATTAATGTCTTTTGAGCCTCAAATTATTTTCGAAGACAACCACCTCTTGGTGGTCAACAAAAGGGCTGGGGAATTAGTTCAAGGCGATCGCACTAAAGACTTGCCTTTGTCTGAGCTATTAAAGACCTACCTTGTAGAGAAACACAACAAACCTGGACAAGCCTATTTGGGTGTGGCACACAGGCTGGATCGACCCACAACTGGAGTGGTGGTTTTTGCCAAAACATCGAAAGCACTCACCAGACTCAACAAAATGTTTGCTGAAAAAAAAATTGACAAAATCTATTGGGCCATTGTAAAAGGAAAACCCCAAAAACGAAGCCAAGTTTTACATCACCATATGGTGCGTATTGAAAGAATTAACAAATCTATTGCCTATTCATTAAAAGTTCCAAATTCCAAAAAGGCAAGCTTGCATTATAAGGTGAAAAAATTGTTTCAAAATCATACATTTTTAGAGATTTTTCTGGAAACAGGCAGGCACCATCAAATTCGGGCACAGTTGAGCGAAATTGGGCATTCCATTAGAGGAGATCTAAAATATGGTTACCCCAGAAGCAACCCCGATGGAGGCATACATTTACATGCCAGATCATTGACCTTGACACACCCTGTTACTCAAAAAAAAATGTGTTTTGTGGCGCCACTGCCCAAAGATCCTCTTTGGGATGCTTGTGCTATCGGGCCAACACCTCTGATTTCTTTTTTATAATCGCTTGTAATGGCACATTTTCAATCTTACTCTCTAACCAAGAAATGATGTCTAAATACAAAAAGGCGCGTTTCTCATAGGGGTCTTCTTCATATTTCTTTAACTCAGTGTGTAAACGCACAAAAGCCTCCTTTAATTCATTGGGGTATAGCTTGCCCAAACCTCTTAAAAATTTAATGAATTCCACCTGAACCTTTTGAAGTTCATTCATTTTTAACAAAAACTTGTAAGTCGTTTTAAGCTGAATTTCGAGATGATAATCCATGCCAGATTCATAATGAGCCACCAAACTCAACACACGAGCAAAGCAATTTAAATCTTCTCTAATTTTTAAATTTTTGTTGTGGATGATCAAATTGAGATGTTTTATACAGTTTTTAAAATCCCCTGTGCCAAAATAAATACAAGCCACCTTATAGTAAAAAATCATAATATGATGAGAATCGAGGCGTTCCTTATATTTTTTAATGAGATTCATCACCCTTTCAGCTTCTTCTAAACCACGATCAAAATCGGCCGTTAAGAAAACCCAATTCAATTTATGCTGATAACAATAAAGAAATCCCAACGAGTCTGTATTGTCATTCAAAGGAAAAAGATCGGTTTCAATTGTCGTGTTGAGCTGATCTAAAGTTTCCCTAAACTTGGTTTTGTATTTTAAAAAAAATAATGCTTCCAGCAAATAATGATTGCCTTTAAGAAAAAAAACAGGATGTAAACTGATCATTTTTGGATGATCATAAAATAACCCTACCCATTTGCTGGCATATTTATAGGCCCCCAAAAAGTCTTGAACAAGCAGGCTATACCACAAATGCGCTTTGTTCCACCATAACTGCTCTCTAAAATCTAAATGGTCTGGAATGGTTTTAGGCAGTTGAGCATAAAAAATCTTACTGATCTGATGGAATTCTTCGTTGTTTTTAACATAGCCAGATTGTAAAATAATTTTGTAGAGTTGTAGTGAAAGATTTGAGAGCTGACTAGAAAGCGCATTGGATTCAAGCAAATCCGTAGATTCTTTAATAAGCTGATCTGCCCTACTCAATATACTTCTGGTAATGTATTGAGATTCAATAATTTTTTCTAGTTCAACAATTTCAGAAGCAGGACTTTTTTGCTGTGTTTCTATGGCCACAGATTTGGCTTTTTCTAAAATTTTTAAGCTTTGCTTATAAAGACCTTTGTTGTAGAGAATTGAGGCAAAATCCATTTGCTCTCGAATCAAAACTCTTGAATCCTGGTTCACCGGATTGAGGCGCAGACTAATCAACACCTGCTTGTATAAATGAGCTTTTAGATTGGAAAGTTGTGATTTTTTCACAATTGCTTTTTGAAGAATCAACTTTTCATCATACTCATTCATCTTATCCATAAGATTAAAAAGTGTTAAAAACTTTGAATCTGTATTGACCCCCAATCGACCAACATAAAGTTTAAATTGGCGTTTCTCAGACTTCGAAAGCGCCTTGATCAGTACAAATAGAGAATCCTTTTGATGGTTTGTCATTGTATATAAATCAATCTAAAAAACTGGTTTACATAAGATTAGTAAAATGTTAACCTGAATAAACGTTGTAAAAATAGGGAAAAAACAGAGGCTTAAAAAAAGTAAAATTGTATCTTCGTCATGTTTTTAAACAAAAGTTTTTGTGCCGATGAGTTCTGAAAAGATACAAATTTTTGACACCACCCTTCGTGATGGAGAACAGGTGCCAGGTTGTAAACTTAATGTAGATCAAAAACTGATCATTGCCGAACGTTTAGATACTATGGGCGTCGATGTCATTGAGGCTGGATTTCCCATTTCAAGTCCTGGAGATTTTGCAGCAGTTGAAGCCATCGCCAAACTGGCCAAAAACGCCACCGTTTGTGGACTCACCAGAGCCGTAGCCAAAGACATTGATGTCGCTGCCGAAGCTCTAAAAAAAGCGAAAAGACCTAGGATTCATACTGGCATCGGTACTTCAGATTCACACATCAAGCACAAATTCAACGCCACTAGAGAACAAATCATCGAGCGAGGAGTGGCTGCCGTAAAACACGCCAAAAAATATGTTGAAGATGTTGAGTTTTATGCCGAAGACGCTGGTCGAACCGATAATGAATTTTTGGCCCGCGTTTGTGAAGCTATGATTGCCGCTGGTGCAACAGTCCTCAACATTCCCGATACAACAGGCTATTGCTTGCCCGAAGAATATGGAGCTAAAATGAAGTACCTCAAAGAAAATGTTAAAGGCATTCATAAAGCTATTTTATCTTGCCACTGCCACAACGATTTAGGGTTGGCTACAGCCAACTCCATCGCAGGAATCCAACATGGTGCCCGCCAAATAGAATGCACCATTAATGGCATTGGCGAAAGAGCTGGAAACACTTCGCTCGAAGAAGTGGTGATGATTATGCGTCAACACCCCTATTTGAACTTCGATACCAACATCCAAACAAAGCTCCTCTACTCCACAAGCTTAATGGTTTCTGAAAGCATGGGAATGCCCGTTCAACCCAACAAAGCCATTGTTGGGGCCAATGCTTTTGCACACAGCTCTGGCATTCATCAAGATGGTGTTATCAAAAACCGTGAGACTTACGAGATCATCAACCCTCACGACGTTGGAGTAACAGAATCAGCTATTGTTCTAACCGCTCGAAGTGGCCGTGCAGCACTGGCCTATCGTGCTAAAAATATTGGCATTGAACTCACCAAAAACGAACTTGATGTGGTGTATAAGCATTTTTTAGAATTTGCCGACAAAAACAAAGAAATTACAGACGATGATCTTCCAAAAATCATCGAAGCTGCACAAGTACGTTGACAATTGAATTGAAACTCATTTCATGAAAAAAACTCTTTTTGACAAAGTTTGGGATGCACATATTGTAGATTCCATAGAAGATGGCCCACAAGTTCTATACATCGATAAACATTTAATTCACGAAGTTACAAGTCCTCAAGCCTTTAACGAACTCGAAGAAAGGGGTATCGATCTGTTTAGACCGCAGCAAATTGTAGCAACAGCTGACCACAATGTGCCCACGACTAACCAACACCTTCCCATTCAAGACGAACTGTCAAAAAAACAAGTTGCACAACTCACCAATAACTGCGAAAAAAACAACATTACTTTATACGGTTTGGGTCATGACTACCAAGGCATTGTGCATGTTATAGGCCCAGAATTGGGCATTACACAACCTGGCATGACCATGGTTTGTGGAGATAGTCACACTTCAACACATGGTGCCTTTGGAACCATCGCATTTGGAATTGGAACCAGTCAAGTGGCACAGGTATTTGCCAGTCAATGTTTATTGCTCAATAAACCAAAAAGCATGCGCATTCTAGTCAATGGAACTTTAGCGCCTAATGTGCAACCCAAAGATGTAATTTTATACATCATCTCCCAACTCGGCACAGGTTCTGGTACTGGCTATTTTGTTGAATATGCAGGAGATGTATTCGAAAACATGAGCATGGAAGGCCGAATGACCGTTTGCAACATGAGCATTGAAATGGGTGCTCGCGGAGGTATGATCGCCCCGGACCAAACTACTTTCGATTATGTTCAAGGAAAAACTTTCGCTCCAAAGGGTGAAGCATTCGAACAAAAAGTGGCCTATTGGAAAACGCTGAAAACAGATGATGGAGCAAAATTCGATAAAGAATATCATTTCGATGCAGCGGATATAGGGCCCATGCTAACCTATGGAACCAACCCCGGAATGGGCATTAAAGTAACAGACACCATTCCTTTAAGCAATGATGTGTCCTATCAAAAATCATTGGCTTACATGGGCTTCGAGCAAGGGGAAAGCCTAATCAACAAATCCATTAACTATGTTTTTATAGGAAGTTGTACTAACTCGAGGATTGAAGATTTTAGGGTTGCGGCCAACTACATAAAAGGAAAACAAAAAGCAGCCCATGTCAATGCTTTAATTGTTCCAGGATCACAACAAGTGGCCAAACAATTGGTTCAAGAAGGTCTAGACAAAGTTTTTGAAACTGCTGGCTTTGTTTTGCGTCAACCGGGTTGTTCAGCCTGTTTGGCGATGAATGAAGACAAAATTCCAGCTGGAGAATATTGCGTTTCCACTTCAAACAGAAACTTCGAAGGGCGCCAAGGGCCTGGCGCACGAACAATATTGGCCAGCCCACTGATGGCAGCAGCGACCGCTGTTGCAGGAAAAATCGTGAATCCGAACACCTAAACATGGAAAAATTTATTAAACTCACTTCTTCAGCAGTTCCACTGCCCATAGAAAACATAGACACCGACCAAATTATACCTGCAAGATTTTTAAAAGCCACTGACCGAAATGGTTTTGGAAACAATTTATTTCGAGACTGGAGGTTTGACAAATCAGACCAACCCATTGAACATTTTGTGCTCAACAATCCAGTCTATAGTGGGAAAATTCTTGTTGCTGGTCACAATTTTGGATGTGGATCGAGCCGTGAACATGCCGCATGGGCGATCAGCGATTATGGATTTAAGGTTGTGATTTCTAGCTTTTTCGCTGATATTTTTAAAGGAAATGCCCTAAACAACGGCTTGCTACCCATTGAAGTTACTCCTGAACAACTCCAAGAATTGTTAGAACTAATCACGAACAACCCTCAAACGCAACTCGTTGTAGATTTAGAAGCTGAAACCCTAGCCGTTGCAGGGTCCGATTGGAACACAAGTTTTGAGATTGGGGCATACAAAAAAACTTGCTTAATCAATGGCTATGACGACATAGATTTCTTGGTGAGTAAGCGCGAAAAAATTGCACAATTTGAAAAACAACGATCATGACACATAAAATTGCTGTTTTAGCAGGCGATGGAATTGGCCCTGAAGTCACCAAACAGGCGCTTAAAACCCTAGAAAAGGTATCTCAAGTTTTTGGCCATCAGTTTGAATATGAAGAAGCACTGGTTGGCGCCATCGCCATAGACAAAACAGGAAATCCCCTACCCGATGAAACGCTTGAAGTTTGCAAAAAAAGCGCTGCAGTACTTTTTGGTGCAATTGGAGATCCAAAATATGACAATGATCCAACGGCCAAAGTTCGGCCCGAGCAAGGCTTGTTGAAACTTAGAAAAGAGTTGGGATTGTTTTCAAACATTAGACCTGTGAAAGCCTATGAAAGTCTTTACGAAAAATCTCCACTTAAAATAGATAGAATTAAAAACACCGATTTTGTGATTTATCGCGAATTAACGGGTGGAATTTATTTTGGTGAGAAATATCTTTCTGAAGACAAAAAAACAGCCTCTGATCTCTGTTTATACACAGAAGCAGAAATTGAACGGATTGCGCATATGGCCTTTAAGGCTGCTCAAAATCGCCGAAATAAACTGACCTTAATAGACAAGGCCAATGTGTTGGAATCTTCGAGACTTTGGAGGCGTGTGGTTAGCAATATGGCTAAAAATTATCCCAGCGTAACTCTCGACTTTTTGTTTGTTGACAATGCAGCCATGCAAATGATTCTGAATCCGGCACAATTTGATGTTATCCTTACCGAAAACCTTTTTGGTGATGTGATTTCTGATGAAGGTAGTGTTATTGGAGGATCAATAGGATTGCTAGCTTCAGCATCTGTAGGCAGTGAGTTTGCTATGTTTGAGCCCATTCATGGTTCATTCCCACAGGGTGCTGGTCAAGACATTGCCAATCCAATCGCAGCCATTTTGTCGGCTGGAATGTTGCTAGAACATTTGGGGTTACACGAGGCTGCAAAGGCCGTTCAGCATGCTGTAGATAGAGCCCTTGACCAAGAAATTGCAACTTCGGATTTGTTTCCAAATAGCCAATACGGCACAGAAGCTGTTGGAGATGCGATCGCCAATTTTATCATAAAATAATACTTATTTTTTGATCAAAAAAAAGGGAGCCGAAAAGCTCCCTTTTTTATTTTTAAGGATAAAGCAAAGCCTAGGCTTCGTCCTCCTCCATCTTCTTTTTAAGATCGGCCAATACATCTAAATCTCCAAGTGTGGAAACTTCAGCATTGTCTGCGCTAGCTTTTTTCTTAGCGGCCTTAACAATCTTTTCCTCTTCTTCTTTAAAGAGTGCGGTGTGTGAAAGCACAACACGCTTAAAGTCTTTGTTAAATTCAATGACTTTAAACTCGGCACTTTCCCCCTTTTTCAATTTTTTACCGTCTTCTTTTTCGAGGTGTCGGGTAGGAACAAAAGCTGTAATGTCTTCGTTAAGCACTATAGTTGCGCCTTTGTCAACGATATCAGAAATTTCAGCATTGATCACTGCGCCTTCGGCAAAAGAGTCGGCATATTTGTCCCAAGGATTGTCTTGCGTTTGTTTGTGACCTAAGCTTAATTTACGGCCATCAACATCGAGTTCAAGCACAACAATGTCAAGTTTATCACCAACAGAAACGAATTCTGAAGGGTGTTTGATTTTCTTAGTCCAAGACAAATCAGAGATATAAATAAGCCCATCTATGCCTTCTTCTAGTTCTACAAACACTCCAAAATTGGTGAAGTTTCGAACAGTACCATTGTGTTTTGAGCCCACAGGATATTTAGAGGTAATGTCTGTCCATGGGTCTGGTGTGAGCTGCTTAATCCCTAAAGAGATTTTGCGCTCATCTCTATCTAGTGCTAGAATCACCACATCGATTTCATCACCGATGTTCACAAAGTCTTGAGCAGAACGTAAGTGTGTGGACCATGACATTTCAGAAACGTGAACCAATCCTTCAACGCCATCAGCCACTTCAACAAAGGCACCATAATCTGCAATAACAGCTACTTTTCCTTTGACTTTGTCCCCTACTTTTAGGTCATCGCTGAGCGCTTCCCATGGATGCTGGCTCAATTGCTTTAAACCAAGTTGAATGCGAGATTTATCATCATCAAAATCTAGAATAACAACGTTGAGCGCTTGGTCGAGTTCCAAAATCTCACTTGGGTGGTTGATGCGGTTCCACGAAAGGTCAGTAATGTGAATCAATCCATCAACACCTCCTAAGTCAACAAAGACACCATAGCTGGTGATATTTTTCACAATACCTTCGAGGACTTGTCCTTTTTCGAGCTGACCAATGATTTCGCGTTTTTGCTCTTCAATGTCGGCTTCAATGAGTGCCTTGTGAGAAACCACTACGTTTTTGAATTCGTGGTTAATCTTAACCACTTTGAATTCCATATTTTTTCCAACATATTGGTCATAATCTCTGATTGGTTTCACGTCGATCTGAGATCCTGGAAGGAAGGCTTCGATGCCAAACACATCAACGATCATTCCTCCTTTTGTTCTGCATTTCACAAATCCGGTAACCACTTCTTCTTTTTCATGGGCGGCGTTTACACGATCCCAGGCCTTAATGGTTCTGGCTTTACGATGCGACAACACAAGTTGACCAGATTTATCTTCTTGGATATCAACAATTACTTCGACAACATCCCCCACTTTCAAGTCGGGGTTGTATCGGAATTCATTTAAGGAAATAACCCCTTCTGATTTGGCGTTAATGTCTATAATCGCCTCACGATCGGTCATGTGAACCACCACTCCTTTGATGACATCGTCACCGTGGGTTTCTACAAAGTTTTCCTTTACAAGTGTTTCAAACTCCAACAATTTGTCGTCTTGAACTTGTTCAATGCCTTCTTCATAATTATGCCAATCAAAATTGGCCAAAAATTCTTCTGCACTTTGCTGACTTGTAACTGTTTCTACCAATTCAACTTCTGTTGATGTTGCTACAGCTTCTTCAGTTGTTTCAGTTGCTTCAGGTGTGGATGTTTCTTGTGCTTCTACGGTTGGTGTGGGCACAGTTTCTTCAGTAACAGGCGTTACCTCTTCGTTTTGGGGGTTTTTTGTTTCTTCAGCCATGCTGAGTTTGTTTTGTATTCAATGGTCATTTGGAGAACTTCATCGACATGCCATTGAAGGGTTTGATTATAACATACCTTAAGCTGTTCTCCTAAGTCTGGCTTAAGGAGCGCAAAAGTACACTTTCTTCATCATTTAGCAAATTTTAAACACAGAAAATCAATGTGTTATTTTAACAACCAAGAAGTATTACCAAAAAAAATGATTTTAAATCCTAAATCTAGTTATTATACATATCATTCGTCAATAAACATTAAACATTTGTCGAATTTTTGAGGAAACACTTAAATGAAGTGATGCATCCGATGTCAATTCTTTATAGCTTGCGTGAAAAACCTAATAAATCATGAATGTAAAAGCCAAATATCAATCTGTTTTAGCGCTCGGAGAGCAACTTCAAGTTAAACAAGGACATGTTGAAGAAAAAGAAGGGGTGCTCATTTTAAAAGGCATCGCAAAATCACCCTATGAAAAAAACATCCTGTGGGACGAGATCAAAAGAGTTGGTGGACAAAAACCCGCTGATATCAAGGCAGACATACGTGTTGAAAATGACAGTGTTTATCACTTTCACACTGTTTTGAAAGGGGAAACTTTAGGCAAGATTGCGCAACACTATTTTGGAAAAGCTTCGAAATACAAAGAAATTTTTGCAGCCAATAGAGATATTCTAAACAATCCAGACCTCATTAAACCAGGTCAGGTGCTCATCATTCCAAATTTATAGGCATTTGATGTATTTTTTATAAACATAATTCAATGAACTGCAAGCACTTTGTGTTTCCGCGCACATAGTTTTTTTTAGGAGTTTAGAGCTGAAGTAGCCAATTTCATCACTTGATTCACCAACGCTTCTTCGGTTAAATTTTCAGTATTGATTTCAATAGCGTTTTTTGCTTTAACCAATGGTGAATCTTTTCGAGTAGAATCTATTT
Source organism: uncultured Flavobacteriaceae bacterium (assembly GCA_964477735.1). GTDB lineage: Bacteria > Bacteroidota > Bacteroidia > Flavobacteriales > Flavobacteriaceae > CAYZFD01. Next base: position 37,337 of record CAYZFD010000003.1, read on the forward strand.
GATCTCGAGCCTGAATATTTTCTAAAACTTCGTCGAAGGATACCGAAATCCCCTTGTTTTGCAATTCTTCAAACCTTCTTTTGGCGCGTATATTGGCCGCGCAAGTTAGAAAAAGTTTGAGTTCGGCATTTGGAAAAACAACTGTCCCAATGTCACGTCCGTCCATCACAACGCCTTTGTTTTGACCAAATTGGTGTTGGAGTGCCACCATAGCTTTTCTAATTTCAGGAACGGCAGCAACCTGACTCACTGCGTTAGAAACTTCCATAGATCGAATTTGATCTTCAACAGGAAATCCATTCAGCCAAATGGTTTGTTGACCAGTGACTTCATCAACTTGAAAGCTTAATTGAATGTTGGACAGTGCTCGAATCAAAGCCTCTTTGTCGAAGGCATTTTCATTGATCATATTGTTTTGTTGTGCATAAAGGGTTACAGCACGATACATGGCGCCCGAATCTATGTAGATATACTGAAGTTTTTTAGCAATACTTTTGGCCAAAGTGCTCTTCCCAGTAGAGGAAGTTCCGTCGATAGCAATGTTTATTTTATGCATTAAAAATAAATGTTAGTCCCAAAAAAACTACTATTCCCAGCGGCCGTGTATCGAGCGTGACTAAATTGAAATTTAAATCGGTTAAATTTCATAGCCACTCCAAAACTGAGTCCCGAAAAATTTCTAAGTTCTAAAATACGCAATTCTTCGCCACGAAGAAAATTATAACCCAACTGAATTGAAAAAGGTCTATCGGGAAACAATTCAGCAGCCAACAACAAGTGACGTGACAATTCTTTTATGAAAGAAGGAGAAGTATTGGTATAGCTCCCATCTAAATTTTGAGATTCGCGATCTGGAATTGAAAAAGCTAAATTCCAATTTTGAAGCTGTTGCAGTGTAAGATGCCAACGCAGCGGAAGATATTGAAGCTGCTGAGAAACCCCCAAATGCACGGCCAAAGGAAGTTTTTCTCGAACACCGTCATAAGTGCTGATTTGGGTGCCTAAATTTCGAACAACCAAACTCAATTCTATTTCGTTGACCTCATCACGATAATAAACCCCCAAATCAGTTGCCATTCCCATCGATTGATAGCTTTCTAACTTCGACGAAATCAGTTTCATGGAAGCACCCACAAACCACCTTGTCCAAGGAATATTAAAAGCAAAGGCTGCGGAGAGAGCCACTTCATTTCCTGTGAAATCACCCATGGGGTTCCCCCACTCGTCTCGACCATCAAAAGTGCCATAATCAATGTATTGAGCACCAAAATGAATGGCCTTAAAGTTTCTATCCCAAGTGAGCACATAACTCGCTGACCCCCAGTTTATGCCGTTGAAATATGGAGCATAGTTTAGAGCCAACTGCCGACCCATATCTGGGTGAATGGCAGCAGGATTCACAAAGCCATTGTTGGCATCACTGTCGTAGAGTGTGGCAATCACACCTCCCAATGCTGCTTGCCTTGGACTGCTTGGCAAACTGAGGAATTTGTAAGTGTGTTCACCTCCTAACTGTGCAAACAATAAAGGTTGACAGAAAAGCAATACGGTCGTTAAAAAAACTTGCTGTCGCTTCATAGATTTCATAAACCAAACGGACACACAATCCATTTAGTGTTAATAAGCCTAAATTGTTTTGGCATTTTTGGCTTTCTGAGCAGTAATGGCGATTTCTAAAACTTCCTCCATTGTTTTTACAAAATGAAATTTAAGTCCTTTTAGATAATGCGGCTTGATTTCATGAATGTCCTTTTTGTTTTCTTCACTTAAAATCACCTCTTTAATATTGGCTCGTTTGGCCGCTAATATTTTTTCCTTAATGCCGCCCACAGGGAGCACTTTTCCTCTAAGCGTAATTTCACCAGTCATCGCCAAATGTTTTTTGACCCGCTTTTGGGTGTAGAGCGAAACCAAAGAGGTGAGCATCGTAATTCCTGCACTTGGGCCGTCCTTGGGGGTGGCACCTTCCGGAACGTGAATATGAGTATTATAATGCTCAAAAACAGCATTTGGGATATTAAGTTTTTGAGCATGTGACTTGATGTATTCCAACGCAATTGTGGCGGATTCTTTCATCACTTTACCTAAATTTCCTGTGATGCTCAGCCCTCCTTTTCCCTGTGACAAAGATGATTCAATAAAGAGTATATCGCCACCAACTCGCGTCCAAGCCAAACCTGTAACCACGCCAGCCACCTCATTGTTTTCATAGCGATCACGCATGCGTGCGGGACCTAAAATTTCGTGTAGATGTTTGGGTTGAATAAGCTTTTCATAGGGTTCTTCCATGGCTATACACTTGGCTGCATAGCGAACAATTTTAGCAATATTCTTCTCCAAACCACGAACTCCAGACTCGCGCGTGTAGCCCTCAACCACATTTGAAAGGGCTGATTTGTGTATCTTCAAGGCATTTTTTTCCAAACCGTGATCTTTCAATTGCTTGGGAAGCAAATGCTTACTGGCAATTTGAACTTTTTCTTGTAAAGTATAACCCGAAACATCTATAATTTCCATTCGGTCTAAAAGTGGTGCTTGAATGGTGCTGAGACTGTTTGCAGTGGCAATAAACATAACCTTTGAAAGGTCATAGCCCATCTCTAAGAAGTTGTCGTAAAAAGCAGTATTTTGCTCAGGATCGAGCACTTCTAACATTGCTGATGAAGGATCTCCTTGATTGGCCACCGAAAGCTTGTCGATTTCATCCAATACAAAAACAGGATTAGAAGTACCCGCTTTTTTTAAGCTTTGAATAATTCTACCAGGCATGGCACCAATGTAGGTTTTGCGATGTCCCCTAATTTCAGACTCATCACGCAAGCCTCCCAAAGAAACCCTTACATACTCTCGACCCAAAGCTTCTGCTATAGATTTTCCTAAAGAAGTTTTTCCAACTCCAGGAGGGCCATAGAGACAAAGTATAGGCGATTTCATATCGTTTCTTAACTTGAGAACTGCCATATGTTCTATGATGCGTTTCTTTACATCGTCTAAACCATAATGATCGCGATCTAGGATTCGTTGGGCTTTTCTTAAATCAAACTTATCTGTAGAATAATTGCCCCAAGGAAGCTCTAAAATAAGGTCTAAGTAGTTACGCTGCACCGAGTATTCAGCCACTTGAGGGTTCATGCGCTGCAACTTGGACAGTTCTTTTTCGAATTGTTTTTTTACTTCTTTAGACCAATTCTTTTTTAGGGCACGAGCTTTCATTTCTTCCACCTCTTCTTCATACGAAACCCCACCAAGCTCTTCCTGAATGGTTTTCATTTGCTGGTGCAAGAAATATTCTCTTTGTTGCTGGTCTAGATCAAAGCGAACCTTAGATTGAATGTCATTTTTAAGTGATAGTTTTTGTAACTCAACATTCATTTTTTCTAAGCATTTCAATGCCCGCTCCTTGATGCTATCTTTTTCTAAAATTTGTTGTTTTTCGGTAACATTCAGATTCATGTTGGCCGAGACAAAATTCACCAAAAAAGTGTCGCTTTGAATGTTTTTAATGGCAAATGAAGCTTCACTAGGAATATGAGGTGTTTCCTCAATGATCTGTAATGCCAATTCTTTGATTGAATCAATGATGGCCTTAAACTCTTCTGTCTTTTCTTCAGATCGATCATCGGACAATTCTGAGACTTCTGCCTTTAGGAATGGCTCCTCTTGAACAAAGTTATGAATGGAAAACCGCTTTTTACCCTGTATGATCACGGTTGTGTTTCCGTCGGGCATTTTAAGTATGCGAAGAATTCGAGCCACAGTCCCAATCTTGTTAAGATCGTTGGTTTCAGGGTCGAGAGTGCCGCTGTCTTTCTGAGAAACAACCCCTATGAGCTTATCGCTTTTATTGGCCTCTTTAATCAGTCTAATGGATTTTTCTCTTGTGGCAGTAATCGGAATTACAACCCCTGGAAACAATACTGTGTTTCTAAGTGGAAGAATCGGTAATATGTTAGGAACAGGCTCTTTCGAAATCGCTTCTTCATCATCAGAGGTCATTAAGGGAATAAAATCTGCATCCTCCTCAAACTCCTGAAGTGACAAGCTGTCAAGATTAATAATTTTAGATCTTGCCATAATGTTTATATGCCAATCTGTCAGTTGTTTAGACAAAATATTGGACTTTTTTGTGTTTATTGTTCTGCAATAAGTGTTAATAACTGATATAATCCCAGCATAATACACGCTTTTCAACGTTGTGTTTCAATTTTTGTGCCACATCATCCAAACTGATGTGTAACATTTTCGCTTGATTCACGTTATAAATTTTAAACTATATCTTATTGATCATGAAAAATCAGCTATTTATTTTCATTATTCTCTTTCAATTTTCTAGTTCAGGCCAATATGGTTGGAAAATCATAAAAGGCAACGGAGTATCTTCTGAAGAAACGCGTTCAACTTCAACCTATGAAAGTGTAAAGGTGTCAGGATCCATAGATGTTAAATTCATTGAAGGTGCGGAGGGGAATATTTTGGTAGAAGCAGAAGAAAACTTACTTCAATTTATAGAAACCTCTGTACAAAAAGGAAAGCTCATTATTTGCGCAGAAAAGGGCAAGAACCTTCGAAGTTCTCGAGGACAAAACATTGTCATTACAGTTCCTATCGAAGAAATTAATGCAGTGTCTTTAGGTGGATCTGGGAGTATTCGTGGCAGCAACACGCTGAAAACAGCGTCTTTTGATGTTAGTTTGGCAGGGTCTGGTGATATTGAGCTCAATGTGGAGAGCAATCATGTTCAGGCTAGTGTAGCTGGATCTGGCGACCTTTCAATAACTGGAACTGCTAATACTTGGGAAACAAGTATAGCTGGCTCTGGCGATATTAACTTAAGGGGTTTAGGCAAAACACTAGATGTTTCAATTGCCGGATCTGGTGATTTAGAAGCTCAAAACCTGGAGACTACTAACGTTAACATTTCAATTTCTGGATCTGGAGATGCTAAAATCAACTGTGACGGTGGGGAACTCAACGTCAATACTGTGGGCTCGGGGGATGTTTATTTTCTGGGGAACCCAAAACATAAAAATATTCGAAACATTGGATCAGGAAAGACCAAAGCACTATAATTTAACCCTGCCTTTTTTCGAAACGATAAAGTCTTCTTAATAAGAGCGCGCCGACCACAAAAAAGAGTACAAAAAAGAGTATAGAATTTCGCATACTTCCTGTAATTTGGTCTATGGTTCCATAGAGCAACATGCCGATGATTATAGCCACTTTTTCTGCAACATCATAGAAACTAAAAAATGATGTGGTATCCTGTGTGGGTGGTAAAAGTTTAGAATAGGTAGATCGAGAGAGTGCTTGTAGTCCGCCCATCACCATCCCCACCATGCCGGCCGCAATATAAAATTCTGATGGCGTGTAAATTAGGAAAGCATAAACACAAAGTCCAGCCCAAATAAAATTTAGAACAATGAGTGTGGGCAAATTTCCAAATTTTTGAGAGGCCTTGGCTGTGAGCAAAGCTCCCACAATGGCCACCAGTTGAATCAAGAGAATGCTGATTATGAGACCCATTGTCTTGGATTCTGGGTTTGCCCATTGAATTTCTTGCTCGCCAAAATATGCGGCAACCAGCATCACTGTTTGCAACGCCATGCTGTAAACAAAAAAAGCACCTAAATAACGTTTTAATTTTGGGGCTTGTTTCAGCAATCGCCACACACTTCTAAGCTCCTTATAGCCATTAAAGAAAACATCTCTAGTGACTTTACCTGACTTCACACCAGGTGGGAGGTGGTAAAAAGCATATTGGCTAAACAAAGCCCACCAGACACCCACGCCAATGAAAGCGTAGCGCATTGCCCTAAGCGGAGCGTCATCCCCCACCATGCCCACTAATGAAGGGTTGGTGATGATGGCCAAATTACCAATCAACAAAAGAACGCTGCCTAAATAGCCTAAAGAAAATCCCATCGCACTCACACGATCTTGTTGCTCTTCAAAAGCAATGTCAGGCAAATAGGAATTGTAATAAACCAAGCTAGACCAAAAACCTATTAGAGCAACGAAATAAAAAAACAAACCTGTGTAAATAGATTCTAATTGAAACCAGTATAAGCCAACACAAGCTAAAGCACCCAAATAACAATAAAACTGCATAAAGCGTTTTTTGTTTCCCACATAATCAGCGATTCCTGAGAGGATGGGTGACGAAAGAACCACAACAATAAAGGCCAAAGCAGTCACAAAACTAATGAGTGCGGTGCTTTTAATTTGTGTGCCAAAAAGATCTAAATAGCGTTGGTCGCCACAAATGGCCCCATAATATATTGGGAAAACTGCCGAAGAAATTACTAAGGGATATACTGAGTTGGCCCAGTCGTAGGATGCCCAAGCATTTAAAAGTTTCTTACTTCCTTTGGGGGCATATGAACGTTCCATAGACCATTAATTTGAATAGCCTAAATGTAAACATTTTAAACTTAATAAAGCTTAACGAAATGATTCAACACCAAAAACTTTCGCCTCAGCTTTGGCTTCGGGAGCCCATTTTGTTAAATTATTGATTCTTGTTTCATTAGAAGGGTGCGTGCTTAAAAACTCTGGTGGTTGGTTTCCAAAATTGGACGCTTTCATTCGCAACCAAAGTTTCGCAGCTTCAGTAGGATCATAACCTGCTATGGCCATGATTTGCAACCCAATACGATCTGCTTCAGTTTCATGACTTCTGCTGAAAGGCAACATCACGCCAAAAGTCGAACCTATGCCATAAGCCATGTTGAATTTATCGCGAGCACGTTCGTCTTTACTAAGCACCACGTTTCCCGCCACAGCACCCAATTGTTGAAAAACACCTGCGGTCATGCGTTGGGCTCCGTGGTCTGCCAATGCATGAGCCACCTCATGCCCCATCACTACGGCCACACCCGTCTCTGTTTGGGTGATGGGTAGTATGCCACTATAAAAAACAATCTTGCCACCAGGCATACACCAAGCATTTACTTTATCATCTTGAACCAAATTGTATTCCCACTGGTAATCGTTTAAATAGCCCGCATATCCGTTGGCGTCTAGCCAACGTTTGGCTGCGTTGGCAATTTTTTGCCCTACGCGTGCTATCATAGCACTCTCTGAGGTGTTTCGAATCACATTATTTTCCTCTAAAAACTTATCGTATTGTTGGAAAGCGGTTGGAAAAAAAGCTTTATTGTTTTGATACATATTAAAAGTTTTCTTCCCAGTAAACGGATTTGTCTTGCATCCAAAGACAAACAAAAGAATCAAAATAGGAATTAGGTTTTTGTTCATGGTATTTACATATTTAAGGTTAAGACTATAAAAATACAAAAAAAATACATTTATATATCTTTGTAGTCGCTGAAACCGCTCATGGAAAAGAAAAAAACTACAATACCTACACAAAAACCTTCAGCGAAACTTCAATTGTTTAAAATTTTGCTCAAGTTTTTGGGCTTATTTTCCGAAAAATGGACATTGTCTGTTGCTGTTGCAATGTTCTCAAAACCCCAAAAACACCAACCTCCAAAGCGTGAGGTTAAAATGTTGACAAATAGCATATTATCAACTATTTATATACATAGACTTAAACAAAAGATTAAAGTTTATCAGTATAATGCTAAACAAAAAAACGTCTTACTGGTTCACGGATGGAGTGGTCGTGGTTCTCAAATGGCCTTATTGGCTGAAGCGCTCAATCAGGCCAATCTTGGCGTAATTAGTTTTGACGCACCTGCCCATGGACAGTCTGAGGGAAATCAGGCGCATTTAGGTCTTTTTATTGAATGTGTTAAGGAAATGGCCAAGCAATTCGGACCTTTTGAAGCCGCTGTTGGACACTCTATGGGAGGAATTGCATTGCTTAATGTGATGGAGCAAAACTGTTTTGCCAAAAAAATTGTTGTAATCGGTAGTGGAGATAGACTTGAAAATGTGTTTGATGAATTTGTTGAAAACGCTGGTTTAGATCAAAACATTAAGCAAAAGTTAATAGAGAAGTTTGAAGCCTTCCTTGGAAAAAAATTAGCTGCAGTAGCCTCTAGTGAAGTGGCTAAAAATATAGAGATTCCTGTTTTTGTTGTTCATGACAAGCACGATCGAGAGGTTGGCATGAAAGCTGCTATTAACATTCATAATAACCTCAAAAACGGACAAATACTCATAACAGAAGGTCTTGGCCATCGAAGAATCCTTCACGAAAGTGCTGTGATTGAGGCTATAATAAATTTTATAAAACATAAAAAATGAAAAACTTTTCTTTCCCCATATTTCTATTATTAGTTTTCGTTCAAAGCTCCTGTGCGCAAAAGAAATCGGCCAAGCATTCTTTTCCGATACAAAAATCAGAGGATGAATGGAAAGCTTCGCTGTCATCGATTAGCTATTATGTGTTAAGGAAAGCTGGAACCGAACGTCCTTTCACAGGTGCTTACAACAAATTTTATGAAAAAGGAATTTATCATTGCATGGGTTGTCAACAACCGTTATATGACAGTGATCATAAATACGACTCTAAAAGCGGGTGGCCTTCATTTGATCGCGCCATAAAGGGTGCTGTGGTAAAAGATGTAGATTACAAACTCGGATATGGAAGAGCCGAGCTTTTGTGTGCTCGATGTGGTGGGCATTTGGGTCATGTTTTTGATGATGGGCCTGTTGAAACCACTGGACAAAGACATTGTATTAACTCAGCTGCTCTCGAATTTAAAGCCTATAAAAGTGAGTAAAAAAGCTTTAAACATGACAGAAGCCGAATGGAAGGAAAAACTAGACGAATCTAGCTACCGAATTCTTCGCTTAAAAGGAACCGAACCTCCTTTTTCAGGGATTTACAATCTTCATTTCGAAGCCGGGGTATATACTTGTAAAGGATGCGGAGAAAAGCTCTTTGAGAGCCAACAAAAGTTTGAAAGCGGGTGTGGTTGGCCCAGTTTTGATGATTGTTGTCCGGGAGCTGTAATGTATCAAAGAGACAATTCCCACGGAATGATAAGGACGGAAATCATGTGCGCCAACTGTGGCGGACACCTCGGTCACGTCTTTGATGATGGGCCAACTCATACTGGTCAGCGCTATTGCGTGAATGCCTTAAGTTTAAACTTTAAAGCCTCTTCCTAGAACTTTTTAAGAAAGGGGTCGTTTCTTTTAAACCTTGTTTTGTACTTTTGCGCCATCAAAAAGATAGAATATGAGCCAGTATGACGTTATTGTTTTAGGAAGTGGTCCGGGTGGATATGTAACCGCCATTCGTGCCTCTCAACTCGGATTTAAAACTGCCATCGTAGAAAAAGAAAGTTTGGGTGGTGTTTGCCTCAACTGGGGATGTATTCCTACCAAAGCCTTGCTGAAATCTGCTCAAGTATTCGAATACCTCAAACATGCCGATCAATATGGTCTTAGTGTTAAAGAATATGACAAAGATTTCGATGCTGTTGTAAACCGCAGTCGATCAGTGGCTGAGGGTATGAGCAAAGGGGTTCAGTTTTTGATGAAAAAAAATAAAATAGATGTTGTTTTAGGTTATGGTACTCTGAAAACAGGAAAGAAAATTGCTGTAAAAAACCAAGATGGAACAGTAAAAGAGCTATCTGCAAAACACATCATCATCGCCACTGGTGCGCGTTCTCGAGAATTGCCTAACCTGCCGCAAGACGGATCAAAAGTGATTGGCTACCGGGAGGCCATGACGCTCAAAAAACAACCTAAAAAAATGATCGTCGTAGGATCTGGAGCCATCGGAATCGAATTTGCCTATTTCTACAATGCTATGGGCACCGAAGTTACAGTGGTTGAATATATGCCCAACATTGTTCCTGTAGAAGATGAAGAGGTTTCAAAACAACTTGAACGCTCCTTTAAGAAAAATGGCATTCAAATTCTTACTTCAGCAGAAGTCACTGCCGTTGACACTTCTGGAAAAGGGGTCAAGGCCACTGTCAAGACTGCCAAAGGAGAAGAAGTTCTTGATGCTGACATAGTTTTATCGGCAGTAGGCATTAAAACCAATATTGAAAACATTGGCTTAGAAGACGTAGGCATTGTGGTGGATCGTGATAAAATATTGGTCGATGATTTCTATCAAACCAACATTCCAGGCTATTATGCCATTGGCGACGTCACACCAGGACCTGCCTTGGCGCATGTAGCTTCTGCAGAAGGAATTTTGTGTGTCGAAAAAATTAAAGGCATGCATGTTGAAGCCTTAGATTATGGCAATATTCCTGGTTGCACCTACTGTGTGCCAGAAATTGCTTCTGTTGGACTCACCGAAAAACAAGCCAAAGAAAAAGGTTTTGACATTAAGGTTGGTAAATTTCCTTTTTCTGCTTCAGGAAAAGCGCAAGCGTCGGGCAATAGCGATGGATTTGTGAAGGTAATTTTCGATGCCAAATATGGTGAATGGTTAGGTTGTCATATGATTGGTGCTGGCGTAACCGACATGATTGCCGAGGCTGTTCTAGGTAGAAAATTAGAAACCACAGGGCATGAGGTTTTAAAAGCTGTTCACCCCCACCCCACCATGAGTGAGGCCGTAATGGAAGCTGTGGCAGCCGCCTATGATGAGGTCATACACCTTTAATCGTTATTTTAGAAAACTTTGAATGGCCAAGGCATAGCTCTGCAGGCCAAAACCCAGGATAAGTCCTTTGGCGTGTGCTGTCACAAAAGATTGATGTCGAAAATCTTCTCTAGCAAAAGTATTAGAAATGTGAACTTCTATCACGGGGGTCTCAATGGCTTTAATGGCATCGCCAATGCCAACAGAAGTGTGGGTATAGGCCGCAGCATTTAAGATAATTCCGTCGTATGAAAACCCGACTTTGTGAAGCTGGTCGATGATTTCTCCCTCAATGTTAGACTGAAAATAAGTCAACTCTACTGATGGAAATTGCTTTTGTAAATCTGAAAAATAGTCCTCAAAAGTTTGATGCCCGTAAATACCTGGTTCTCGAGTGCCCAATAAATTTAAATTAGGGCCATTAAGGATGCATAGTTTCATCAATAAAGTTTTGGTAAAAATAATGCTTTAATTCAAATCCATAAAATAACCATTCAATAACATTTGAAAGCAAACAAAACCATTGCTTTATGAACCTAAGCATTGAATGAAAGCTTAAAATCTTTTACTTTTGAGCATGAAATGGACGGAGGCAATAACTGATTATAAAAACTTCCTGAGGTTAGAGCGTGGTTATAGTCCAAACACGGTCAACGGTTATCTGTTTGACGTACGAAGATTAGTGCGCTATTTGGAAGAAAATGCGTTGATTTTAGGCCCTCAAAGTATTGGAAGCGAAAGTATTCGTCAGTTTATTTATCACATTTCAAAAACTTTAAAGCCTTCCTCACAGCTTAGAATTCTTTCAGGTTTAAGAGGTTTTTTTGAATTCCTAATTCTTGAAGGCATTCGCTCCGAAAATCCTTGTAAATCGATAGAAGCACCAAAACTGGGCACCTATCTCCCAAATACCCTTAGTTTGGAAGAAATTGATTTAATCATTTCAGTTGCAGACATCTCCAAGCCACAAGGCCTCAGAAACAGGGCGATGATAGAAGTATTATATAGTTGTGGGCTTAGAGTAAGCGAACTCATAAGTCTCAGAATTTCTGATCTTTTTTTTAACGAGGGATTGATTCAGGTGATTGGAAAGGGAAACAAACAACGTTATGTTCCCATTAGTGAATGGGCCAAAACCTATATAGAAGCTTATCGCAGTGAAATTAGAAATCAGCAAAAAGTGTTTTCAAAAGACAAAGATATCTTGTTTTTAAACCGCAATGGCAAAGCACTGAGTCGCGCCATGCTGTTCACGATTGTTAACCATCTGGCGTCTGATGCAGGTATTAAGAAAAAAATTAGTCCTCACACTTTGCGACATTCTTTTGCAACGCATTTGTTGGAAAATGGTGCAGATTTGTTAACCATTCAGCAAATGCTTGGCCATGAAAACATCACCACCACTGAGCGCTATTTACACATGAGCAGAAAACATTTAGAAACCCTGTTGACAAAATTTCATCCAAGATCGAGCGTCAACTAGGAAACGTTTTTTTGAACGGTTAGCCGAAAACCTTCACCATGGACATTAACGATTTCAACGTTAGGGTCTTTTTTAAAGTGCTTTCTAATTTTTGCAATATAGACATCCATACTTCGAGACGTAAAGTAGGTGTCTTCTTTCCAAATTTTGTTCAGTGCGAGCTCCCTAGGCATTAAATCATTGAGGTAAAGCAAAAGAAGTTTTAACAATTCATTCTCTTTTGGAGAAAGTTTTATAGGACTTTCATCCTTATACTTTAGATGCCTAAGTTTGGTATTGAGTGTGAATTGACCAATTTCAAACAAAAACTGATGGCTATTTGCTGGAGGTGTCAACTCACGCCTACGCAGCATAGATCTAATTTTCAACATCAACACTTCTGTGTCGAAAGGTTTGGTGAGATAATCATCTGCACCCAACTGAAATCCTTTAAGCACATCTTCTTTCATGGATTTGGCGGTGAGGAAAATTAATGGAATTTCTTTATCGGCAGCCCGAATTTCAGCAGCTAAGGTAAATCCGTCCTTATAGGGCATCATCACATCTAAGATACAAAGGTCGAAAGTGTTTTTTTTAAACTTTTCAATCCCTTCTAAACCATTTCTTGCCAAAGTCACATCAAACGAACTCATGATGAGATAGTCGCGCAAAATCAAACCAAAGTTATTGTCATCCTCGACAAGTAGTATTTTTTTATTGTTTTGCATAAAAGCTATTTTTCGGGGTTAAGTGGAAGTTTGATCACAAATTTACTACCTTTTTTTATTTCACTTTCAACAGCAATTGTGCCATGGTGCATATCGACAATTTGTTTCACATAAGATAGGCCTAAACCATGGCCTTTAACGTTGTGAATATTTCCAGATGTTTGCCTATAAAATTTATTAAAAATTCTTTTCTTAACTGAGGGGGGCATCCCTATTCCTTTGTCAGTAATGGTCACCCAAATAAAAGATTCATCACTTTGCGTAAGCACATCTATCACCGGAGTTTTGTCGGAATACTTAATGGCATTTTCTAAAATATTAATCCAAACATTCGTGAGGTGTGGACCAGAGCCAAGCACCCCATCTTGACTGGCTTCAAAACTGGTGCTCAAAACGCTGTTTTGGCTTTCAAAAATAAGCCTGAGATGATCTATCGCATCATGCAAAAGTGCATGAACACCAACAGGTTCTTGTTGTAGTTCTATCTCCCTTCTTTCCAACTGAGAAATGCGCAAAACATTTTCTACCTGAATGTGCATTCTCTTGTTTTCTTCACGAATCATGTTCAGGTACTGCAAACGTTTGTTGGCATCGTTTTGAACAGTTGTATTATTGAAAGCATCCAAAGCCAAATTGATGGTTGCAATGGGTGTTTTGAATTCGTGTGTCATGTTGTTGATGAAATCAGATTTCACTTCTGAAATCTTTTTTTGCCGAAGCAACTGGTAAATCGCACTACTAAATGTGACAATGATGATGAAAATGAAAAGGATAGACATCACAGCAGTTCCCATAATCGATCTTCGTAAGAATCGATCTTGGTCGGGAAAAGAAACCCGAAGATCGTATGTGCTATTTCCGTTTTCTGTGACAAACAAGGGAGTTTCAAAAAAATTGTTGTCACTTGAGAGATTGAAGTTTTCAGAGCCAATTTTGGTTGGATACACGCCCTCAAAAACCCTATACTCGAATGGTAAATTGAGATCTCGAATCGCAAACTCATTTCTTAGCAACAGATCCAACTCAATGGTTGTCAGTCTTTTATGAATAGGTCTGTTGGCCGCCACATTTTGAAAAATTGCGGCGTATTTAGCCTGATCCATCAACGAAAGACGATCGATGCGTTGTAGCCTTTCAATTGAACTCATCGACTTCATTTCCTCTTCAAAACTTTCGTCAATGATGGTTGTGGATTGTATTTGTTTATAATCTTTAATAGAAGTCGTGTCGATGAACTTGGGATCAAACAAAGACAATGAAATGTTATAATCCTCTTCAAGTAAACCATGTGCATAGACATAGGTTTTGTTGGTGCTCTCATTTCGATCTACATATTGAAATAAGGCCGTAATCTCTGATGCCTTAGGCGCTTGAATGCTATCTCGAAGTTTTTGGTAAACAGCAATATAGTCTCTCAATTCTCGCTGTTGAATTTGTTCTGAAACAGCTCGTAGCGCTTGGTTAATATTAAGAGAAAATTGACGGGCTTTGTTGTCGAAAGTAGTTTGAATCCAAAATCCTTGAACAAAAATAATCCCAACGAGTGCTAAACTCATTAGAAAAACCAGAATTTTAAAAACTTTTTTATTCATCCTATGGCATCAAAAATACAACAATTAAGAACGGCGTAAAGCATCACTGTTGGCCCGATTCAACAACTGCTGATGAATGCCTATTAAATGCTTTTCCGTTTCTGATTTATCTTCATTGTGAAGTACAAAATCTGCCAATGGAATTTTTTTGTCGTCGAGCCATTGAGAACGCATTCGTTTTAAAACCCAATCTTTAGTCACATTTTGTCTTTCCAACACCCTCTGAATTCTAACTGCCTCAGGGGCAACAACCAAAATTGTGGCATCAAAAAGAGCATCTGCACCCGTTTCAAACAAAATAGCAGCTTCTTGCACCACATAGGGCGCCTCTTGAAGACCATACCAATGATCGAAATCTTGACGAACTACAGGGTGCACAAGTCTATTAAGACTTTCTAGCATGGCAGCAGACGAAAAAACCTGCTTGCTCATCAATTCAGTGTTGATGATTTGATCTTTGATCACTTCAACGCCAAACAACCGATTTATCGCTTTAGAAAGTGTCATTTTCGTTGCCATTAGTGTTTTGGCGCGTTCATCAGCAAAATACACAGGAATACCCCACTGCTGAAGCAGTTTTGCAACTGTAGTTTTACCACTGCCAATGCCACCTGTGAGCCCTACTTTCATTGAATATTTTTCGAAATAAGAAGTTTTGAATGTTTATCTGAAATTTCAATTTGCCCAACCCCAACAGGCGATTGAAACAACTCAAGTGGCAAATGCCCATTAACATCAAGTTTCATAAAATCTGCCACAACTCGAAAATCATTCGGTTTAATGGTTTTAATTTCTTCAAAACCACTAACAAACTTTATCTTAACTGCTGAGGGGAAGAGTGTCGCCTCAACATCTGGCGGTAGGTTTATGATTTCTACAGGAACCTCAATAATTCCCTCTGTGAATCGCTCCACTTGCAGTTTTAAAACGATTTTAGGAGGGCTCAAAGAAGCTAATAATCCCAATTGCTGTGGCCTAACCATAGCGATTTCTTCTACACTTTGGTCAAGGGCCTCTAAATTTAGAGGATCAAGTCTAAGAAAATGAATCGTATCAATTTCAGTTGCACTTCCCTTAATTGTTATGCTGTCTGGAAAAATTTCAAGTTCGTTTTTAGACCGAAATCCTTGGGAAAATGAAATGGGGTGGTCATAGATCAATGGTACTTTCTTCGTATAAGCCCTAGTTATAGGCAAAAAGAAGGTGTCTTGAGCGATAGAATTTACGTTAACATTTCCAGGTAAATGTTGTTGAATTTGTAACAGCAACTGGCTTTGACTTAGAAAATATCTGTTTTTAATTTGATAGGCCGAACGCACCTCAACAGGCATTTTTTTTTCGATCAATTGATGCCAAAACAACCTGTACCCACTAGCGGTTACCGCCACTGAAACTTGTGATTTCATATCAGTTTTCGAGAGCAATTGATTTGGCGCTAAACCTGTAAACACTAATGGAACAGAAATTACGGTGGTGTAGGATTTGGCCAGCTGATTGGTGAGCCACATCAAAAAAGATAGGCTGATGAACAAAGCCAACAGCCTAGACCGATTTTTATTTACGTTTTTATGTTTTTTTTTGTGCAGCATTTAGGCCTAAGATGTAATCAAAAATACATCAAAAAACCCAATCTTATTCTTGGTTTTCAAAGAACTCCATCACCTGCTCACTCACGCCCATATTAGAAAACCCTCCATCATTATAGAGGTTTTGTAGGGTGACACGCTTTGTTAGATCGGAAAAGAGACTAACGGTATAATTGGCACAATCAAGAGCTGTTGCATTCCCCAATGGCGACATTTTTTCGGCATATGCAATAAAACCATCAAATCCTTTTACTCCTTTTCCTGCGGTGGTGGGGGTTGGAGATTGGGAGATGGTGTTGACCCGAACTTTTTTGTTTTTACCAAAGAAATAACCAAAACTACGGGCAATTGACTCCAAATAAGCCTTATTGTCGGCCATGTCATTATAGTCTGGGAAAACACGTTGTGCAGCCATATAACTCAAGGCCACAATACTACCCCACTCATTCATGGCATCGGATTGATAAAGGGTTTGCATTAACTTATGAAAAGAAACTGCTGAAACATCCCAACCTTTAGTCATCCATTCATGGTTAAGATCAGTGTAATGACGTCCCTTTCTTACATTCACTGACATGCCAATTGAATGCAATACAAAATCGATCTTTCCGCCCAAAACTTCCATGGATTCGTCAATTAATTTTTGAAGATCTTCAACAGAAGTAGCATCTGCAGGAATTACCTTGGCGTTTGTTTTTTCTGCAAGTTCATTGATGGTCCCCATCCGCAAAGCAATTGGTGCATTGGTAAGTACAAATTTTCCACCTTCTTCGTGCACCCTCTCGGCTGTTTTCCAGGCAATTGAATTGGAATCTAATGCCCCAAAAATAATTCCCCTTTTTCCTTTTAGTAAGTTATATGACATTTGTATTGTTTTGCTGGCAAAGATAAAACTAATTCACCAACTCCCGTGCGTGCTGAATGGCAGTTTCGCTGGGCGAATCTCCGTCGAGCATTTGAGCAAGTTCTTTGATGCGTTCTTCACGATCCAAAACCTTAAGATGAGAAGTTGTTTTGCCTTGATTTTCTTGCTTAAAAATTTTCAATTGTTGATGACCCTTTGCAGCAATTTGAGGAGCATGGGTGATCACCAACAATTGCATAGATTCACTCATTTTCAAAAGCAATTGCCCTATGTTGTGTGAAACTTCTCCCGAAACTCCTGTGTCGATCTCATCTAAGATTAGGGTTGGAAGCTGTATATTTTGCGCCATTATAGATTTTATCACCAACATGATTCTGGATTGTTCTCCTCCAGAAGCCACTTTTTTTAGGGGTGCAAAATCAACCCCTTTGTTGGCAGAAAACAACACTTCCAAGGTTTGTTTTCCAAACAAATTAAATTCTTGAGAATTTTGAAAGTCAAATTTCATTGAGGCATTTTTAATCCCAAGTAAAGACAATTGACTTACAATGTTAGAGGCCAAATCGTTGGCAACATTCAAACGTTTTTTTGACAGCTGTTGAGCGTCATTTTCTAGTTTTGAGAACAACTCTTCCTGAACCCTCTTCAGTTCAGTAATACGAGAATCTAGGCTAATGTTTTGATCACACAGTACGGCGAGCTCTGATTTCACTCGAAGTAATTCTGTAATACTGTTCACTTGGTGTTTCTTTTGAAGCGCATAAAGATTCTGAAGCTTTTCTTGAAGTAATTGTAGTCGAGCAGGATCATCAACAACCTGATCAGCTTGAGATTCTAATTCATTTCTAAGGTCATCTAATTCTAACCAACAACTTTGAATTCTGGTGTAGATTTCTTGAAGTCTTGGCGAAATGTTTTGAATTCGTTGTAGATTGTTTCGCACCAATGCCAATTGGTCAAGGATGCCATGCTCTTCAATTTCTAGGATTTGTTGTCCACTCACCAAGGCCTCTTTTATTTCTTCAGACTGATCGAGTGCTTGCACTTCAGTTTCCCAAATTTCTTGTTGCCCCTCTTTTAGTTGGGCTTGCACCAATTCGTCAAATAAAAATTGATGATAACTCAGGTCTTGTTTGGCAGATTCTTGTGAAGCCAATAGTTGCGTTAAAGCTTTTTCGTTATTTCTATACGCTTTTAAATTCGATTGAAAACCAGCCAATAAAGTTTCATTTTTGGCTACAGAGTCAATGAGATGAAAATGAAAGTTAGTATCTATAAGTTGACGACTTTGAAACTGGGTGTGAAT
The DNA here is from genome assembly GCA_964477735.1 of uncultured Flavobacteriaceae bacterium. Classification (GTDB taxonomy): domain Bacteria; phylum Bacteroidota; class Bacteroidia; order Flavobacteriales; family Flavobacteriaceae; genus CAYZFD01. Next base: position 55,401 of record CAYZFD010000003.1, read on the forward strand.
GTCAATGAGTTGTTCACCAACGTCTTTCATTAGTTCAAGAGTCACTGGTGAATCGTTGATGAAAGCCCGAGATTTGCCACTGGGAAGTATCTCTCGCCTAAGAATGGTTTCGTTTTCAAAGTCAATCTCCTCTCTTTTAAATAGTAATTCAAGCTTCGGAGAAGCTAACCAAATGGTGATTTCAACCACACATTTTTTTTCAGCATTTCTTAAAGCACTTCGGTCTGCGCGCTGTCCCAAGGCTAGAGATAGTGCGTCGAGCAATATAGACTTCCCCGCTCCAGTTTCACCTGTTAGCGAAGTAAATCCTTGGTTGAATTCCATTTCTAGATCTTCAATCAAAGCAAAGTTTTGTATGCTTATGGCCCTTAGCAAAGTGTCTAAATATTTATCAAATATAGAGCAGAATTAAATGGAATCAAACCCCAATAATCTTTTGAAAATATTAAAAACGAATGTTATTCCATTTAGAAGAAAAGAAGGGTGCTACTTTATTGAGCATGGCCACCAAATCTTTTACAGGGACTTTAGGTCCTGCACTAAAAGTTTGAAAAATCTCGTCAGCTTTGGCTTCAAAAAAAGTTTGCGTTAAAAAGGCTCCAGGTCTTCGCCGATCGAGATCGGTGAAAGTCATCAAGCTTTGGGCCATGACTTGCTTGGCTTCAAGAGGGTTGCTGTGCATCACATCCATTCCATTTCGGTGATACTGATAATTGACTGAGCGCAATTCCTGAAAAGTATTCGACAACACATTTTCTGCCAACCAATATCGATTTCTTCGACCATCGGAGGGACTCCAACCTGTAAAACCGCTTTGTTGTGCTAAACCAGCGATTTGTTGGGCTTTTTCGAAATAATTGGTGCCTCCCAAAGGTGCGAAAGAATCAGCATCCATTCCCAAGGCGTAATAAACATAAAACGAGAGCAATGAAACCAGGTTAGATTCAAAGGCATTGGCATTGAATATGAGCGGCTGAAATTCCACATATTTAAAGTTGAAATTATCGTCTTTAAAATTCAATAATGATGATTGGTAGGTGGAATTGTAAATAGGTCTATAGGATTGAATCTGCAGGGAAGCAGAAAATTGATCGTTTTCGTAGGCTGTCACACTTATAAAAAGATCCATTTCTATTTTTTCGTGCTCGTCTAACGAAAGTTCTGTCCAAGCAGTTTGGTTTAAAAAATCAGCAAGGGCACGTTCTAAGGTTTTAAAAACTTGTTGATTGGTTTGGCTAACCAAGTCCGCATTCACTTCTACCCTACACTTAAGTTCTTGAGCATAACCAGTAATCGCAAACATAAATAACGTTAAAAACAGTAGGCGTTTTATCATAGCATAGGAATTAATTGGTTTAAAATATCTAAAGCTACAGCTTCTTTTGATTTGAGTTCAAACGGCAATATGTTGTGTGCTTTATCAATAAAAGTAATTTTATTGGTATCCACACCGAATCCAGCACCCGAATCATTTAGGGAGTTGAGAACGATGGCGTCTAGATTCTTGCGCTTTAGTTTGTCAATGGCATTTTGGATTTCATGATCAGTTTCGAGCGCAAAACCCACCAGAATTTGATCCTTTTTTTGAGACCCCAATGTAGCGAGAACATCTGTTGTTGGCACCAAAGCTACTGCCAAACCAAGATCATTCTTTTTCATTTTTTTTGAAGCTACATTAGCCACTTTATAATCAGAAACAGCAGCCGACATCACAAACAGGTCTGCATCATTGAAATTAGACAAACTTGCTTGGCACATTTCTTCAGCTGTTTTCACGGGAATGCAATTCACTTTCTCACTTCTAGTTTTTAGATGTGTTGGTCCCGAAATGAGTGTCACTTCGGCACCGAGTGAAGCAGCTGTGTCGGCAATGGCATAGCCCATTTTTCCTGATGAATGGTTTCCAATAAAACGCACAGGATCAATTGGTTCGTATGTTGGACCTGCCGTAACCACTACTTTTTTACCTTTTAAAGGTGCTTTTGATTCGAAATATTGGTGCAAAAATTCAAAAATATTTTCGGGCTCTTCCATACGTCCCTCCCCTTCCAATCCGCTCGCTAGGGGCCCTGAAGTGGAAGGAATCATGATGTTTCCGAAAGCAGTTAGGGTTTCAAAAGTTTTTTGAGTTGCGGGGTGCTTATGCATGTCTAAATCCATAGCTGGCGCAAAAAAAACGGGACACTTCGCTGATAAATAACAAGCCAACAAAAGGTTATCACAAGTGGCCGAAGCCATTTTCGAGAGCGTGTTGGCTGTGGCCGGAGCGATGATCATCAAATCAGCCCAGAGTGCCAATTCCACGTGGTTGTTCCAAACTGGATGGTCACCATCATGATCAGAGAAAGTGGAAAGCACAGGATGCTTAGACAGTGTCGAAAGTGTGAGTGGCGCCACAAAATCAGTGGCAGAAGGGGTAAGCACTACCCTAACCTCTGCATCAGCTTTTGTAAACAACCGAATGAGTGATGGAATTTTGTAAGCTGCGATTCCACCAGAAATGCCGAGGAGTATTTTTTTACCTCGAAGCAAAGACATCCTACTGAGGGGTTTCTGTGTAGCGGTAGTAAATCTTTTCAGCAAGCCACTCTTCTATGGCAATGGCATGAGGTTTTGGAAGTTTTTCGTAAAACTTAGAAACTTCTATTTGCTCCTTGTTTTCGAAAATTTCCTCTAAGCTTTCGGTTGGCGTTGCAAACTCTTCAAGCTTTTCTAACAATTCGCGTTTGATTTCTTCATTAATTTGAATGGCACGCTTTGAAGCGATCGAAATCGCTTCGTAAAGGTTGTCAGTTTCCTTGTCGATCGCATTTCTATCGTACGTAACAGAGCTAACTGGGGCTTGCGTTTTCTTTAAATCCATGTCTATTAAGCTGTTGTGATTTGAATTTTAGGAGGCAAATTTACGGATTTCTTCGTCTATAACCTCTAATTTCTTGGCTGTTTTTTTCAAATAATCCGATTCGGGGTAGTATCGAATAAGCGTCTCGTGAATTTTTTTGGCATTTTGCAAACGGTCCATCTTCTTAGATTGAATGCTATTTACCGCCAATTCATAGGCGGCATCAAAATGTTCATAGAGCGCCGCTTCTCGGAATGGTGTACCAGGATAATCCACCACAAACGCATCTAGTGCTTTAATGGCGGCTTTGTAATCGCGAATAGTATTGTATTGTTTAGCGATCTCAAAAGCTTTTTTTTCAAGTTTTTCTCTCAACTCCTTGGTGAGCAAATTGGCCTCAACCATTCTTTCCGAATTGGGAAATCCATTGATAAATTCTTGTAAGATGTCCATGGCTTCTAAAGTAGCCTTCTGATCTAAGCTAAATGTCGGCGATAGCATATACTTACTTTTGGCAGCCATAAACATGGCTTCTTCAATTTTTTGGCTTTTAGGATAGGCCTTAATAAAAGTTTCGTATTGATAGGCAGCCAAATAATAGCTCTTTCGTTCATACAAAGCATTGGCATAGAAAAAGGTGATGCGTTCTGCTTGTGGTTTCCCTCTATATTTAGGTAGGATTTGCTCAAATAAACGCTCTGCCCTGCGAAAATCACCCGCTTCGTAATAGGCTTCTGCTGCATCATATTTTACCTTAACGTCTTCACTTTTAAGCACCTTTTGATATTCACCACAAGATGTTAATTGCAAAAGGGTTGACAATGTCAAAATTAAAGCAATGTGTTTTTTCATGTTTAATGAACTTGGGCAAATTTAATTCTTTTTAAAGCAATCACAAACTTTAATCTGGAGTTTAAAGCGTTAAATTTTTATTAAAAATCAATTGCACAGGATAAGGTTTTTCCTACATCAACATTTGATAATATTTCCTGGAAAATGATTTAAAAATGATGATAAATCATAAATAAATTCAACAAATCTATAAGATCAACGAAACGGCCAATATATGGGCTAAATAGCAAAATGAAACAACTGACTTTTATGAAAAATTTTAAGAAAACGTTTGGTGTTTTATTGTTTGCCAGCCTGTTTACATGTTGGGGACAGCATCAATACGAAATCTCATTTCAAGGAAAAGGTGTAGTATTGGCCACGCCAGATCGAATTCACTTCAGAGTAGCCGTTGAAGAATATGGCAAAGAATTGATCCCACTTAAAAAAGTGGTCACAGAAAAGATGTCAGATGCCTTGCAAATTTGTTTAAAAACAGGTGTTGATAAAAAAAACCTACAAACAGGGCAGCTCGTCATAGAGCCTGTGATGGAGTATCATAACCAAAAACGCTTCAGATCTGGATACAGAATAAACCAATCCTTATATGTTTTACTAGAAAAACCAGAAAGCTATGACGCTTTGCTCACCGACCTCCTTTTGGCAGGAATTAACGAAGTGAAAGAAGTGAGTTTTAAAAGTTCTAAGCAAAAGGAATTGGAAAAAAAGGCCTTAAAATTGGCCATACAAAATGCTAAATCAAACGCCCTTTTTGCGAGTATAGAGGCAGGGTTTCAGCTAGGAAGTCTAGTAGATTATTCAGAAGACACCTTCCTTCCTATCCCCATTTACAGGGCAGAAAGCATGATGATGGCAAGTGAAAGTTATGATCAAGGCCCAAATCAAGGCCCCTCGATTGCTCTTGGTCAAATGAAAATTCAAAAAACCGTATCGCTTGTTTACACTGTTGAAACAAACGACAGGTAACTCTATTATAAACCATTTAAATCAAAAATTATGAAAAGATTAATTGCAGAATTTTTAGGTACTTTCGTCCTCGTATTGGGTGGTTGTGGAAGTGCCGTTTTGGCAGCAGATCACATTGGCGTTTTAGGTGTTTCATTAGCTTTTGGACTCACCGTATTGTGTATGATTTACGCAGTGGGTCATATTTCTGGCGCTCACTTTAATCCCGCGGTCAGCCTTGGCCTGTGGATGGGTGGAAGATTTAATTCCGCTCAACTCATCCCCTACATTGTTGCTCAGGTTTTGGGTGCTACAGCCGCCGCTGGAATTCTTTATTTGATTCTATCTGGTCATGGATACATATCAGAAGCTGGGCTGGGCATAGGCTCGTTTGCTACCAATGGCTTTGGCGAGCATTCTCCAGGAGGATACAATATGCAAGCTGCGTTGATCACCGAAATCATCATGACTTTTGTTTTTGTACTCATCATTTTGGGTGCAACAGATTCAAGAGCTCCAAAAGGATTTGCAGGAGTGGCTATAGGGTTGGCCCTCACCCTGGTGCATTTGGTGAGCATTCCTGTTACCAATACATCCGTCAACCCCGCCAGAAGCACCTCGCAAGCCCTGTTTGTTGGAGGTGAGGCCATGGGCCAGTTGTGGCTGTTTTGGGTGGCCCCAATCATTGGGGCCCTAATGGCTGGACTGGTTTATAGGGCTATTGAAAAATAAAATTCTAAACTAGTAAATGGGAAGATATATAACCCCTGATGATTTTTTAGATTTATTTATAAAAATTAAACAAAGAGGTGCTTCTTTTGTATTTTCAAAATTTCATCATTCTGGAACACGAAGAACACTAACCGCTTTTGATGACACAAGATTAAGAGGCTTAGGTTGTTGGGACATCGATTATGTTCGAGAAAGATGGAACTTGTTAATTTCGGGTGAGAAGAAAAGCACTGGTATCGATTTTATTAATCAAAGTTTATTAATAAACAAAAGTGATTTGCGCCTATTGTCATTAGGAAGCGGGTCTTGTGAAACTGAAATAAAGTTGGCTCAAGGTTCAATTTTTAGCCACATCACATGTCTTGATTTTTCAGAAAACCTAGTGAAACAAGCAAAAGAAAATATTAGACAACTTAACCTAAAAAATATTGAGATCAAATGCACAAATATTTACTCACATAAATTTAAAAAAAAACACTACGATGTGGTGTTATTTATTGGATCTCTCCATCATTTTAAAAATGTAAATGATTTATTAAAAAATACTATTAGGCCTTGCATGAAAGATGATGGGTGCATTATAATTGATGAATATGTTGGTCCAAATAGACTTCAATTTCCAAAGATTCAGATTGACGCGATAAACGAAGCCTTAGCGGTAATTCCTAAAAAATTTAGAAAAATTTTTAAAACTCCATTTTATAAAAATCGAGTTACAGGTTCTGGAATAATTAGGATGGTCTTGGCAGATCCTTCAGAGTGCGTAGATTCTTTAAGTATATTGCCTGCGTTGCATAGGTGGTTTATTCCAGTAATAGAAAAACCTTATGGTGCAAATGTTTTGAAGTATGCCTTGAAAGATATTGCGCATCATTTTCAAGATTTTAATGTAGAGAAAAAAAAGATCCTTGACACTATTTTTAAAATTGAGGATGAGCTTTTAAAAAAAATAGATTCTGATTACATTTTTGGAGTTTATAAAAAAAGGAATTAAATTTTAACTAATTTTGTTATAATATGAAAAAAAAGTTCCTGCTAATTTTGATGGCTTTCGGATGTTTGTCCTCTGTATCACAACCAGAAAAAAAACAACCTAAAAAATCTTCACCAAAAACTGAATTTCAAGAATTTGAAACGGCTTATTTTGCTTCTGGCTGTTTTTGGTGTGTAGAAGCTGTTTTTGAATCTGTTAAAGGAGTTGAGGAAGCTGTTTCAGGTTATGCCGGAGGGCATACCAAAAATCCAAACTACCGTCTAATTGGCACTGGTCGGACTGGTCATGCCGAAACGGTTCAGGTTTTTTATGACCCCGAAAAAGTGTCTTTTAAAACACTCTTAAAAGTATTTTTTGGATCTCATGACCCCACAACGCCTAACCGTCAAGGACCCGATCATGGCACTCAATACCGCTCAATAGCCTTTTACCAGAATGACACAGAGCGTAAAATCATTGAAGCTACAATCAAAGAAGAGCAAAAGGGCCTTAACAAGCCTATAGTGACTGAGGTTAAAAAGTTAAACGTTTTTTATAGAGCTGAAGACTACCATCAAAACTATGAACGCTTAAATCCCACAAACCCTTATGTGAAATCGGTTT
>CAYZFD010000003.1:62468-65546 GCA_964477735.1 uncultured Flavobacteriaceae bacterium
TACCATCAAAACTATGAACGCTTAAATCCCACAAACCCTTATGTGAAATCGGTTTCAGTTCCAAGGCTTAACCGATTCAAGGCTAAATTTCCAGAGTTGCTCAAAAAAAATTAGGGCGTTAGTTTTCTGTTGATTACCCTATTCATGAAATCTTGTACAAAAGCTTTTGTGAAACGCACCGCTTTTTGCATGTCTTCGTTATTGGGATCCTCTATGTTGTTGATTAAATCATAATCTTTATGGTCATAAATCCCTAGAATATTTTTTTCATCAAAAACCACAATATATTTGTCGATAATGAGTCTGTAAACTGCTGTTGTGTGATGAACGGTAAATGGGGGTTCGTCGGGGCGTTGCCTCCACACACTTCTACCCCAAGATTGAATGGGTTTTTCATAACCAAGCATATCCACTAAAGACGGAAAGATGTCCATTTGTTGAGCCAATTCCATGTGAACTGCTGGCTGAAGTTTTTCGGGATGATAAAACAACAATGGTGTGGCAAATCGGTTTATGGGTTTTTTGTAAAAATCTAAAGAGCTGCGATTACAATGATCTGCAGTGAGCACAAAAAGTGTGTTTTTAAACCAAGGTTCTTTTTTGGCCTTTTCAAAAAACTGCTTCAATGCATGATCGCTATACCCCATCACTTGGTGCATTGGATTTTCAGTAGCAGGAAAAACACCTTTATATTGATCTGGTACTCTGTAGGGTTCATGAGAACTCACAGAAAAAATAGTTGCTAAAAAGGGTTGTTGTTTTTCGTCGAGCTTTTGCTTCATAAACTGAAAAAAGGGTTCATCCCAAATACCCCAAAAACCATCAAATTCTTTGTCATCATTGAATTCATCTTTTCCATAGTAATGATCATAGCCGAGTATGTTCGAAAATCCTAAAAATCCCATCGAGCCATTGGGTGCACCATGAAAAAAGGAAGTATCATAACCCATTTCCTTGACCACAGAAACTATAGACTGAATGGGCTGTTTGGCGTAAGGTGAAGATGTAAAAGCCACCTTCATCGAAGGGACACTGGCCAAGACGGCGGGCATGGCATGTATCGATTGGCGTGAATTGGCAAACATGTTAGGAAAAATAACACTGTGTTGCGCCAGAGAGTCTAAAAAAGGCGTGTAACTAACAAAGTCAGGGATGTTTGTTTGCTCATTAAAAGCCCCCATAAACTCCCTTCCAAAGCTCTCCATAATTAAAATCACCACATTTTGATCCTTCAATGACCCCCCATCATATTGCTTGATGGGCTTTAAAATCTTATCTACTTCTTCAGGTGGAAGATAGTTTTGAAGTTTAAAAAAGTTTTTTCCGGCAGTACGGATCAGGCAAAATGGAGAGTTGAGCACAAAATCTGCTTGACTCGCATTTCGAATATGGCGTTGTGCATCGACCATATTAATTGGACGAGTGGCTTTTCCATAGCCCCCACGAATGCCTATTACAGCAATAAAAATTAGAAACAAAGCAATTACTGTTGAACTCATAAAATAAGAAAGATTGATTTTGGGTTTTACAACTTTCATTTCAACCTTGTTATACAAAAACCACCAAAGCCACGCACAAGCTACAAACAACAAAAAAACATGCCAGTAGTTAACCAAAAACATGCTAAAAAGAGGGAATAGGTTTGTTTCATTTTCAACCACATCAAAAACAGCAGTAGTGAGCCTACTTTGTGAAAAAGGATAATAAATGAAATCAACAAAGTTTGTGGCTAAAAATAATCCGTTGGTAAGTGCATACAAGATTCCCAAACCACGCTGAAAAACTGGTTTTGTGTTCACAACAATCGGAAAGAGACTAAGAATAACAAAGAGCGAATTGGCATACAAAATGGCTGAGGTGTCGAATGTAAGTCCAACCAATGACAACCAAAGAAATTCTCCTACATTTTGGATCTCAATTAATTCGTTGTTATACACATAAAACAACACCCTAGAAATTGAGAAAAACAAATAAGCTAATAAAATTCGATAGCCTAAAACAGCATACTCAGACCATCTTAAGTTTTGAAAAAAGTTTTTTAAATGCATACTATTTTTTAAAAACAAAAAGTTGAATTTGATGAAACAACAAACCATAAATTCCTCCCACTAATGCACCCACAATGATGTCTATTGGGTAGTGAACACCAACATAAATACGGCTATAGGCTACCACAGCAGCCCATAAAAAAAGTAAATAAAACCAGGGAGAATGTTTCCTAAAAATACTGTAAAAGAAGGTGGCTACGGCAAAAGAATTGGAAGCATGACCAGAGAAAAATCCATACTGGCCTCCACAATTGGCTTTAACTACTCTTATGAGACCTTCTAAATCTGGATTGTGACAAGGTCTTAGGCGTTGAATGGTATGTTTGAAAAAATTGGTTGTTTGATCGGTGGCTAAAACCATAATTGCAACAGTGAGTAAAATAAGACCCATGTGTTTCCATCCAAAAGCTCTTTGTGTATAAAACAACAGAAAAAGATATAGGGGTATGGAATTGTATTTATTGGTAACAAACAGCCAAAATCCATCAAAATTATCGCTTCCTAAATTGTTGAGCCAAAGAAAGCATTGGGTGTCTAAAGAAATTAATGTTTCCATCAGTTTTCAGTCAATCGTTCAACCTCACGATCATAGAAATTTGTGGCTTTTTCAATCCAATGGGCCATTTCTTCAGTTGCAATTTCACGATCTTCTTTGGAGAAAGATTCCCACCAGTCGATTTCGTCATTAGACAGATCGATAATAAATCGCGGGTAGCTTGTGTGAATAACAAAAATTGAATCTGGGAAGTCGGTGTTATCAGCTAATAAAAACTCTGGTGTTGATGTCATTTTAAAAACCTAGACTGGCCAATTGTTTGACTTTATAATTAAAGCGAAGATACAACATTATGGATGAAGCTAGGAGACCAGAAAGTAAACCTATCCAAATTCCTGTAGCTTCTAGGGTTGTGAACAACCCTAAATAAATTGAAATAGGAAATCCTACCATTCCATAGGCTACGAAAGTGATCCATGTGGGAATTTTTACGTCTTGAAGTCCTCTTAATGCGCCCAAAGTGACGGCCTGCAT
>CAYZFD010000003.1:65646-70965 GCA_964477735.1 uncultured Flavobacteriaceae bacterium
CGCAATTTGATTGGCTGCCTGAGGGTTTTTGCCGAGCAAACCGCTTAAAAAAACCGCGCCTACAAAAAAACTTACCTCAAAAAACATTTGTAGAGCCGAGGGAAACCCCATTTGAAATAGTTTATAAAGGCGGTCTTTTTGGAGTTTTAGAAGTCCTATTTGGACGACAAAAAATCGCAATGTAGGTTTGGCATAAATTATAAAATATAGGCTTACCAACATAAATATTCTTGAAATTAGCGTGCCAATGGCAGCACCCACCACTCCTAATTTTGGGAATCCAAAAGATCCGAAAATGAGTAAATAATTCACTACAACATTCACAATGTTACCCACAAGCGTAGCATACATGGCATAGCGAGTTTTAGAAATGCCATCAGTAAACTGCTTAAAAGCCTGAAAAAGAATCAATGGAAACAAAGAAACGGCAACCCATTGAAGGTAGGGCATTGCCAATATCACCACGGATTCTGGTTGCCCCATAAAAAGTAAAATAGGTTTTGAAAACCAAACACCTAGAAACAATAACAACCCAAGAAAAAAACACCAAACCACCCCATGAGACAAGGTTTTTTTTGCTGAATGATAATCCCCCGCTGCATCGGCTTCTGCTACCAACGGGGTAATGGCCATCGAGAAACCAATGCCAATTGACATCGCAATGTAAATCAGTGTATTGCCCAACGAAATGGCAGCCAGTTCGGCCGTGCCCAATTGACCCACCATTACATTGTCAACAAATTGAACCAATGTGTGTCCAATCATGCTCACCATGACAGGAAAGGCCAACTGCATGTTTCTTGGAAACTCTTTGATGTAATTGCGCCAAAGTTTCATCTTAAATATGTTTGATCAAAAAACATTTATTGATCTATGGCATTGGAATTCACTTGGTGATTAATGCCATAGGTATCGATCAAATATACCAACGAAGACATGGTGGCAGCTCCTAATTCTAGTTCTCTTTTATTGACGGCATCAAAGGTGTCAATTGCCGTATGATGATGGTCGAAATAACGTTGAGAATCGGGGCGTAAACCCGCCAAAACGTTATTGTTTTTTTTCAGTGGCCCAACATCTGCGCCACTACCTCCTCTTTCAAAAAAATGGATGAGATAAGGCTTAAACAAGGGTTTCCAAGCCAGTATCTGCTCAAAAGCCTGTGGAGAGCAATCGAATGAAAAACCACGAGGAGTGAATCCACCCGCATCGGATTCGAGTGCAAAAACATGGTTTTCATTGTTCAAAGCTGCAGCTTCGGCATAGGCTCTACCACCTCTTAGTCCGTTTTCTTCATTCATAAATAACACCACACGCAGCGTGCGTTTTGGACGATAGCCAGTTTGTTTAAAAAGACGAAGTACTTCCATGGATTGTACTACACCTGCTCCGTCGTCGTGAGCACCGTCGCCCAAGTCCCAAGAATCTAAATGTCCCCCAACAACCATGATCTCGTCGGGGTGTGTGCTGCCTTTTATTTCTCCAATTACATTATAGGAATCCACATCGGGGTAAAGCTGACAGTGCTGGCGCAACATAAATTTAAGCTTTGGGTTGATTTTTAGTAATGAGCTTAGTTTTTCGGCAGCATTGGTGCTGATGGCTGCAGCTGGAATGCGCTGGCTATCAGGTAAATCTCCGTAACTCATAGACCCTGTGTGGGGATAGTCATCGAGTCTAAGGTTCATTGAACGCACAATTACACCAATGGCTCCATAGGCAGCGGCCTCACGAGCACCATCATAGCGTTGATTCACACAACCACCATAGGCAGTAAATGTGCTGATGACATTGGCCTGCATAGGTCTGTTATAAAAAACTATTTTTCCATCAATGGCTTTTTTACCCAATTTTTTAAGGTCTTCGAAATTTTGAACTTCAACAACTTCTGCCTTAATACCAACAGAGGGTGTTGCAACAGATCCACCGAGTGCACAAACAGGCACATTGAAAGTGACTCCTGGTTGTGTTTCAATAAAAGCAAATTCTTTAGAGCCTCTAACCCATTTGGGAACCTTAACTTTTTGAAGCCAAACTCGATCTAAACCCAACTGAGTGAGTTCGTTTTTTGCCCATTCAACTGCCCATTCTGCCTGAACAGACCCTGAAAGACGTCCGCCTATTTCGTTAGACAGATAATCTAGCCAATCGTAGGCCTTTCCATTTAGAAGGGCGGTATCGTAAATTTTTCGAATTTGTGTTGCATCTTGAGCTGTTTGCCCAAAGGCAAATGGGGTGTTTATAAAAGAAAAAATTAAGCAACATATAAAAACTCTCATCATATTTTAATTTACATATTTTTCTACGTCTTCTTTGGTGATTTCATCACCAGCCAAAATTAAGAGACGCTCTACAACATTTCGCAATTGGCGTACGTTTCCTGGCCATTGGTGTTTTTGAAGTGAAACGAGCGCTGATTTATGAATTTTCTTTGGGGTTGTTTTATGCTCCTTCGCCATTTGGGTGATGAAAAAATCAACCAATAAAGGAATATCTGATCGACGCTGATTTAGTGGGGGTACAGCAATTTCAATAACGGCCAAACGATGAAACAAGTCCTCTCTAAACCTTTGTTCTTGAATTTCAAGAATTAAATTTTTATTTGTAGCCGCCAACACTCGAACATCGACCGAAATATCTTTATCGCTCCCAACTCTTTGTACTTTATGTTCTTGAAGTGCACGTAGCACCTTGGCTTGAGCAGCAAAGCTCATATCCCCTATTTCATCTAAAAAAATGGTTCCTCCATTGGCAGCTTCAAATTTTCCTGCACGGTCTTTTACGGCCGAAGTAAATGAGCCTTTAACATGCCCAAACAGTTCGCTTTCAATGAGTTCTGAAGGGATAGCGGCACAATTTACTTCGATGAAAGGCCCTGAATTTCTAAGGCTTTGTTCGTGAATGCTGTGGGCCACCAATTCTTTTCCACTCCCATTGGGACCCGTTATGAGGATTCTAGCGTTGGTGGGCGCAACTTTTTCAATCAACCTATAAATCTCCTCCATAGCCTCAGAGTTTCCGACCATGGTATAGTCGCTTTTTTTGGTGGAGATGGTTTTCTTTATTTTAGGGCTAGCATCCTTACTTTTTAAAGCCCCTCTAACAGCATTAATCAATCGATTTAAATCTGGTGGTTTTGAAATATAATCAAAGGCACCTAATCTCATGCAGGCCACAGCGGTCTCTAAGTCACCATGCCCAGAAATCATAACTACAGGAAGTGATGGATGACTTTGGCGCAACTCTTGAAGGACTTCTACACCATCCATTTTGGGCATCTTTATGTCACACAAAACCATGTCGATGGCTTCATTTTGTGCAATCTGAACACCACTTATCCCATTATCAGCCTCAGAAATTTTATATGATTTGTCTTCCTCTTGTAGTATTTTGGTTAAAACACGCCTTATAGCAGCTTCGTCTTCAATAATAAGTATATGGGCCATAGATTTAGGAATTTTTCATGTGAACAACACGTTGAGGAAATGGTATTTCAATATTGTTTTCTTTAAAGAGTCTATCGATTGCAAACCTAACATCGCTTTTCCTAAGGTTAGATTCAAAACTATTGTTGATCGCAAAAACCAATCTAAAGTTTAAGCTGCTTTCGCCAAAATCCATAAAAAGCACAACAGGTTCTGGTTTTTTCAAAAGATGTTTTTGTTCTTTAGCCGCCTTGAGCAAAACTTCTTTCACAAGCTGAACATCTGACCCATAAGCTACACCCACGTCGATGTGTTCACGAGTAACAATTCCGTTTTCGGTCCAGTTATATAAAATAGAAGTGAGGTATTTATGGTTTGGAATGATCAATACCCTATTGTCGAAAGTTACGGCCCTTGTTGTGCGAAGTTTAATGTTTTCGACACGCCCCACTTTACCGTCAATTTCTACAATATCGCCTACATGAACAGATTGATCAGACAGAATAAAAATACCCGAAATAATATCCTGAAAAAAGGTTTGTAGCGCAAAACCAATACCGACCAACAAAGCTGCCGAAGCAGTAAACAGCGCTGTGAGATTGAACCCGAGCGATTGTAATGATATCAACACAACAAGTGTGTAAACAAAATAATTAAGAAAAGAAAACACAGACTTAAACTTCAGTTGGCTATCTTGTGTGAGTCTTCTGTAAACAATTCTTTTGATCAAACGCATCAAAAGTGTCGTGATCAACAAAACCAAGCTTATGATTAAAATGACTTTTATACTGATGTAATGATCCCCAAATAAATGGATTGGCTTGTTTAGAAAATCTTTAATTTCCCTCATGTTAACTTGATTTTATATTGGATAAAAATACAAAAAGGTTTGTTTGCTTTTTTAAAAAACAAAACCCACCCTTAAACAAAGTTTAAGGATGGGAAAAAATTGCTATGAAAAAGAAAAATACTTTAGAAGTTCTAAAGCATTTTCAAATATAAATGTTTTTTTTAAAACCAAGCCTATAAATTAAGAAAACATGTCTTTGACTTTCTCAAAGAATGATTTTTCATCCTTTTCTGGAGCAGGTGAAAAATTTTCGTCATCGAGCATGGATTCAAAAAATGACTTTTGTTTTTTGTTTAGTGTTTTTGGAGTCCAAACATTGACATGGACCAATAGGTCGCCTGTTCCATAACCATTCAAACTTGGCACACCCTTACCTCTTAGTCTTAATATTTTTCCTGATTGAATCCCAGATTCAAGTTTAATTCTGACTTTGCTGCCCACCAAATCGATATCTTTAGTGGTGCCTAAAACAGCTTCTGAGAAACTGATGTAAATATCCAAGTGAAGATTGTTGCCTTCTCTGGCCAAAGTGGGGTGTCCTGAAACTTCTAACAAAACAATTAGATCGCCATCTACTCCTTGGCCAGGTGCCGCATTTCCTTTTCCAGAAACTTTGAGCTGCATGCCGTCTTCAACACCTGCTGGAATTTTAATTGAAACCGTTTCCTCTTGTGTAATCATACCTTGGGCATCAGCACCACTAGGTCTTTTGTCTAGCATTTGGCCAGCACCCGAGCAACTGCTACAAGTTGTGGCGGTTTGCATTCTTCCAAGAATTGTGTTGGTGATTCGATTCACTTGCCCACTTCCGTTACATGTTGCACATGTCTTATAGGTGACCCCAGGGGCTTGCACACGACGTTTCACTTTCACTTTCTTGTCGGCTCCTTTTACAACTTCTTCAAGGGAGAGTTTTACACGAATTCTAAGATTGCTACCCTTCACGCGACGCTGACCTCTTTCGAAGCCCCCAAAACCACCACCAAAAGCTGAACCAAAAATATCTCCAAACTGGCTAAAAATATCATCCATATTCATGCCACC
>CAYZFD010000003.1:71065-73329 GCA_964477735.1 uncultured Flavobacteriaceae bacterium
GGGTATCGAATTATTTTTTCTCCTAACTTGTACCCCACTTCAACAACGTCAATTATTGCACCCTTAAGATGCTCCTCTGGCGCAGGAATTTGTGTGATGGCCTCATGTTGGTCGGCATCGAACAAATCTCCTTTCTTCACCTCAACAACATGGAGTCCATTGTTTTTGAGTGTTTCAATAAATTTATTTTGAATGAGTGAAACGCCATCAACCAATGCCTTTTCTTCAGATTTTTGAAGTTCTACCATGGCACGTTGAAAATCGTCCGCAACAGGAAGCATGGCCGTCATCAACTCCTGGCCAGCGGTTTTGAATAATTCAATACGTTCCTTTGTAGTTCTTTTTTTGTAATTTTCAAATTCAGCAAATAAGCGCAAAAACTTTTCTTTTTCGGCAGCCAATTGTTGCTCAAGGAGTTTTATCGGATCTTCCTTTTCCTCTTGGGGCTTTGCTTCTTTATCTTTCTTTTTAGCGGTTTTTGCCATTTTAATTGTATTTTTTTTGCAAGTGGCAAAATTACTGCCAATTGTGTATAAGTGTCAAATTGTCATACTTGTTTTTTTTCAAGAAGATCTTGGAGTGCTGCTTCAATGGATGAAAACTGAAAGCGAAAACCTTTTTTAATGATTTTTTCTGATGAAACAAACTGACTCTGAAACATCAATTGAGACATCTCCCCCATTATTAAATCCATAAAAAATTTAGGGATGGAAGGTAGCCACAGTGGTTTTTTTAAACATTTGGCAATTTGGATAGTTAAAAACTTGTTTGAAACAGGTTTGGGGGCTACCGCATTAAAAACTCCCGAGTGATTATGCACTGCCAAAAACAAAAAAGCTGCGGTCAGGTCTTTGATATGAATCCATGATTGATATTGTTGTCCATGCCCAAACCAAGCACCCAACCCCCATTTAATAGGCAACATAATTGAAGGTAAGGCGCCCCCTGATAAGGCAAGTACAAGTCCTATTCTGAGTTTCGCAACATTTATGTTTTGCATCTCGAATTCGTCAACAGCTTTTTCCCATTCCTGAACAACAGTGGCTAAAAAAGAGGTGTTGCTGGGCAAATCAGTCTCTGTTTGCACTTGAGTCAAGTGATCCTTGTAAATGCCAATGGCAGAGGCTGAAACAATTTGCTTCACCTGGTGTTTATTTGTTTTTTTTAAACCCTCTAAAAGAGTTTTTGTGGTGTTTAGCCTGCTCTCTAATATTTCATTTTTATAGGCTTTTGTCCATCGTTTTGATACTGTGGCTCCTGCCAAATGAACAATGACCTCTACCCCATCAAAACAATCCCTATCGATTGAATTGTTTTTTGGATCCCACACAAAACCTTTCGCATTATTGAAGGTGTTTAATCCTGCTTTTCTTGTTGTTAGAAAATGAACCTGGTGCCCTGCTTCCAAAACTGAATTCGTAAAATTACGGCCAACGAGTCCAGTTGCTCCAGTGATTAAAAATTTCATAGATTTTTTTTGCAAATTACCAATATTCAATCAAACAATTGAACCTAATGGCTTAATTTTGTACATTCGTTAAACCAAACATACCAAAGATGATCGTTGAAAAAACCCAACAATCAAAACTCAGCACTCTAAATTTGAATGATTTGCCTTTTGGCAGTGTTTTTACAGATCACATGTTGGTCTGTCATTATAAAAATGGGCATTGGGGAGAACCAATGATTACACCCTACAAACCCCTTACTATCGATCCATCAGCCAGAGTTTTTCATTATGGTCAAGCTATTTTTGAGGGTATGAAAGCCTATAAAGACGCTGAAAACAACATTTGGATGTTTCGACCAAAGGATAATTTTGAGCGCTTCAACAAGTCATCGGTACGATTAGCCATTCCTGAAATTCCCGAGGAGGTTTTCATGAATGGGATTGCCACCCTCCTGCGATTAGACGCCGATTGGATTCCATCTGGAAAAGGAAAGTCCATATACATCAGACCCTTTGTTTTTGCTTCGCAATCGGGTGTTCAAGCCTCTGCTGCTAATGAATACACTTTTATGACCATTTGTGCTCCTGCAGATGCCTATTATGGCGGGGAACTGAGAGTTAAAATTGCTGATCATTTCAGTAGAGCAGCTAGCGGAGGTGTTGGATATGCTAAGGCCGCCGGAAATTACGCCGCTTCCTTCTATCCCACTTCCTTGGCTATTGAAGAAGGATATCAACAAATTATTTGGACCGATGCCAACGAACATGCCTATTTGGAAGAAGCGGGCACGATGAATTTGTTTTTTAGAATTGG